>NZ_CP016353.1:3920454-4240227 GCF_002240355.1 Prauserella marina
GAATCTCCGGCGCGTGCGCTTTCGATCGCGTCGCGACAACGGCGTGGGTGGCCAGGTCGATCACGACGTGCGTCCGGGACGGGCGGTTACACCGCTTTCGCCAACGCCACCGACGACGACTGCCCGGCTCGCGTGGTGGGGTTCATGCGGTGAGTTGTCGTAGCGTTGTGAGTCACGGCGGGCCGCTGTTTCGTATGCGTGCGTAGAACTCGCAGTGAATGTATTTGACGGTCTCGTCGATATGGGCGGCAGCGTTGTCGATGTGTGCACGGACGCGTTGCTGGTCACTCATCCGGTGAGCGCGGCGTAGGTGGAGACCCGCGGCGTAGAGGGCGTCGACCAGTTCTTCGGCGCCAGTGTGCGGGGGTGGACGTGTGTTGGTCACGGCGGCTCCCGTCAGCGTGTCCTGCTGGATCGGAATTGCCACCGGGGCACGAGCGACGATCACGACGTCGATTGTGGAATCGATCGTTGAAAAAATACGGGCGAATTCGTGTTCGCAGCGTGCTGATATCGGATGTGGCGGCTTCGCGGCGTGGGGGCGTTTTTCGCCTGTCTCACGATGCCGGGTCGAGGACGGTCAGGGCGCGGAGCGCGGTTGGTGACGATCGCGGGCCTTGTGGGCGTCGACGATGGCACCGGGTTCCAGGTGTCCGCGCACGATGTCGTTCGCGACGTCGTGCAGGTGCAGGTTGCGGTCGCGGCTGTAGGTGCGCAGGTACTGGAAGACATGGTCCATCGGAAGGCCCGCGGCGTGGGAGAGCACGCCTTTGGCCTGTTCGATGATTACCCGGCTGTTCAGTGCCCGTTGAAGCTGCTCGGCGAGGACTTCGCCGCGGCGGATCGCGCGCTCTTGCAGGATGCCGATGGTGGCGGTGTCGGCCAGTGCACGCGCGACCTTGAGATTGCGTGGGCCCAGCTTGGTGTCACGGCCGAACAGGTTCAGCGCACCGATGATCTGGCCACGGAGTCGCAGCGGCACGGCCTGCACCGTGTGAAATCCTTCCGCGAGCGCTTCCGGCGTGAACTCCGGCCAACGTGTGGTCGCCGTGGTGAGATCGTCGATCTGAACGAGTTCGCCGGTGAGATAGGCCTCCAGGGACGGGCCCTGCTCGGTCTGGGTTTCCAGCAGGCCGGCACGCTCCGGGGAGGAGGCCATCAAGCGCAGGCCGCCGCGTTGATCGGACAGCGACAACACTGCCGCGGATGCCCCGAGGAGCGACACGCAGTAGTCGGCGAGTCGGTGGAGCACTTCGACCACGTCGTAGTCGTCGACGAGCGTGTCGGCCATGTCGACGAACGCCAACAGCAGCTCTCGTTCCCGGGCCGCACCACCGGATTCCGATTGCCCACTCATAGCAGCTTCGTTTCTTCCGCCCACGATAATGGCATCGCCCCGGCCAGGACCAGCCACAAGCCACACCGACCAGTCCGATATCGCGCTCATCTGTCGATCACCCGTGGATGCAGTCGTTTCGCCACCAGATCCCCCGCGACCTCGTCCAGCAACCGGTCCGTCACGAACGCGTAGCCACGTAGCCGGGCCAGCGCCTGCTCGGCGGGAATCCCGAACTCGGCGATCACGATGCCGGTGGCCTGATGCACCACGGCCCGGTCGCCAGGCAGCGTGGTCAACCACATTTCGTCGATCTCACCGTCCGCGCCGGTGTTTGAGGCGGTCAGCAGCGCGCTGGTGGCGATGTCGGCGATCTTCAGCGCTGTGGACAGTTCGGCGTCCAGGAGCCATCCGGGGGTCCGTCGGTACATATCGATGGCGCCCACCCGCGCGGTGCCCCTCCTCAGCGGGATCGCGAAGATCGCGCCGACGTCGGCCGGGTTCATCTGTGCGGCGAACACCGGCCATGCGACAGCGGCATCCTGCGCCAGGTCGGGAACGAGTACCGGTTCGCCGGTGTCGAACGCCTCGAAACACGGTCCTTCCCCCAGGCTGAACTGCACGGTCTCCAGATGCGCCGCCACCGCGTCACTGGCGTAGAGGCTCTGCCGATGCCCACTGCTGGCGATGATCGAGATGGCCGCACCGTCCACCGGCAGCAACGCCACACACGCTCGGCACACCCGCACGATGGGCGGCAACCCGTCGTCGTTGTCGCGCAACGCAGCCAGCACCGCCGACACCAAACGTAGCGACTCGGCGACGTCGTCGCCTGCGGTCACCTGCGCCACCGCCTTCCTCATCGCCGAGGCAACGCTCCTCGTCGGCGGCGGGAGCGCGCCCCGAAGCCAAGACACAGCATCACAGCCATCTCCCGAGACCAAGGCTAAACCCACCGGTCGTGCCGGGGGCGGGCTGCGCCGATTTGTTCGCGAGCGCGCCGTTGTGGCCTCCTTGGCGCGCGGGAGAGGCCATGGAACGGCCCGTCATCGCGACGTTCCGTGGTTGTCCACCTATGCTGGGCGTATGAGTGATGACACCACGACGGCGTCGCTACGTCGTGGTCTTGAGGGTTATCTCCGTGCGGTGGCCGGGGAGCTCGCGGTGCCCGCCGAGGCGACCTCGTTCGAGATCAGCGACACGGTGTCGGCCTACCTCGGCCTGACCCGCCGGTGGGATCAACGGCCGCGGCACGACTTGATGCTGCTGTGGGACGAACAGCACGGCTGGGCACTCGCGGTCGAGACCGAACCAGGCGAGCCGACCACGGTCGTCGGCTATCTGGCCAGCGAACAGGTCGCTCCGGCCCCAACGGTCGTCGCGCGCTTCGTCACCGACGCACTCACCGGCTACGGAACAATGGCCCCGAGACCGGATTTCCCCATCACGCTCGCCCGCAACCAACTCGCGGGCCAACTAGCACGCTACGCCTAGGTGTATTGGCTTGGAGCGTTGTTGACTCGGCTGATGGGTGGGTGGCCGTTGAGTGCGGTGTGGGTGCGGTGGTGGTTGTAGGTGTGGAGGAAGTGTGCCAGGGCGTGGGTGCGTTCGGTGTTGGTGGTGTAGGGGCGTGCGTAGGCCCATTCGTCGAGGAGGGTGCGGTTGAAGCGTTCGACTTTGCCGTTGGTTTGGGGTCGGTAGGGGCGGGTGCGTTGGTGGGTGATGCCGGTGTTGTGCAGGGTGTCGCGCCAGAGGTGGGATGTGTAGCAGGCGCCGTTGTCGGTCAGGACGCGTTCGACGGTGATGCCGTGGGTGGTGAAGAACTGGTGGGCGCGGTGCCAGAACGCGACGGCGGTTTCTTTCTTCTCGTTGGGCAGGATTTCGCTGTAGGCCAGGCGGGAGTGGTCATCGACTGCGGAGTGGACGAAGCTGTAGCCGATCACGGGTCGACTGTTCTGGCGTCGATCGGTGGTGGCGATCTTGTTGTCCGCGGCGCTGCGGCGGTCCATGACCCGGTGGCCGCCGCCGTCGGGGATATTGCCGAGCTTTTTGATGTCGACGTGGACGAGTTCGCCGGGGCGGGATCGTTCGTAGCGGCGGATCGGTTCGCCGGTCGGCCGGTCTAGCCAGGCCAGCCGGTTGAGGTGATGGCGGGTCAGGATCCGGTGCACTGTCGAGGGCGGCAGGCCGAGGATGGGGCCAATGCGGGCCGGTCCCAGCTTCCGGGCCTGCCTGAGCCGGCACACCTGAAGCTCACGTTCGGGGTCGGTGCGGTGCGGGGTGCTCAGCGGACGACTGGAACGGTCATGCAGGCCTGGGTCACCTTCGGTGCGCCAACGACGCAACCACTTGTGCGCGGTCGCCCGCGAGATACCCATCTCGGCGGCGACATGAGCGATCGGACGACCAGCCACAACACGACAGACAAGAAGTCGTCTGCCATGAACGGTCAGCCGGGCATTACGGTGGAACACGAAGGCCTCCGTGCGGTGTGGACTCGACACCTACACCACACACGGAGGCCTTCCCCATAATCAAGACCCAACCGTCAACAACGCTCATGATCACTACACCTAGGAGCCCGACGGCGGCGGCCTCGCGGTGCGCGAGGGTGTGATGCGGCCCCGTGTCAGGCCGCGCGGGCGTAGTGTGAGCGGTGTCGGGAGCATCTCGTACGCGAGTGTCCATGCCTGCGTCGTCCTCGACGATAGTCAAGATCGATCGCGACCCGATCGAGACGGGAACACCGGCATGACATCGAACTCCTACATCCTGATGACCTCTTCCACACTGCCGATGTCGAACGAACCGGCAGGCCGCCCGCTGCGGCTGCGTATGAAGCGTGTCGGCGCGCCCACCGGCCGGGTCGATGGTGTGTGGTGGCCACGATCCCGGGACCTGGCCGTCGAGTTGCCGGACCTGCTGGCCGCACTCCAGATATGGCACGGCCGGATCGAGCGGGTGACCTACAACCTGACGATGTGGAAGTCGGATACGCGCCGGTTGACGGTGCCAGGCGGGGTAGTGCGGTTGGAGGGTTTCCGTTCCCAGGCCACCGACACCGTCACCATCGCGGGATCGGATCGACGGCGCCTGACCTTACTCGTGGTACCACCTGAGGCCACTCCGCTGGCCGGAGGCCACGCCATGACGACGACCACACGGCACGACAACCGCGACGGCGTGCGCACTTGGCCCAGCATCAGCAGCCGGCATTGAGGCGAATGAAACGCCTACCGGTTGCGCGGACGTGAACACTGAGCTCGATGCCGTCGTGCGGCACGGAGAACACCCACCCGGTGGCGCCGCAAAGGTGTAGAATGAATATCGACAGCGGTAACATGCTCGTGCTCCCGGCGCGCCCTCAATCGTCGTGACCGGAGGTTTCCTTTATGACGGCCGTACCCGCCGCCCGGCGGCACGGCAGCGATTTCGCCGAATTGTCCCGCAGTATCAAGCAAGCTGGGTTGCTGCACCGTCGGCGTGGCTATTACCTGGCCACGAACACGCTCACTATCGCCGCGTTCGCTGGGGTCTGGGTCATGTTCGGTTTCCTCGGAGACTCGTGGTGGCAACTGGGTACCGCGGCGTTGCTGGCGGTCGTGTGCACACAGTTGTCGTTTCTCGGTCACGACGCCGGTCATAAGCAGATCTTCCGGCGCCGCCGCGCCAACGATGCGGTGGGTTATGTACACGCGGGTCTGGTCGGGCTGAGTTACGGATGGTGGGTCGGCAAGCACAACCGCCACCATGCCAATCCCAACCACGAGGACGATGATCCGGATCTCGACATTCCGGCGCTCGCCTTCACCACGGGCCAGGGTCGCATCAAGGCGGGATTTCTACGCTGGATGGCGAAGTATCAGGCCTTCCTATTCTTTCCGTTGCTGCTACTGGAGGGGTTCAACCTGCATTGGTCCAGCATCCAGGCCGCGTGGCGGGGACAAGTGAAGCTACGCGTTCTGGAAAGCGCGATGCTGACCGCCCATACCGGTGGTTACTTGGCCGCGGTGTTCGTGGTGCTGTCACCGGTGACGGCGATCGTGTTCGTACTCCTGCACCAAGGTTTGTGGGGGGTGTACATGGGATGCTCCTTCGCACCCAATCACAAGGGCATGCCCACGACGACCAATCGTCACGAGTGGGACTTCCTGCGAAAACAAGTCCTCACCTCGCGTAACATTCGCGGTGGACGTTGGGTCGATTTCCTGCTGGGCGGGCTGAACTACCAGATCGAACACCACCTGTTCCCCAGCATGCCGCGGCCCAACCTGCGCCGGGCCCAGACCATCGTGCGCCGATTCTGTGCGACACACGAGATCGGCTACAGCCAGTGTGGACTGTTCCGCTCATACGGTCACGTTCTCCGACATCTCCACGCCGTCGGAGCACCGCTGCGTACCACGTCAGGAACCGCTCGGAGCCACACCCACACCAGGTGATCACGTTTCGAACTGGCCTTCCGCATTCCTTGTGCAGCTTTTGACGCTGATCACGAAGTTGGGGCTGCCCAGGGTTGGGTTGACATCTGATGTGTGAGGCTTCGGCCTCGCTTGGAAGGATGCCTGTCGTGCCCAAGCCTTACCCGCAGGAGTGCCGTGACGACGTGGTTGCTGTGGCCCGTCGTGGCGAGGCTCCGTTGAAGCAGGTTGCCGCCGATTTCGGAATCTCGGTCGGTTGTCTGGCCAACTGGATGCGTGCCGCCGAAGTCGAGGACGGAACCCGTGACGGTGTGACCGCGAGGAGTGGGCTGAGCTGCGGGAACTGCGTAAACGCAACTGGTTGCTGGAGCAGGAGAACGAGGTCCTGCGCAAGGCCGCCGCCTATCTCTCCCAGGGTGCTCTGCGGGGAAAATAGTCTTCCCGCTCGTCCGTGACCTGGCCGCGGCCGGCGCCCGGATCAGGGTGCCGGTGGCGGTGACGTGCAGGGTGCTGGGTATCTCCCGGCAGGCTTTCTACCAGTGGCTTCGTGCGCCGGTCTCGCAGCGCGACTGGGACGATGCGCATCTGATCGATGCTGCTTTGGAGATCCACGCTGATGATCCGGCGGACGGGTATCGGTTCATCGCCGACGAACTCGCCCAGCGTGGTTTCTCCGCGTCGGAAAACCGGGTGTGGCGGCTCTGCTCGATGCGGAAGATCTTTTCGTTGCATGCGAAGAAAAAGGGGCGGAACCCGAAGGCGGGGCCGCCGGTTCACGATGACCTCGTGGACCGCGATTTCACTGCCACCGCACCAAATGTGAAGTGGTTGACAGACATCACCGAGCATTCCACCAGCGAAGGGAAGCTGTACTTGTGTGCGGTCAAGGACTGTTACTCCAACCGTATCGTCGGGTACTCGATCAGCCCACGGATGCGGTCATCGCTGGCAGTGGCGGCGCTGCGTAACGCCATCGCCCTGCGGAACCCGCACGGCGTGATCGTGCACTCGGACAGAGGTAGTCAATTTCGCTCGAAGAGCTACCGGCGCCTCCTCCGTCACCATGGGCTGACCGGATCCATGGGCCGGGTCGGTGCCTGCGGAGACAACGCCGCCATGGAATCGTTCTTCTCCTTGCTGCAAAAGAACATTCTCGATACCCGAGCCTGGAAGACCAGGGAGGAACTGCGGCTGGCGATTGTGTCCTGGATCGAGACAAAGTATCACCGCAAACGCCGGCAACGGCGCCTCGGCAAACTCACCCCGGTCGAGTTTGAGACCATCTACACCACCGCAGCAGCGGCCTGAAACCAGTCAACCCCGGTGACAACCGAAGTCTGGGCAGCCCCAGGGACGGCCTGATGGGCAGACCGCCCTTGCCTCTGGGCACCTGGGGCAAGATCCGGATACGCAAATTGCCTTCTGGTGTGCATCGCGCCATCGCGAAGTATCGCGACTACGACGGTGTCACACGCCGTGTAGAGCGTGTCGGTGCCACGAATTCCAAGGCGCAGAATAATTTGCTGGAGGCGCTGCGTGATCGTGTCCGTGTTGTTAGGGAAAGCGAAATCACGGCGAACTCCAAAGTCGAAGTAGGAGCGGCTGTCTACTTCGCTGAGCTGAAGCGGTCCGATAAGGCAGTTCGGACCAAACAGGACTACATGGGCGCGTGGGAACGCTACCTCCGCGAACCACTGGCGCAACTGCGATAGCGGGAACTCGGGGTGCCTATCGCGAATCGCGTGCTCACGACTGTGCGGGACAAGAACGGCAGTGGTGCGGCCAAACAGGCGCGAGCGGTCCTGACCGCCATCTGCGCTTTGGGCGTTCGGCATGGCGCGCTTGATGACAACCCCGTGCGCGAAATCGAGTCGCTGGGGAAGAAGCGGCGCAGGTCGTCGCGACTGATCAACCCGAAGACAGTAAATGCCGCCTTGGACGTGTTCCACCAGTCGGAGGACGCTGCGCGCTGGGATCTTGTGGACATGCAAGACGTGAGTTCCGGGCTGGGCAGTCGAATGGGTGAACTCTTGGCGCTGGACTGGGAAACCTCGGTGGACTTTGACAAGGGAACCATCTGGTTCCACGGAACCGTGATACGGGTCACCGGGGTGGGGTTGGTAGTTCAGGACCACACCAAGAGTCCGGCGGGGATGCGCCGTGTTCGGCCGCCGGGGTGGGTTATGGACATCTTCAAGCGTCGGCATGCCGTGTCGACGTCACCGTGGTGTTTCCCATCGACTGTTGGCACACTTCGTGATCCAGATAACACACGAAAGTACATTCGTCTTGTGGTCAAGGGCACAGCGTTTGAAGGTCTACACCCTCACGACTGGCGGCACTACGTGGCCGGGGTGCTCGACGATGCGGGGCTGACCGCTCGTCAGATCGCGGATTACCTAGGCCACGAGCGAGTGAGTACCACTCAGGACGAGTACATGGAGCGTGGCGTAGTGGGAGAGCAGGCCAGCATCGCCCTAGCCAGCAGGCTACCTGCGACGGTTCAAAGGGACGGGTAAAGGGTGGAGATGATCTTGAATGCTGGCCCGCACACTCCTGGTCACTTGCGTGACCAGGAGTGTTGTGCACCCAACAGGATACGAACCCGTGCTCGCCGTTCCGAATCTGTAGCTGTCGAAGTTCGACACGGTTCTTTACGCCGTGGACTGCGCATCTCTTTCCGCCGAGCCGCCCAGTAACACGTTCTCCTTCATCCGGTCGAACTCGTAGTCAACATCGCAGTTCACGAGCCGTCCACCGTGCAGGCCCCAGCCGAGTTTGACCGGTTGTGGCTCCGGCTGCGCTCGATCCCGTGCTGATCAAGACTCCGCATTCCAGCGTCAAGAGGCCGATCCGTGTCAGAATCAACGCGGATCCAAGCCTGCACCACCGACGCCTTGACTCCGTGCGCATCCCGTGAGAGCCGCTCCCAAGCCTAAGCTCACGCAACATGCTGGCGCTTTGCCATCGAACGCACATATGGTTCGTCGCATGAACACGCATCCCGTGCAGGGATGTTGCGAACTTGTGTTCGATTCCCCCCTCGGACACCAGCACAATCCCTACGGCCTGGTCTGATGGTCGCATACATCGAATCTTCTTCGTGTAGGTACGTCATCTCCAGGTTCAGCGACTCGTAGAGCGCCCGGAGGTCTTCCGGTTCGGCTCTGTTGATCGTCCTTCCCACATCGCCGAGATAGTCGATCACGGCATGGATCTCAGCCTCGTTCAGCGCGTCGGGAGGTTGGGCGTTCTGAAGTTCCGCGCGGGCTGTTTCTCTCTGCGCTTGCGCCTCGTTGATCGACTCCACGAACGCTGCCGGGTCTGCTCCGGCGGCAATCGCATCGGTCAGCCGTCGCAGCCTCGTCTCAGCGTCGCTGAGGCGCTTCTGAAGCACCTGCCGCGCCTGCTCCTCCGGAACGGCGCCCTGCGAGGCCAACAGCGCGGCCACGGTCGCGTCGCGGTTGTCACGATGGAAGAGCCCACCGATCCACTCGTTCAGCGGTTCGAGGACAGCAGCCTCGGGCACGTAGACGTTCTTCGGGTGGTCCTTCAACAGCGGGGAGGACGGAACAAGCGTGCGCGCCGAGCAGCGATAGTAGATCCGGCTTTGCCGTGGTGTGCCTTCCATACGGCGATTGCAGTGGCCGCAGTGGACACGGCCGCGCAAGGCGTACACATGCTTCAAGGCGCGCTTCGTGCCGCGCTCCAGTTTCCGGCTCGCCGCAAGCCCTCCCGCCGCGCGTGAACGTCGACGCAAGGCCGCTTCGGTGAACGTCTCCACGGACACGATCGCCGGATGTGCGGGCTTGCGGGAGCGCACGACCCGATCGGGCGCGGAGCGCCGGAACCGCACGGCGTGACCGGCCGAGATGTCCTCGGGATCGAGAAGGACCTCTTGCTTGGTCCAGCGCCCGAAGAACGCATACCCGGTGTAACGGGGGTTGTCGAGTATCGCCCGGACCGCACTTGCCTGCCAGCCATCAGCAAGCCGGTGCCGGTTCTGCTCTCGCCGGTGCGCGGAGGGACAAGGGATGCCGAGGCGGTTCAACTCGTTGGCAATCGCCCGGTCACCACGACCGTCAAGGTAAGCGTTGAAGATCCGGCGCACCACGTCGGCCGCGTACTCGTCGAGAGTGAGCACACGAAGCCGGTAGCCCTCGGCGGCCTTGCGCGGGTTGGGATGCGGGCCGCTGTCGATGACCTGGTATCCGTAGGGCGGTCGACCACCTTGATACCGCCCCTCGTTGATGACCTGCGCGTCCATAGCGGCCCGCACCCTGGCCTGTACGTGCTGCCGTTCGGACTCGCTCATGCCGCCGAGCACGCTCATCAACATCTTGTGCGAGGGGTTACGCGGATCGAACTTGCCGCCCAACTCGGGCACCCACAAGTCGACCCCATACGCCTCGAACCTCGGCGCGATCAGCGAGAACTGATTGCCGAACCAACAGCGAGTCCCCTCCCCCACCACGACGGCGTTCCAACCTCGGTTCGGGTCCTTGAGAGCGGCCAGCAACCGGGATGCGTCCGGTCGCCGCTCCCACGGAACCGAACGTGAGTGACCGATATCGAAGAATTCTCTGACCGTGCTGCCGCCGAGCGGCTCGACAAACTTGTGAGCGTTGCCGAGCTGCCAGGCGTGCGAGGTCTGCGGGTCCTGGTTGTCCTCGGTTGAGCACCGCCCGTAGAACGCCATGGGTCCGATTCCCTCGTCGACGGGCTCGGCAACCTCAACTCCGAGCAACTCATCCAAGGCGCCCCACGGGTCCGGACTGATTTCGGCGGTCATTCGGCGCCCTTCTCTGGCAGGTCCTCGCGGATCTCGGTCTTGGTCAGCTTGACCAGTATGCCAAGCAGGATGCGACAGGTCGATGCATTCAGCGCTGGTAAATCGGCCGGAACGTGGACTTTGATCTCCCTCCCACCTCGCCCGGGACCGGTCATC
Source organism: Prauserella marina (assembly GCF_002240355.1). Taxonomy (GTDB): domain Bacteria; phylum Actinomycetota; class Actinomycetes; order Mycobacteriales; family Pseudonocardiaceae; genus Prauserella_A; species Prauserella_A marina. Next base: position 3,931,160 of record NZ_CP016353.1, read on the forward strand.
GCAAGCCCCCTTCAGCATTGCCAGTAGGGCCGATATCACCGCTTCGAGGGCGTTCGACGGCGGCACGAATGTCCGCCACGACGTACCCGCGTACACGCCTCGTCCCGTCCTCGGACTCGATGTATTGGCGGGTCGGTCGGCACCCCAACGCGCCCATGTCCTTCGCGAACTGGCCTGGCTCGACGTCAAGCGCGTCGCGTAGTTCATCGGTCGGCACGAACTCCCTGCCGTCGCCGTCGAGGTCGTCGGCGAGATAGTCGGCCACGGACGCGAGCGGTTCCGGCAGTTCGTCCGTGGATCCGGAACTCGCGCTGATCACTTTCGCCGCGCTCGCGTGGTCGAGCAGCGGCGGCAGGTCGCGACCTGCTGAATGGCCCGTGAGCGTGCCTGCCGACTCACGCAACACTCGCCCACGCTCACAGATCGTGCGCCAGTCGTCGTTCGGCATGAAGTAGGTCCGCACCGTCATCGCGAGCACGTCGGCTCCGGCCTCGGTCTCGCCGTCCGGCCGGAGGATGCCGACCCCCTTGTGCGAAGCCAGCAACCGGCTGGAGTCGAACCCCCGTGTGTTCATCTGCTCGCCGAGCACGATGTTGGAATCGCGCCAGTCCATGACTCGCAGCGCGAACCGCGACCCGAGGACCGCTCGCAGGCCGGACGGGATCGTCTTGGAATCCGGCCGCTGTGTCGCCAACGCCAGGATGATCCCCGCCGCTGGCGCTTTCTTCGCGAGCCACGTGAGCAACTCTCCGATGTACTCGCCGACCGGAAGTCGCTTGCCCTGCACACTGATCGGCGTCCGATCCTCAAGCGCCACTTGGACTTCGTCGATGAACAGCGCGGTGACGGGCATGTCGAGATCGGCATCTCGCGACATACCGGGCGTCACCTTCGACTCTGGACACACGGAGTCGTCGAGGTCGCGCATTCGCCGATAACGGCGCTGGACCTCACCGACCAACTCGACCAGCCAATCCCGTAGGGCCAACACATGTTCAGCCTCATCGCCCGAAAGGAACCGGTGCGCCACGCGCGCCGCAGCGTCCCAGTCCTTGCCCGCCTTGAAATCCGCCACGTACAGCCGCGCGTGCGGGTCGAGGATCAATCCCGATGCCGCGAGTCGAGCGGCGAATGTCTTGCCCTGCCGGGGAATCGCACCGATCAGCAGTGACGTCCACACCAGCGGGAGCGCGATCTTGCGATCCCGTGCGTCGCGTCCGAACGGGACCGCTCGCCACACGTCCCATCGAGCCACGTCGAGCAGTGGAGTCCTGAGTGGCGGTTGGGCGTACGGGTCCTTGTCGGCAACCCACATCGCCACACGCCCGGCGTGGCCTCCGTTGCCCCGAACCCGCTCGACGATCAGTTGTAACTCGTCGACCGCGAGCGCCGAGGCGAGTGCGTCCCGGTTCTTCACCACGTCCGCAGCCTTACGGGTGGCCGGAAGGTCGACGGTGACCGCCCAGCCGTCACCTTGCCGCGTCGCGCGTTCGACGAGTCGCAAGGTCTCGTCCTTGCCAATGAGCTTCGCGTCCCGGAACGCGTCGACAAGCACCTGCGAGTCGATGGTCCAGGTCAGTGTCCGAGGTCCCGCGAGAGTGGGTTTCCGGCCAGGATTGCCGTCCTTCTTTCGACCCGTGATCGCCAGAGCGATCGCAGCCACCGCCCCGGCGCCCCACAGCGCCACGGCTCCGTAAACGACCGTGACCGCGATTCCCGCGAGCACGGCAGCGCCGAGCACCGAGCCGGAAATCTTCCAGCGGAACAGAGTCAGCTCACGGATGTTCTCGAACTTGTCGGCAAGCTTGCCGGATTCCTCGGCGGCCTCGCGATAGTCGACGACTTTGACCCAACCTCGCCAGGCACGGGCGGCGACGACAAGGCCACGGAGGACGGCCCACACGAAGCGCCACGGCGAGCGCAGGACGCGGACGACCATGTCCTTCGCTGCCTGCCGCGCGTGTGGCCAGGACTTCAGCGACACGGGCACGCGTGGGCTCAGGCGCCACCACGACACGAACCGCTGCCACAACGTCGGTTCAGCGGGCGTGCTTGCGGGCACCTCGTCGACCAACTCGCCGTCGTAGATCGGTCCCACCTGTTCGACGTTCGCCGAAGCCGGGGAGGCGGGCAGCCGCCCGGACTCGGCGGCTGCCCTCTCCTCGTAGCTCTCCCCGCTCACTGTCGATCACCCCGGCGACGCGTCGTGCCGACATCGGTCACCGTCAGAGCGCGCGTCACCACAAACGCCGTGATCAGGTCCGGAATCGCCAGCAAGACCAGCAGCAACGTCGGGTTGTCGACGTGCTTGATCACCAGCCACTGCACACCGACGAACGACGCACCGGCCAGAACCACTCGACCGGCCAGTGACACCACGCGTGCGCTGGTTCGTGCTGCTTCTGCCGCACGACGCGCCCGGCGAGAGCCGGAACGCCACACCAGAACCAGCGCGAGGAGAACTCCGATCCCGGCAAGTACCTCGGTCGGCGTCAGTTCCCATGTCATTGCCTCTCACCGCCGTTCGAGTCCTCCGGCGGGTTGAGGCGGTGCCAGCGCCACGCGGGGTACAGGGCTCTCCGATCGGTCTCGGTCATCGCGCCCCACACGCCGACGGTCTCGGCGCCGTCGACGCGTAGTTCCAGTTCCAGACACTCGTCCTGGACGGGGCAGCCAGCGCACAGGTAGGCAGCGAGCGCGCGGTCCGCGTCCTCGTCGCCGGACAGGTCCGGCATCTCGTCGCGGTCGAAGACCCAGAAACACAGGCCGTCCCGCAGGACCAAGTCGCACAGCACGTCGTCGGGCACGTGGCGGAACTTGGTCAGTGCGAACAGGCGCTCGTCGTAGGCGTCACGGTCGAACTCCGGCGGACCGGAATTGGGCATAGCGGTACTCATGAAGGATTCCCCAAATGAAAGAGAGATGATTTAAGTTCAAATTTGACGCTGATATCGGCTATTGAACGGCCGAATGGGTGCGGATTTCGCGACCCGGCAGGGATGGCGAGTCAGCGAAAGAGACGAAGCGCTAATCTCGGCGCTGAGGTGGCCCCCGCGAGAAGAGGAATAAGTGACCGACAACTGGGCGGCGGTCGGCCGCGCGATCAGCGCGCGCCTGACTGAGCTGAGCATGAAGCAGCGAGAGCTTGCGACGCGCTCGGGTGTCTCGCAAGCGATCGTCCGCGAGATCCAGCACAACACCGTTCAGCGTCGGCGGGGCGACCGAACCTTGGAGGCACTGTCGACTGCTTTGGAGTGGCATCCGCAGCACCTGCTTGCGTTGCTGCACAACAGAAAACCGCCTACCGCGGGACAGCCGCGGGAGCGGATGGACGACCCGGTGACCGCCCGGCTGACGGCCATTGAGGACCGTCTTGCCGATCTCGTCGCGCAGGTCGCCGAACTGCGGGCCGACGTCACCATCGCGTTGAAAGATCGGGATGCGCGGTAGCTGCCCGGTAGCCCTCGCGGGGTTCCTGTCGTTCGTTTCCATGTCTCTAGAAAACGGCAGGAAACCCCTGTTCCACAGGTGGCGACGGTTAACACCTAGACCATTAACCGCAATTAACCTCGCAGGTCAGAGCAGTTATCGGGGCGGCTGAGAACATGGCCGCGACGCTATTGCGGGCCGCCCGAATCAGGGCTGGATACAAACAGGAGCAGGTCATTTCAGACCTGCTCCGGCTGGCACTGACTCGCAACGTCCCGGTTATGTCAGCGACGAGTTTGAAGACCAAGCTGTCCCGTTGGGAGAACGGCCACGAGCAGGTCAGCGCGCCTTACCAGGCACTGTTCAGGGAGCTTTACGGCAGGGAGAACGAGGAACTCGGCTTCCCCGCCGAGGAAGTCGACGAGAGCACCGAGCAGCTCCGCGAACGTATCGCCGTCGCGCGCACGGTCGACGCCGGAACAGTCGAGCTGTTTCGGCAGCAGCTTGAGCAGGCGCGTGCGGTCGATCGGAAGTTCGGCGGTGTCACGACGCTCGACCAACTCCGCGCACAGATCGCCAAGGTTCAGGAGCTACTCGACTTCAGCACTACGAACGGTCAGCGACAACCGCTCGCGCGCGTGCTCACCGAGGTGTCCGCACTGGCGGGCTGGGAGTCGATCGACCGCAACGCGCACGGGCAAGCATGGCAGCACCATGAGACCGCGAAGGCCGCCGCGCGAGAAGCGGGAGACGGGCATCTCCTCGCGCACGCCATGGCGCAGCAAGCTTTCATCCTCATCGACCTCGACGAGACAGCTCTGGCGGTCGAGCAGTTCGCAGCCGCGCGGGACGCGGCCGTCGACACGTCGGCGCTCCTGCGCGCGTGGCTGGCAGCCGCTCACGGAGAGGGCCTCGCGGCTGCCGGACGTCGCGACGATGCTTTGCGCGCGTTCGACGACGCGGCCACGCTCCTGCCGAGCGACCCAGCAGAGCCGCATCTGTCGTTCCTGTTCCTGGCAGGCACTCACCTCGACCGTTGGCGGGGAAACGCGCTAAGCCTCCTCGGCGAGTCGGAGGCCATCGACCAACTGACCCGCACGCTGCCGCTACTCCCGCCTGACTTCAACCGCGCACGAGCAGGCATGCTCGTGGATCTCGCGTACGCGCACGCAGTGGCGGGAGACCGAGACGGTGCACTCAACTATGCGCGTCAGGCCAAGCGGCTCGCGTCTCAAATCAAGTCCGATAGGCAGTTGCGGAGACTCGGCAGGCTTGTACTACCACACAAATGAACCTGCGAACCCACTACCCACCGATGTCACGCGAACCACGACGTAAAGAATTGCGTTTTCTAACTACTTCGTCCTCCACCGCATGACAGTCTCGGCAATCTGAGAAAGGAAATCAGCTTGCATTTTGGAAACCTCGTCGCCTCGCAATACAAACGCACTTTGTAGCTTGAATTTTCTAGCGGCACGGTCGTCGATATCGTGGACGGCAAGCAGCAACGAGGGCAGCATCCTATCCCACACGATCCCATCAATAGAGAGGCGTTGGCCCACCTTTCCTAGGTCAACCTCGGCAGCTTTCATGAAACGGTCATCTATTATGCCTCGACGGTGAACAATCAAATTGCGAGACGCAATGCAAATTGAAATATCTTTCCGGGTGGACAAGGAAGGGATCAGCTCCAAGTCAAACCGCTTGGCGCAGTATTCAGCTATCCGAATGAATCCCTGAAAGGAGAGTTCATTGATCTTTTTCTCAATCAACCAAACTTGCAGCGAAGGCAAGTCATCGTGCGCGAAGACGTCGCGGAGCGAGATGGTAGCATCGGATTCAACCAGCGCGGACGGCTGTTCACGTAGTATTAGTGCTATAAGATCGCACACGTAGCAAAGGAAATTGTCTACGTATCGACAGAGCAGCGCTTCAATGGCTGTACGATAACTCTGGGCTGCAACCTTTCGCGCGACGCTACCTCGATGTTCGATCGAGACCGCTGCCAATGAGGAAGCTTCTGAGTATTTGATCTCTTCCAGGTGGCTGGACGCTTTCGAGTCACGTATCGCACTAGCAATCATTTGCGTGAAGCTTTCCATTTCGCGCGCGAGAAATTCATATCCCACTATCCAGCTCAAATCCCGCGCATGCTGCTCAAAGAACCTAGCTCCGGCGAGCGAACTCGCCGAATCCGGGATCTCAAACGGATTAGCCTCGCTGCTCATTGACCTACTCCCATTTGAGCCAAATTGATTCCCTATTTCCTAGGTGCAATCAAAAGAAGCAACGGGACTAGCGCGCCTGCGCCCAGAATTTTCTGTTCCCTAACCAAACCCGGAATGCGGTTTAGCGGAACCCACTCAAGCCGCCCGACTTCTTCGGTCTCGGTGGGGTCGCCGACGTACTCCGCCTGACGCCACAAGTACACCTCGGTCGGCGCGGTGACCTGACCAGGGAGCGGCTCGAAGCTCACGAGGTGCTCCGGTTCGCCGACCGGTCGCCAGCCGCTCTCCTCAACTGCTTCTCGCGCGGCGGTCTTCGCGGGGTCTTCGCCGTCCTCGACCAGACCGCCAAGCAGCTCGTAGCCCCACTGATTGGTTGGGAAGCGATACCGCCAGAGCATGAGGACCTCGTCCTCGTCGTTGACGATCAGCGCTATGGCGATGCGTGCGAGGTGAACGACGTGGTACTCCCAGCGTTCGCCGTTCGGTGCCTGCACGTCGGCGAGCCCGAGTTTGACCCATTGGTTGTCATAGATCAGCCGCTCACCGTAGGTCTGCCATGCGCCGTACTCATCCGTCACGCCCGCAGCTTACGGGCAACGAGCGATTGGACACGACGCCGCTGGCGGACGGATCCGATCTCGGCTGCGAGCCTCTCCGCATGCGCCGCGTGGTGCTGGGCAGCCTCTTGTTCACCCGAAGCAGCAAGGGCGGTTGCCAGGTCAACTCGTAGTCCTGTTTCCGCTCTGGTGAACGTTGGATCGAGCCTGTCCAGGCTTGAGGCGAGAACGTCAACTGCCTCGGGTTCACCGACGCGCGCCAGCGCGTGGCCACGCCACCGACCGAGATGCACACGGTCGAGCACAACGTACGGGCCAGACTCGGGCGACGTTTCACCTGGTAGTACGGCTTGCGCTCGATCGAATGCACGCATGCTGTCATCTCGCCGACCACCAGCTGCGAGAACCTCACCATGCGCTGCCGCCAGCCACGAACGCATGAGTCTGCTGGTCCGAGTGCCGACGTGCTTCCTCATCTCACCGAGTAGCTTGATCGCAATCTCGGTGTCTCCCAGTTCAACCAGCACGAACGCCTGCCCAGCGGCGGAGTGGGCAACGTAGGCGGGGTCGCCGCATTCGGCTGCCGCTGAGCGGGCACGCGTGTACTGCTGCCAGGCTTCTGCAATGTTCCCGGTGTCGAGCGCTTGCCAGCCCGAAAGCGCGAACAATTCCGACACCAGTGCGGCGAGAGAGTCACGAACACTTGGCGTAACGCTGAACTGAAGAAACCGCTCGACCTGTGCGGCCTTCGCATGAACCTCGTCCCGTGTCGCCAGCGCGCCGAGTTGCCGGTCAAGTCGCCGTGTCGCACCGAGCTGGTCTTGCAAGAGCTTGAGCACGAATTGATCCACCTTGGCTGATGTCCGAAACAACTGTCGTAGCTCGGGGTCAGCGGGCGGAACTGGCGAGATCGGCGCCGCGTTCGGGGCAAGCAGTTCAGGCAGCCCAACGCCAAAGATCCTTTCGAGAAGCCGCGCAGTCGCAGGGAGCGGACGGCCCAATGGGCGCCCCCTGTCTCCCCTACCTGCCGCGAGGCGTGCGAGGTGTCGGCTGCTCAGCCTGCCCGGCTCGCCTTTTGTACGAGCGAACTCGTTGGCGAACTCGACAAACTCCTCAAAGGTCTGGTTGCGCTCCCAGATCAGCAGTTCGAGCAGCGTTCGGGCCTCCCTCGGCCTCTTCAGATTCGGCATGCCGCGTCTCCCCGTGGCCGCATGGCACCTCCGTGGCGCCTCGATGACATGGCGATGATATAAGCACGCTTGAAAAGCTGATTCTAGCTCTTGAACCAGCAGAGAGGGGCTAGACATGGCAGCGAGTCGAAGCACTCACGACCAGCCGATGTTCATGACGTGGTGCCAACGTGCGGCCGAACGGCCCGACAGGGACAAAGTGCGCGCACCCCACCAGCAGGCCCTCCACCAGCCCACACCTGACCTCGACTACACCCCAGCGCCCGAGTATCCGAGCCTCTACACTCCGCTGAACAAGGACCAGCTCGACATGATCCGGCGAGTCCTCATTAACGAAGACGACGCCTTGCACGCAGCGGTGCTGTTGGATGCCGCCAGTTACCCGGAGGTGGTGCACTCCGCTCAGGACAACACCGAAGAAGACCTCGAAGGCGTCACGACGATTCGTGCTCTCCGGCAACCTGCTTATGCCGACTTGGAAGCCGCCCTGCGCCGGATCAACCGCGCCGTGGACAGTGAAACCGAACCATGCCACCAACGTCGATGGGAAGGCCACGACGACGGCACCACCGCACTCCGCGCCCTCGGACTCCAACTACTCGAACTGGGCTTCACGGTGGCTGACGCAAGTGGACTCGACTGCGCCGAGGTCGAATCGGCGGTCTCCAGGGTCTACGGCTTGTCTGGCCAAGCATCATGACGTCCCACGTTTCCGTCGAGCAGTCCTTCGCCGGAAGGTGCATGCACATCTCCGATGCCATTCAGGCTCAAACAAACGGCCTCCTCGACCGCATCGATGCCAACCCCAACGACCACGAGGCCCGAGAAACGCTCATGAACCTTGGTCGCGAACTCGCCGACCAGGGTTGCGGGCTATTGGACTACGTGGACCTGGACGTGTCGTCTGTGTCCAGCGCGCTCAACGCCGTGCTCGACTCCGCAACCCGCAGCGATGACCAGTAGCGGCCCGATGTTCGGCGGCGTCATGTTGGCGCGCCCCGCGCAAGGCGCCGTCGGGGAGGCCGAGCGCGTCTGCCATGTCATCCCGATTCCGGACGGCACGCTTCCGAACGAGCTCACCGCGCTCTGTGGAACGTCCTTCGGACACGGTCAACTTGAGCGTCTCGACGGTCCGGCAGGCATGCCTTGCGAATCCTGTCTCTGGCGAGCAACGGTTCCGCCGAACCGCTCGTTGAGTGGTGGTTCGGCCTCGTTCACTGGCGAGACGGTCAAACGACGGCTCGACACGATCGAACGGACGTTGAGCGAGTTGGAAATTCAGCTTGACGCGATGAGGGCGGCAATCGCGGCGATCCTCGATGATCGAAGACGAGACCGCCACTGATCGGTCATGGGCCACCATCGTCAATACGGTGACACGCGCAAAACCAAGCCTGGTCGGGACGGCGGGACGCATGTGCACTGAGGTGTCCCGCCGTCCCGAGAACACTTCTGCACTGGTCAACAACGGTTCCACCTCGCTCGCCAGCCTGTCCCGCTGGCCGCTTAAGGGGACACCTCACTTGAACACCCACGCGGCAGCTCGACGCAAAGCGAAGAGTAGGGATTGTGCGCAAGATCGTCCTCGGACACACGCACTATCTACACGGGGACCGGCTGTCGCATAGATGGCCGGTTCTTTTGGTTCGTAGCGTAGTTCCAGGTTCAGTGCTTGATAGAGCCGGGCCAGGCCTCAGCCGATCGCGGCGCCGCCGCAGACCTTCAGCACCTGGCCGGTAACGAACGCCGCGCCCGGCGAGGCCAGATACGCCACCGCGGCGCCGACCTCCTCCGGCTCGCCCATCCGCTGGATCACCTGGTCGTCGAGCGCGTAGGTGACCGACGTCGTCAGTGGCGTGGCGATCGGGCCGGGAGCCACCGAGTTGCACGTGATCCCGTACGGGCCGACCTCCTTGGCCAGCCACTTGGTCAGCGCGATGACGCCCCCCTTGGACGCGGCGTAGGCCGGGCCCGACCGGCCGCCGCCCTCACCGCCCGAGCGGGGGCCGCCCATGATCCCGGAGATCGAGCTGATGTTGATGATCCGGCCCTCGCCCCGGTCCTTCATGTGCGGGTGCACGGCGGCGCGGCTGTAGAGGAACATGCCGTGCAGGTTGGTGTCGAGGTCGCGGTGCCACTCGCCCTCGGTCAGCGCGTCCAGCCCGGCCCGGCTGGCCGTGCCCGCGTTGTTGACCAGCACGTCGATCTTGCCGAACTCGGCGACGAGTTCGTTCACCGAGCGCCGCACCTCGTCCTCGTCGCGTACGTCGACCCTGCGGTAGGCGAAACGCCGCGCCGGGAACTCCTCCCGCAGCTCGGCCACCGGGTCGACGTCGTCGGCGAGGTCCACCACCAGCACGTCGGCGCCCTGGCCCGCGAGCACTCTCGCGGTGGCCAGTCCGATACCCCTGGCGCCTCCGGTGACGAGTGCGACCTGACCGGCGAGGTCGAACGGGTTCACGGCCATCTTCTCCCCTCCCTGGGCTGGAACACGCTAGAAACCGAGCAGATCGGGCAGCCAGTTCGACAGCGCGGGCACGTAGGACACGAGCAGCACCACAACTAGCCCCGCGACGAAGAACGGCCGGATGCCCTTCACCACCTCGACGAGCGAGATGCGCGCGATCCCCGCTGCCACGAACAGGTTCACGCCCACGGGCGGTGTCACCAGTCCCAGGGCCAGGTTCACGACCATCAGCACTCCGATGGTGGTCACGTCGACGCCGACCTCGAGCAGGACCGGCGCGATGATCGGGATGAACAGGTACAGCGCCGACACCGCGTCGATGAACGCGCCCACCACGAGCAGCAGGATGACCGCCAGCAGGATGATGAGGTACTTGTTGCCGGTCAGTCCGAGCAACGCGTCGGACACGCCCGCCGCGATGTCGTTGACGGTCACCACGTAGGCGAACACCGAGGCCGCGCCGACGATGAGCATCACAACGGCCGACTGCGCCGCCGCGGTCGTGAAGATCCGGTACAGCTGCGCCGGCTTGATCTCGCGGTAGAACAGCACCCCGACGAGCAGCGCGTACGTGGCGGCGACCACCGCCGACTCGGTGGGCGTGACGATCCCGCCGTAGATGCCGCCGAGGATGATGACCGGCAGCAGCAGCCCGGGAAGGGCCTTGCCGACCGCGCGGGCGAAACTCTCCTTCGGCGGTCCGTCGCCGGTGCGCGCGGGAGCCTGCGCCGCGCCGGGACCGCCCGAGGTCGCCGTGGCGGGTGCCTTCCTCGGCAGGAACAGGCACGCGATCACCAGCGCGACGGCCAGCATGATGCCCGGCACGACGCCAGCCACGAACAACCGGACGATCGAGACGCCCGAGAAGTCGCTGACGACCACGGCGAAGATGATGAACGCGATGCTCGGCGGCACGATGATGCCCATCGAGCCCGCGGTGGCCATGAGCGACGACGCGTGCCGCGCGGAGTAGCCATGGCGGATCAGCGCCGGGATGAGAATGGAACCGATCGCGGCGACCGTCGCGGGCCCCGAACCGGAGATCGCGGAGAAGAAGAACGCCGCCACGATCACCACGATCGCCAGGCCGTGCTTGCGCTGCCCCACACACGCGTGGGCGAAGTCGACGAGCCTGCGGGAGATGCCCGCGTACTCCATGATCACGCCCGCGAGGATGAAGAACGGGATCGCCAGCAGGGTCTCCGACGACACCGACGAGACGAATACGCTCGGCACCAGCGACAGCTCGCCGAGCCCTCCCATCACCACCAGCGAGCACACCGCGGACACACCGAGCGCGAACGCCACCGGCACGCCCAGCATCAGCAGGACGAGAAACGCTCCGAAGAGGACTACCCCGATCACCGGCCGGCCTCCTCGTCGTCCTTGTCGTCGCCGGTGGCCGCGGCGGGGGCACCGACATCGGCATCAGCCGTGGCCGTGCGGAACCCGGCCCTGCCAGCCTGGATCGTGCGGTAGGCGCCGAGCAGTGCCCCGACCGGCAGCGCGATCGTGAACAGCCACTGCGGCACACCGATCGACGGTGTCGCCCTGCCTCGCTCCGCCTGCTGGAGAGCCAGTTCGAGACCGAAGACCAGCAGCACGGCAAGGAACACGAGGATCGACAGCGTGATGAGCACGGTCATGGTGGCGCGCACGGCGCCGCGGGCGCGTTCGTGCAGCGCGCTGAAGCCCAGGTGCGCGCCCTCCCGCAACCCGATCACCGCGCCCATCATGAGCATCCACACCGCGAGGTTCACGGTGAGCTCGGAGGTGAAGGCCAGCGAGGCGTTGAGGAAGTAGCGGGACAGGACGTTGACGAAGGCCACGAGGGCCACGGCGGCGAACGGGATCGCGGCCAGCAGGTTCTCGACGGTGGCGAGGCGGCGGTCGAACACGGCTCAGCTCCCCGGTTTCACGGCCGTGGTCAGGGTGTCGCCCCAGACCGGCTCGTACTCGTCGTAGAGCGGCTGCATCGCCTGCCGGAACGCGTTCACCTGCTCGTCGGTAAGCCGGGTGACGTCCATGAGCCCGGCGTGCCGGTCGATCTCGGCCTGCTCGAGGTCGCGGCTGGCCTGGACCTGGAAGGCGTTGGCCTCCTCGGCGGCGTCGAGCACGATCCGCTGGTCGGCCTCGCCAAGCGAGTCGAACAGCTCCTCGTTCATGCCGAGCACCAGCGGGTCGTAGACGTAGTTCCAGACGGTGAGGTACTCCTGCACCTCGGCCAGTCCCGACGACGAGATGACGTCCATCGGGTTCTCCTGCCCCTCGATGGTCCCCTGCTGCAGCGAGGTGAAGACCTCCGAGAAGTTCATCGTGGTCGGGTTGGCGCCCATCCCGCGGTAGATGTCGGTGAACAGCCCGATGCCGGGAATCCGGATCTTGATGCCGTCGAGGTCGTCCGGTGTGGTCACGGGCCGCACGTTGTTGGAGACCTGGCGGAACCCGCTCTCGCCGAAGCCGAGCATCTTCACGCCGTACTCCGCGCACAGGTCCTCGTAGGCCGCGCGCGCACCGTTGTCGATGGCGCGGTCGGCGTCCTCGTAGTCCTGGTACAGGAACGGGGCGTTGATGGCGCCGAACCGGGGGTCGATGCCCGCGTAGATGATCGTGGAGTTGTAGGAGAAGTCCTTGCTCCCGCTCATCAACTGCTCGACACCCGCGGCCGGGTCACCCGCCGAGAGCTGCTCACCGGTGAACACCCGCAGCCGCATCCGTCCATCCGACTCGCGTTCGAGCGCGTCCGCGAACCGTTCGGCGGCCTGGTACCACGTGGACGACTCACCGGTCGTGACCGTCATGTTCCAGGTGTGGACCTCGTCGCCGGGCACCGCGGCCACCGACCCACATCCGCTCAGTGCCAGGCAGGCCAGCACGGCGACGCCGCGCAGCCGGCGCTTCGACATCATTGTCGTTCTCCTCGTCCGCTCTGATGGGAGGCCCACTGATGGTGGGAGGAGCCTGCCACCGAAGTCAATGCCGCTTCGCGATCTCTGGTCCACATCATGGACCGTTGCAAGGAGCCCGGTTCTCTGCTCATCATGGTTCTCATGAGCGCTGATGCCGAGCCGCGACCGTTGCGAGAACGCGGCAACCTCGCTCGACGGTCCGCATCATGGACCATCGCGCACTCCGCGGAGACCGGCGCCGAACCGGCGGGCGCGCAGAGCATCCAGCGGGCACTCGTGCTGCTCAATCTCGTGGCCGTGCTGGCGCGGGACCGGCCGGACGGAGTGTCGCTGTCCGAGCTGACGCGGGTCAGCGAACGGCCCAAGGCGAGCGTGCGGCGCGTGCTGGTGGCACTCGTGGGGGCCGGCTACGTCGAGCAGGATCCCGAGACCTCGCGCTACCGCCTCGGCCTGCAGGCGGCCGTGCTCGGTGAGCTCGCGAGCCAGGGCGCCGACCGGCTCGGCGCGGTCAGCACCGACAGCCTCATCCGACTGTCCGATGTGTCCTCGGACACCGCGTTCCTCACCGTGCGGCACGGCAGCTACGCGGTGTGCGCGCGCAGGCAGGAGGGACCGGGCCCGATCCGCAACTACGCGCTCGCCGTGGGCGACCGCCACCCGCTCGGCGTGGGTGCGGGCAGCCTCGCGCTGCTGAGCGCGCTGCCCGACGACGAGATAGCCGACGTGCTCTCCGCCACGGCCGCCGCCCGCACGCGGTACCCGCGTTTCGACGACGAGACGCTGCACCGGCTGGTGCGGCGCTCGCGCACAGCGGGCTACGCGCTCAACGACGGCCTGTTCATCGCAGGCTCGTGGGCCGTGGGAGTCGTGGTGCGCGACGCCGACGACCGCCCCGTGGCCGCGCTCAGTGTCGCGACCATCGCCGAACGACTCGGCAGGCAACGCCGGGAGGAGCTCGTCGAGGTCCTGCGGCGCGAAGCCGAGACCATGCACGCCGCACTCACCCGGAGGACCCAGCCATGACCACCTCGCCCAGCATCATCGGATGGGCGCACTCCGCGTTCGGCAAGGCGGCCGAACCCGACGTGGAGGCCCTGCTCGCGTCCGTCACCGGCACGGCGCTCGACCACGCCGGGGTCGGCGCGGGCGAGCTCGACGGCGTGTTCGTCGGCGTCTTCAACGGCGGGTTGTCCCGCCAGGGTTTCGAGGCCGGGCTGGTGGGTTCGGGCCGTCCCGAGCTCGCGCGCGTTCCCGCCCTGCACGCCGAGAACGCGTGTGCCACGGGCTCGGCCGCGCTGTACGCGGCGCTGGACTTCGTGCAGTCGGGGCGCGGCAGGATCGCGCTCGTCGCGGGCGCGGAGAAGATGACGACCGCGCGGCCGGAGGTGCTCAACGACGCGCTGCTCACCGCCTCCTACCGCCGGGAGGAGGAGCAGGCGGGCAGCTTCGCCGGGGTGTTCGGCGACATCGCACGGAGCTACTTCGACCGCTACGGCGACCACCGCGAGACGATGGCCCGCATTGCGGCGAAGAACCACCGCAACGGTGTCGACAACCCGCACGCGCACCTGCGCAAGGACGTCGGCTTCGAGTTCTGCAACGAGGTGTCCGACCGCAACCCGCTCGTCGCGGACCCGTTGCGCCGCACCGACTGCTCGCTGGTGTCCGACGGCGCCGCCGCGGTGGTCGTCGCCGCGCCGGAGATCGCCGCTTCCGCCCAGCGGGCCATCACGTGGCGCGCTCGCGCGCAGGCCAACGACCACCTGCCGCTGAGCCGCAGGGCGGACGTGCTCGAATTCGCCGGGGCGAGGGACGCGTTCACGCGCGCCATGGCGACAGCGGGATCGGCACTGTCCGATCTGGACCTGCTGGAGACCCACGACTGCTTCACCATCGCCGAGCTGTTGCAGTACGAGGCGTTCGGTCTCACCGAGCCGGGCAAGGGCGCGACCGCCCTCGACGAAGGGCTGACCGAGCGCACCGGCACGCTGCCCGTGAATCCTTCGGGCGGGCTCAAGGCCAAGGGGCACCCGATCGGGGCGACGGGCATTTCCCAGCACATCATGGCGTCGCTGCAACTGACGGGTGAGGCGGGCGGCATGCAGGTCGAGGGCGCCGAGCTCGCGGGCGTGTTCAACATGGGCGGCGTCGCCGTGGCCAACTACTTCTCCGTACTGGAACGGCTCCGGTGAGCGCACCCAACTGGCGTGCGGTCAACCTGGCGCACCTGCTCACCGCCACGGCCCGCAGGCTGCCCGGCCGTGACG
This sequence comes from Prauserella marina, assembly GCF_002240355.1. Lineage (GTDB taxonomy): Bacteria > Actinomycetota > Actinomycetes > Mycobacteriales > Pseudonocardiaceae > Prauserella_A > Prauserella_A marina. Next base: position 3,946,207 of record NZ_CP016353.1, read on the forward strand.
CGCTGGTGCACGGGCCGGCGCGGCTCACCTGGGCCGAGCTGAACGAGCGCGTCGACGCCGTGGCGGCGGAGCTGCGCCGCCGGGGTGTCGGGCGCGGCGACGCGGTGCTCGTGCACTCCCCCAACCACGTCGAGCTGGTCGCGACGATGTTCGGCGTGTGGCGGGCGGGCGCGGTGTTCGCTCCGGCCAACTACCGGCTCACGCCGGCCGAGGTGGCCGGGCTCGCTAAGCTCACGCGGCCGACGGCGCTGGTGTGCCACGCGGACTACTCGGCGCACGCGGCGGCGGTCGCCGACGTGGCCGGCCTGCACGGCGGCACGCTGTGGCTCGGCGCCGAGCCGGGTGCCGACGACGCGCTGGTCTCGCTGCCAGCCGCGGGCCCGCAGCCCGACGAGCCGGTGCGCGACGGCGATCACGCCTGGTACTTCTTCACCTCTGGCACGAGCGGCAGGCCGAAGGCCGTGGTGCTGACGCACGACCAGATGGGATTCGTGGTCAACAACCACCTGTGCGACCTGATGCCGGGGCTCGCCGACTCCGACGCCCAGATCGTGGTGGCGCCGCTCTCGCACGGCGCGGGCGTGCACCTGCTGCCGCAGGTCGCACGTGGCGCGAAGACCGTGCTGCCCACCTCGGCGAGCCTGGATCCGGCCGAGATCTGGCGCCTGGTCGAGGCCGAGCGGGTGACCAACGCGTTCACGGTGCCGACGATCCTCACGGCGCTGACGCAGTCGCCCGAGGCGGCGGCCCGCGACCTCTCGTCGCTGCGGTACGTGATCTACGCGGGCGCCCCGATGTACCGGGCCGACCAGGAACGCGCCCGCGAGGTACTCGGGGACGTGCTCGTGCAGTACTACGGGCTCGGCGAGGTCACAGGCAACATCACGGTGCTGCCCCCGGCGCAGCACGGCCGCCCTTCGGCCGACGGCGTCGAGTTCGGCACGTGCGGCTACCCGAGGACCGGCATGCAGGTGAGCATCCAGGACTCCGATGGCGCCGAACTGCCCGTCGGCGAGCAGGGCGAGATCTGCGTGGCGGGTCCCGCGGTGTTCGCCGGGTACCTCAACAACGACGAGGCCGACGCGGCGTCGTTCCGGGACGGCTGGTTCCGCACCGGCGATCTCGGCATGGTCGACGGCGAGGGCTACGTCTACGTGACCGGCCGCGCCTCCGACATGTTCATCTCCGGCGGGTCCAACGTGTACCCGAGGGAAATCGAGGAACGCCTGCTGCGCCACCCGTCGATCGCCGAGGTGGCCGTGGTCGGAGTGCCGGACCCGAAGTGGGGCGAGATCGGCGTCGCCGTGTGCGTGGCCGACGGTGGCCGCGCCGACGACGAGAACCTGCGGTCGTGGCTGTCGGAGACGCTGGCAAGGTACAAGATCCCGAAGCGATTCGTGTGGTGGGACGACATCCCGAAGTCCGGCTACGGCAAGGTCGTCAAGCGCACGATCCGCGAGCGCCTCGAACACGACCTGGCGGCGTCGTGACCGCCCGGCGGGCCGGTGTCCCGCTGGTCCATCCCGGACCGGTGGCCGCCGAGCGCATCGTGTCGGTGCCGACGAGCGTGTCCGTCGTGCGGGCCGAACTGGCACCGGGAACCGTGGTGTCGCAAGGACTCTGGGCGCTCACCCAGGCCGCGGGGTGTCAGAGCGCGAGCGCCGAGCTGGCCCACGGGTGCTTCGGAACGCTGCGCTACGTCCACCCGGCGATCGGCACGGACGGCGAGCGGCCCGCGACGTTCAGCGCGACCGTCGAACCCGCCGCGCCCGGCTTCGTGGTCAGCGGCACGGCCACGGTCGGCACCCGGGACGGCGCGGCGTTCACGCACCTGCACGCCACCTGGCTCGACGGCGAGGGGCGACTGCGCGGCGGGCACCTGCTGCCGGAGACCACCGTCGGCGTCGTGCCGATCCAGGTGACGCTGCGGGCACAGCACGACGTCGCGTTACTGAGCGAGGCCGACCCCGAGACGTCGATGCCCGCGTTCACGCCGCACCCGGTCGCCTCCGACAGCAACAGCGGCACGCGAGCGGTGATGTCGCGCGTGCGGCCCGGCGTCGATCTGCACGACGCGGTGGCCGAGATCGCCGCACGCGCCGGGTTCGAGTCGGCGATCGTGCGGGCCAGCCTCGGCAGCGTCGTCGGCGCGCGCCTGCGCTCCGGCGCGGGCCGGACCGTGGAGGCCGACTGGCCCGCCACGGAGTTCACCACGCTCACCGGCACGGTCACCGGCACGGACGGCGGGCCGCCCGAGGTCCTGCTGACCGGCTCGCTGGTCGACCTCAACGGGCACGTGCACTCCGGTGTCGTGCTCCCGGGGCAGAACCCCGTGGCGGTGACGTTCGAGCTCTACGTCGAGGAGGCGGCGCATGGGTGATCGGCTGGCCGGGCAGGTCGCGATCGTGTTCGGTGGCGGTGGCGGCGAGAGCGGCGTCAGCAACGGGCAGGCCGCGGCGATGACCTATGCGCGCGAGGGCGCCGCGGTCGCCGTGGTGGACCTCGACCCGGCGGCGGCGCGGCACACGACCGACGCCGTCCATGCCGAGGGCGGTACCGCGGTGGCGCTCACGGCCGACGTGACCGACGGCGACTCCGTGGCCGGGGCGGTCCGGCGGGCGGCCGAGGAGCTGGGGCCCTCGGACATCCTGCACAACAACGTCGGCGCCACCGTGCTCGGCGGCCCCGTCGATCTCGACTACGACCAGTGGCGGCGGGCGTTCGCGATCAACGTCGACAGCGTGTTCCTGACGTGCAAATACGTGCTGCCCGCGATGATCGAGCGCGGCCGTGGCGCGATCGTGAACGTGTCGTCGGCCGCGGCGCTGCGCCACATCGGCTACGCCTACCCGGCCTACATGGCGGCCAAGGCCGCGGTGAACCAGGTGACCGTCTCGCTCGCGCTGACCCATGCCGCACAGGGGATCCGCGCGAACTCGGTGGCTCCCGGCTACATCGACACCCCGCTGGTGCGGCGGCAACTGGCGTCGCAGGCGGACTCGATCGACGACCTGCTCGCCACCCGGAACTCGGCCAGCCCCACCAGTCGCATGGGCACGCCGTGGGACGTCGCCAACGCCTGCCTGTTCCTGGCTTCGCCCGAGGCCGCCTACGTCAACGCCGTGTGCCTGCCGGTCGACGGTGGTCTGGTGATGAGCGCGGGCTGAGGAGCCTCAGGCCGTGCACGTGGCCTGGCGACTGGGCCCGGTACCGAGCAACAGCACCGCGCCGCCGCCACCCGTCGCCGTACACGCGATCTACTCGGCCGCCACAGTGGACAGTTGCGCGAGCGAGTCGTCCGGAACGCGCGGAGTGTCGTCGCGCGCGATGGGAAACGGCGCGCTCTGTAAGAGAAGTGCCCCTCGATCGGCATTCTCACCTCCGCCGCGCCGCTGGGCGGGCGATCTCGCGCCGCAGGTAGACCGCGTTCCTCGCCGGGGTGCCGGATTCCCCGTCTGTGCCGCGGCCCGCCGTGCTCGCCGGTCTCGGTCACCCAGGCCGATTCGCCGTCAAGCTCGCGCTGAAGGCGCCGGCCATGCCCACGAAAAACCTCCAGCTCAACCGGTCTTTGAGCGACGAGCCGCCAGAGCGGCCCGGTTGTCGGATCTCGTACTCCGGCCGCGCGGCAGCACAAGACAGAACGGAGCACCAAGTGCCGCGGTGATGATCCCAATAGGGATCTCCTTGGCCGGCCGGGCGTGCGCGTGAGCGGTTCGACACCGAAAGGCGGGTGAGACGAGGAGTCCGACGAACCCGATCCCGCCGGCGGAACTCTCCGCATGGCGGCGGTCAGCAAGGACGACATCCGCACACGGCGGACCTACAGGCCGAGCCCGGTGGCGCCGCCCTGCTGGTTGCCCATGAGACCAGGACGATCAGTCGTCCGGCGCGACGGCAGGTTCCCGTGGTGCCGGGAAGCAATCGTAGTGCCCATTCAGATCTTAGATTCCTGACCCGGCAGCTCGTCAATTGCCAGAGCAAGGTAACGATCGAGAAGCCGCGGTCCCGCTTCGGCCGCTTCCTCTGACTCCATATCCGCAAGTTGCAGCGAGAGTCCGTCCAACAAGGACTGAAGAAGTATCGCGTCCGCCTCCGAGCCCGGCGCGGGACGCACCGCGCCAGTAGCTGAAACGGAACCCCCCCTCCTCGCAACGACAATACGTGAATACAGCTCATTCAGCTTCAAGTTCGTCCGCCGCTTCAAGTCCGCAAGCATCGGATCGGTCGCGGCGTGGGCCACGAATGCGAGCCAGATCGCGTGTTCGCGACGGCGCTCGACATCCAGCGGCAACAGCTCCAGCAAGATCTCGCGGGTCCACTCGCGAATTTCTCCCCAACGTGGCACCGCGGCAAGGCGCTGCTCGACCTGCGCTGACGTCCACTCCATGGCGTATCGGATCATCTCGACCCGAGTGGAGAAGTGATACTGCACCGTCCCGCCACTCACCCCAGCCTCCGCCGCGACAGCTCGCACGCTGACACCGGCGATTCCCTCGCGAGCAACGACACGCGTGAGCGCCTGCGCGACCCTTCGCTTGCCGTCTTCCGCTCTGCCGCCACCCATTACGTCACCCATAGGCTCATCTTACGTTAGTAAGGTATAGTCTTACAAACGTAAGGGGCATGCGACCAAGGAGACATGCTATGTCCACCGAGCAATCACAGTCGATACGCAATCAACGGCTACCTGACCAATCGGGCAGGCAGCGTCCGCGGGGAACTATCGCTTCACTCATATTCAGTATCGCCACCCTCGCCTTGTTCACCTGGCAACTCTCCGGGCTCGTCAACAACGAAACACAATTCCAGGCTCTCAATCCGCTGCTCGCCCCGATATGGAAGATCATCATCGTGGCATGTCTGGCAGCCGTGGTGGTCTGCGTCCTCATCGCGCGGGCGATGAGCCAATGGACGAGCGCCATCGCGGCAGTCAACGCACTGGCGAACTTGGCATTCGCGGGTGTGATCATCACACTTGCGCTCATGGGTGAATTGTTCGCGCCGGGACCCACCGCCGAATTCGGACCAGGCACTGACTGGGCCGATCTGAGGGAGATTTTCATCCTACTGGTAGTCGGGGTCGCACTCTGGAACAGCTCCGATGGAGTACGCAGGACGCGCGACCAGAAAACGGGATAGTCACGGTATTCTCCGTTACCGCCGGTATTCACCGCAGCCGTTCGGAGCGCGTACTCCACACCGAGTTCCGTTCGCCGTCACATCGCGTCAAGAGACTTGGCTTGGCGCGCGACAGACACGAATTGGTCTCGCTGACGGGGAAGCCGAAGCGACTACGCGATGCCGTTGGAGCCAAAAAGAGCTGACCGATCAACGTCAGGCGGCATAGCGATGAAATATCTGCGCGACGAGGGCGCCGAGTTCTCCGGATACGCTGTTGGTGCACTTTTTACCAGTATCAATACCGTCACCTGCAGCACTTGGTAAATCGATTCGATTGGTTCGGCGGCATCAGCGGCCACTGTCCCCACGGCGATCCGTTCGCGTAGCTCGTACTCGGCGCACGCACCCCTGAACCGTGAGGTGTGACGGCGACCGTGCACGCGACGAGAGCGGGTAGTGCGGGGGCTTACTCGCCGGGGAACAATGTGGCGAAACCGGAGGCGCGCGCGAGGGTGAGCGTTGCCCCGTCAAGGTCGAAGATCCGGCGCTGCTGTTAACGAGGATGAGGTCATCCGCGGCAAGGTTCGGCATCTTCAGTGGTTGGCCACCCTTCGTCAACATGTCGCGATGTATATCCTAAATAGACGGATGAGTTACCGGGCGGCGTATGTCCCTCTCACTAGCGACACTCCCCTGTCCGCGGCACACCGGCTTAGGTGAACGTGGCCGGTTCTGGGGCGCCAGCGACGTCTTCTCAGCGCCGCAACACGAACAACGACACCACGGCGGCAGCGATTCAGTGGGTTCCCGTTCCACGCGACCGTCGCCCATTTCCGTACTGCGCCGTCTTTGGGGGTTGTGTTGACCGCGCAGTGGTCGTGGACCACGACCAGGTGTTGTTGGGACTGAGGCATTCGGACCGTGCGTCGTTTCCGGGCGCGTGGGATCCGCCAGGCGACATGTCGAACCAGGCGAATCGCCTCGCCAAGCCCTGCGCCGCGAACTGCGGGAGGAGCTGGGCATTGACGTGGTTCATGGAGCGCGACTTCGACTCACTCGCGCTGGCGCACCCGTCCTACGTGCCCCTTCTTCGGGACGCACTCAGTACTTGATTTTTCGGCCGCGAGTTCGTGCAGACTCAATCGGAACGACGCCAGTCGTAACTGACAACGGCTCGGCCGGGCTCCTCGGCCGATCGCGCCGGCGGCGCCCACCAATGCTCCGCCTGCCATCGATAACCAGTCTTCCCGCGGGCCGGTAGATCACGTCGGGAGCGTTACCTGTCGGCGAGTGCTCGCAGTCCGGCGATGTGGACGTCGATCATCCACTCGCACTGATCGGGCAACAGCTTCATGGTCAGCTCGGGTAAGGGGCGAGACAGGGCGACGAGACCGGCCACGAACCGGTGGGGATCGAGGTCGCCTGGCGCGAATCCCTGCGCGGCCGCCTTCTTGAGAAGACGCTCGACGGGACGCAGGTCGCGTTCCCTCATCTGCCGCAGAAAGGCATCCACACGCCCTTCGGCGACCGCGAACTCCGAACCACTCGATGCCAGCGGTGCGATACCGGTCGCGACGAGACGGTGGATCGCCCCCTTCCACGCGGCCTCGGGATTGTCGTCCCATCGCGCGATGCGCTCCTCGACGATGGCGAGCGTGGCTTCATGAAGTTGCTCGACCGCCGTCGTGATCAGCGACTCACGGTCCGGGAAGTGGCGGTGCAAGGTTGCCACCCCGACGTTGGCGCGTGCGGCGATGGAGCGGAGCGACACATCGAAGTTCCCCTGGGCTCGGAACAGTTCGAGCGCTGCCTCGACGATGCCGTCGCGGTTGGCTCTGGCGTCTGCCCTCACGACATACCTCCATCAACTGCCCTGCTTGCCACCCTTGCATGTGGAACACTACACTCCACTTATAAATGGAGCACAGTGTTCCACTTATATTGAAGGAGAGCCATGGTTCCGACGACACCCACCACGCGGCACAGAGTGTCCAGCGACTGGCTCAAAGTGCTCGCGCTGACCCTCGGGCTGCCGGTCATCATCGCGCTGATGCTGTACGCCTTCCTCGCGCCCAGCATCAACTCGGGACCGAAGGAGCTTCCTGTCGCCGTGGCAGGCCCCACCACCGAACTGACCCCGCTGGAACAGGCACTGCGGTCCAACTCCCCCGACGCCTTCGCGTTCCAACGCCACGACAGGGCCGCCGACGTCGAGGCCGCAATCACCAACCGCGAAGCCATCGGCGGGATCGTCATCCAGAGCTCCGGGCACGTGACGCTATACACCGCCGCCGGCAACGGGACGCCCTACGTCGAGCTGATGAACACGATCGCCACCAGCCTGCAGGCGCAGGGTCAGAGCGTGGAGACCATCGAGCTCGCACCCTTGACCGAGGACGACCCCACCGGGATCGGGCTCGCGATGCTCGGCCTGCCACTGGCCTTCGGAGGCATGGCCTCCGCCGCGCTGATGATCTTCCTCCTCCGGGGAAAGACACTGCAAACCCTGGTCGGCCTGACGGCGACCAGCATCGCCGCAGGGATCGTCGTGACGACCATCCTGCGATCCGGATACGGCTCGTTCGATGCCGACCACGTCGTCGCATCACTCGCGATCGCCGCAGGCGTGGCTGCGACATCGTTCTTCGTCGCGGGGCTCGGCGCCGTGATTGGCATACGAGCGATCGGCCTCGGCGCGATCCTCACGATCTTCATCGCCAACCCACTCTCCGGCTTGGCGACAGGATGGTGGTGGCTACCCCAACCATTCGGGGAGATCGGTCAGCACATGCCCATCGGCGCCGCCGGGCAGCTGCTGCGTTCCCTCGCCTACTTCGACGGCAACGGTGCAAACGGAGCCTGGACCACGCTCATCATCTGGATTCTCGCCGGAACCACACTCATCGTCGCCGCAGGCTTCCGGAAACGCCAACACCCCGAGACACCTCCAGCAGAGCACCACGACAAACCAGAGGGCGACACACCCACTCGCTCTCGCCAGCTCACCAACTCCGAATAGCCCCTTGACTCGTAGTACCCGATCCCGATCCGCGCCACAACGAGCACCAGCCGCGCGGGAACGCTCAACACCAGAAGCCGGTGAACATGAGGCTCCCGGCGTCGAGCGGACCGCTGACGTCTTAGCGCCCGTGATTCGCCCCACCTCATTGCCAGCACCACTGTTCGAGGTGCGACGACGACACCATCACCGGGCCTGGATGTGATCGGGACGACCGTCGCGGTCGATGATGGCGCCCAGCCGTTCGGCGCGGGCTCGCGGCAGCAATTCGGTGTGGCCGTCCAGGTGCCGGACGAGGCACGAATGCCAGGGTGTCGTCCAGATATCGGGAGCATCGAGCAAACGGATGCCGAACTTCGACGAGCCGACCGGCTGGGGGTGAATGGAAAGCCGGACGGCGTCCGGATACCGGCGCTCGACGACCCGGCCCCACGCGGCGCTGCGCCGGACGACACCATAGGCGCGTTCGCGGCACTGGCGCTGCAAGGCAGAGCGGCTGCCGTTGAAGTACGCGGTGTCCTCAAACAGGAAGCGAGTGATCCCCCGGTACAGCCGCGCCGCCTGCTCATCGCGGCGAACCTCGGCGCGCACCTCGTCGAGCGTCGGGGCGTACTCGGCCTCGATCATGGTTCGCTTGTCGTCGCAGGAGGCACCGCCGAACACATCGCGCAAGTCGAACGTGTCGAACGAGCCGAGTTTCTCGTCGTCGATGAGCGTCCGCAGTTCGGTGGCGTAGGCGTCGATGTGGTCGTCAGGGACGCCGATGAGGTCGCCGAATACGTGGCCGTCGGAGCAGATCAGCAGCCGCACGCCCGGAGCATGCACCTCGGCGATCCGGGTACAGAGGGTGTCCAAGAACCGTAGGGCCAGCCGTTCGCCTGCGTCGGGCAGGCGGCCGAGGACCTTGGCCGGGTTCGGAGACTTGCAGGGGAAGCCGGGCAGTGTGAACACGATCGGTTCGTCGGCGTCGATGAAGGCCTCAAGACGCTCCAATTGCGGGGTGAATGCGGACGGCGGGGCGATGCCCCTACCGCGGCGGTGAGGCAGCAACAGGCCGAGGACGTCCTCGGCGACGACGGTGGTGGCAACCATGCGGGCACTCCAGGTGGGCACGACGGTATGGCGCCGCGAGGGGTCGCGGCGCCATACCTGGGGCGAGGGTCAGTCGGTGATGACGGGAAGGCTGCTCACACCGCGGCCGAGGACAGCGGGAACCCACTGCAGCTCCGCGTCGGGGATGGCGAGGCGAAACGCGGGAAGCCGATCGAGCAGAGTGGCAAGGGCGATCTGCAACTCGGTGCGGGCGAGGGCGGCACCGGGACAGAAGTGGATGCCGTGACCGAACGCCAGGTGCGAGTTGGGGCTACGGTCGAAATCCAGATCATCGGGGTTCGGGAAGCGTTCGGGGTCGCGGTTGGCGGCGCAGAGCGACACGATGATCGAGTCTCCGGCCGGGACCGCACGGCCGTGGAGTTCATCGCCTTCGCGAAAGAACCGCCAGGTGGTCAGCTCGAATGCGCTGTCGTAGCGCAGGAGTTCCTCCACGGCCCGGGGAAGCAGCTCCGGATCGGCACGGAGCCGGGCGAGGTGTGCGGGGTGGCGCAGCAGCGCAACGAGCATGGTGGTGATCTGGTTGGTGACCGGCTCCTGACCGGCGACCAGGAGCTGGAAGATCATCGAGTCCAGCTCCTCCTTGCTCAGGATGCCGGCTTCGTGCGCGTCGACGAGTCCGGCGAGCAGGTCGTCGCCGCCGCTGGCGCGTTTGTCCGCGGTCACGGCGGCGATGTAGGTCTGCAGCTCGTGCAGCAGGCGCTCGTATTCCGGGCGGCGCGGGTCCTTCGGGCCGACCGGGGCGACGACCTTGCCCCATTCGCGGCGGAACTCCTTTGCCAGAGCTGGGGGCAGGCCGATCGTTTCGGCCAGCACCAGGAACGGGAACTTCGCGGCGAACAATGCGACGAGGTCGAACGGGCCGTCGGCCGGGAACTCCGCGACGAGACCATCGGCGATCTCCTGGAACCGTCCTCGCAGAGCGCCCACGCGCCGGGGTGCGAATGCGTCCAGGACGAGCTTGCGCATGGTCGTGTGCTTGGGCGGGTCCTGGTGCAGCAGGTGCACCTGTAGCTGGGAATGCTGTGGTTCGGGCATGATCGAGGCAAGCGCGCGCCAGCCGTCGTTGCCGAGGGCGTGGTTCTTACCGAGACGCCGATCGTTGAGCGTGGCGTGCGCGGCGTCGTACCCGGTGACCAGCCAGGCGTCGACCCCGCTGGGGAACCCGACCCGGTGGACCGGACATTTGTCCCGCATCGCGGTGTAGAGAGGATAGGGGTCGCGTTTGTACTCGGGACCGTGCAGCGGGACGGGTTCCTCGGGCAGCTTCATGGTTTCTCCCTGCGGGCTCACAGCGCGATGGCCGGGTTGTGGTGGTCGAGCCAGAGGGCGAGGTCCACGACGCGCTCCAAGCGCAGTCGGTGCCCCCATTCGAGGCGGTCGGCTTGGCTGTCCAGCAGCGGCTTGATCCGCCTCTCGTCCACGATGTCGCGGACCTCACCATCCCGGGTGGACAGTGCGTCGGCGGCCAGTTCCTGAAGCCCGCGGTTGTAGTCGGGGTGGTGGGTGGCCGGGTAGTGATTCTTCGGCCGGGTGAGAACCGACTCGGGGACGAGCCCGGTACCGACGGCGCGCAGCAGACTCTTCTCCCTGCCGTCGAAACTTTTGAGCGCCCAGGGCGCGTTGAACGCGTACTCGATCAGTCGGTGGTCGCAGTACGGGACGCGAACCTCAAGGCCTTGGGCCATGCTGAGGCGGTCCTTGCGGTGCAACAGCTGCCGCAGCCAGCGGGTCAGCGACAGATGCTGCATCTCCCGCTGCCTGTGCTCTTCCGGGGTTTCGTCGTCGAGGTGCGGGACCGCAGCCAGGGCATCGCGGTAGGTGTCGTCGCGGAACGTCGGGATGTCCAGCCTCGCAGCGACGTCGGGGTGAAGCGGCACGGCGGCTTCGTCGCCGGTGACCAGTAGCCACGGGAACGTCGACGCGGCAAGCGCTTTCGGGTTGTGGAACCACGGGTAACCGCCGAACACCTCGTCCGCCGCCTCGCCGGACAAGGCCACGGTGGAGTGCTTCCGGATTTCGCCGAAGAGCAGGTACAGCGACGTGTCCATGTCGCCGACGCCGATCGGCGAGTCCCTGGCGACGACGACGGCCGCGCGGTTGGCCGGGTCCAGCAGCGCCATCGGGTCGAGGACGACGGTCGAGTGGTCGGTGCCGATGAACGCGCCGGCTTCGGCCGCGAAGGGCGTGTCATGGCCGGTACGCAGGACGTCGCCGGTGAACTGCTCGGCCTGGTCGCTGTAGTCGACGGCATAGGAGCGCAGCCGCTCGCCCTCGGTCCGCAGTTCGTCGGCGATCAGCGCGGTGACGACACTGGAGTCGAGACCACCGGACAGGAGGCTGCACAGCGGAACGTCGGCCTCCAGCTGGGTGCGGGAAGCGTGGTCGACCAGCTGCCGGACCCGCTCTATCGTGGCATCCCGGTCGTCGCTGTGGGCTCGTGCTTCCAGTTGCCAGTAACGGGTTTCGGTGATGCCGTCGCGGTTCAGCAGGAGGATGCCACCGGGCTCGACCTCCCGGATGCCCTGCCAGAGGGTGGCGCCGGTGGAGAACAGCAGGCTGTAGGCCTCGCGCAAGCCGTCGGCGTCGACGCGGGGTTCGATTTCAGGGTGGGCGAACAAGGCCTTGGGCTCCGAGGCGAAAGCGAGCCCGCCGTCGATCTCCGCCCAGAACAGTGGTTTCACGCCGAGCCGGTCGCGCACGAGCACCAGCTGCTGACGGGGGCCGTCCCACACGGCGAAGGCGAACATGCCACGTAGCTGCTTCGCCAGCCCTGGTCCCCATTCCTGGTAGGCGCGGAGCACGACTTCGGTGTCGCCGCGGGTGCGGAAATCACGGCCTCGACGGCGCAGCTCGGCACGCAGTTCGTGGTGGTTGTAGATCTCGCCGCTGAAGCTGAGGACGACGCCTCCCGCGATCATCGGCTGAACGCCGCCTTCGAGGTCGAGAACCGACAGCCGCCGGTGCCCGAGCGCGGCGTGCGCGTCCAGCCAATTGCCCTCCGCGTCGGGGCCACGCGGGGACAGGGTCGCGGTCATCGCGTCCAGCACAGGCGCGAGCGTGGTGGCGTCCCGGTGGTAGGACGCCCAGCCGGTGATTCCGCACATGGTGGTTCCTTTCAGGAGTGGGCCGGCACAGCCGGGCGGAGCGCTAGCAGGGGCACGGCAGCGCAGGCGGCGACGGCGGCGAAGACAAGTCCGGGGAGGACGTTCGGGCCATACCCGCTCAGCGCCCAGGTCGTGGTGGCGAGAGCAGGGCCGAGGGTGAAGCCCAGGCTGCGGCCGAGCTGGACGACCGCACCGGCGGTGTTCATTCGCTCGGGTGCGGCCGTGGTGAGCACGAGCAGCTGGGCGGGACCTCCGTAGAGGCCCATCCCGGCGCCGGCTATCGCGAGCCGCCAAGCGATGTCGGCGGGGTACCAGGCGTCACCGAGCGGGAGCAGCAGGAGCAGGCCCGCCGCGGTCAGCGCCGCACCGGTGACGGCGGTGGGGCGGGTGCCCCAGCGGTCGGCCAGCTTGCCGCCGACCGGGCCCAGGATCGCCATCGCCGCGGAGAAGACCAGGATGGTCGCCCCGGTCTCCGCCGCCGTGATCCCGTCGGTGCGCTGCAAACGCAGGGCGACGAGGTAGTTCATCGCGGCGAACGCCGCGGCCAGAGCCAGTACCGCGAGCGTCGCTCGGCGCGGACCTGGGTTCCGCAGCAGGCCACGCACCGGTTCGGCGCTTGAACCCCACGCCCAGAGCACAAGCGTTGGCACTGCGACGGCAAGCAGGAACAGCCAGCGCCGATCTTCTCCGCCGAGGGTCAAGGCCAGCAGGGCAGCCGTCAAGGCGACACCCGCGAGCGCACCGTCGGCCAGGGACCGCCGGTCCGGAGCCCGCAGCGCGTCGCCGTGCGGCGCGTACCGCCGCGTGAGCAGGAAAGCCAGGACGCAGAACGGGATCTTGACCAGGAAGATCACCCGCCAGCCGAACGCGTCCACCAGCAGCCCGCCGACCGCGGGCCCGAGGACTGCACCCAGCGGGCCCAGCGTGGCGGGCACGCTCATCGCGCGACCGCGGGCCTCGGGCCGCACAGCCCGGGCAGCGGCGACAGGCATGAGCACGAACAGCACCGCGCCGAAGACCCCTTGCCCCACACGGGAAGCGGACAGCCATCCGAACCACGGAGACGCCGCGGAAAAGACGCTGAACGCGACGAACCCGGTCAGCGCGACCAGCAGTGCGGGCCGCAGGCCGACCTGGTCGAGCCACCGCCCGGCCGGCAGCAGCAGCGCCACCACCGGCAGCTGGTAGCCCAGCGCCGCCCACTGCGCGGCGCCCGGGGAGATCTCGAAGGCACGCGAGATATCGGCCAGCCCGAGGTTGACGATGTTCATGTCGAGCATGGCGACGAACGACACGAGGCCGGCGACCGCAACCAGCGGCCAGCAGTCCTTTTTGGACGAATGCAAACGTGACGGCATGACGGAAGTTCTCCCATCGAGGTCCGGATTCGGACCTCGATTAGAGAAGTCGATCACTCGACGGAGTGAGTTCCGAAAAGCCCCCTGTGAGTTGGATCACTGGACAGTTCGAAGGCCACGTGGGAACCGAGCCACCCTTTCGTGCGACCACTGCTCTTGGAACATCGATGACGCCGAGGGAGAAAACCGGTGAGAGCACTGCGCTGGACCGCCGCGACGGTGGCCATCCTTTTCGGACTGACAGCGTGCGGCAGTACCGACCCGGCTACGCCCGCGGCGGCACCGTCTTCGGCTGCGCCCAACTCAACGAACATGGGCGGGCACCCACAAGCCCCGGCCTGCCCGCGACCACCACAGTTCTCAGAGCCGCCAAAGCGGGTGGTCACAATGGACGGTGGCGCCGCTGCGATTCTCGAACGGCTGGGTGTCGGCGACAAAATCGTCGGCACCGCCGCGCCGGATTTCTTCAGGGCCTTCACCGGAGACGAAGCGGCGAAGCTAGCCAAGATCAAAGTGATCGACCCAGGGCAGGGCAGCGCCGAAGCCGTGATCGCAGCCGAGCCCGATCTCGTGGTCGGGATCTCCAGCTACAGCTTCGGCGGATTCGACGGCACACCGACCGTGGACCAGCTCGCCAAAGCCGGCGCGAAGTCGCTGGTCGCATGCGACACCGCAAAGGGCGTCGCGGTCACGGACCTGACCGCGACGACGACGTTCATCACGCGGGCGGCCGAGGTCTTCGGGGTCGAACAGCGCGGCGCCGAGTTGGTTTCGCAGATCACGACGACGGTCGACAAGGCCAAGAGCAGCTCGGGCAGGCGGGTCCTCGCGTTGTCGGCCCCGCCTGCGGCCGGGCAGCCGGTGATGGCCCAAGGCGGCACCGGACTTGCCAATGGTGTGATCGCGGTAGCAGGTGGAAAGAACATCGCCGAGGACGCCATGCAGGACTTCGCGAGTCTCAGCGCCGAAGAGGTCGTCGAGCGCGACCCCCAGGCAATCGTCGTGATTTCCGGCTTCTCACCGAGCAGCGACGAGGAGCTGTTGAATTCGATCCGCAGCAGCCCGGTGCTCGCAGGGACGAGCGCGGTGAAGGAGAACCGGTTTGTCGTGGTACCGCAAAGCATCCTGCTTTCGCCGAGCGTACTCAACGGTGACGCGGTCGCGAAGATCGCCGAAGCCCTCGACAAGTGACAGAGCGCCGTGGGAGCGGTGTACTCGGCGGGATCCCTGTCGCAGTGGTCCTGGTCGTACTCGCCGCGGCGCTGGCGGTCTCGGCGGTGGTCGCCGTCGGCCTTGGGCCGGTGGCCATCTCACCCGGTGAGGTGGCGTCCATTGTGGGAGCACACCTCACCGGGCGCGAGACACCAGGACCGTTCGACTTCATCGTGTGGGAGCTGCGCGTGCCGCGGGTCCTGCAGGGTGTCTTCGTCGGTGCCGGACTGGCCGTCGCCGGGCTCCTGACCCAGGCGATGGTCCGAAACCCCCTCGGCGAGCCCTTCATCCTCGGGCTCACTTCGGGCGCGGGCGTCGGCGCCGTTCTGGTCTTGACAACGCTCGGCGCTGGGGTCGCCGGTTTGCTCACCCTGCCGCTGGCCGCGTTCGGCGGCGCGGTCGTCACCGCGCTGGTGGTGTTCGGATTTTCGCGTATCGCGGGGCGGATCCAGGCCGGGCGTATGGTGATGACCGGCATCGCGGTCGGACAGCTACTCGCCGGGGTGATCTCGTTCCTGTTACTCCGTACGCATGATGTCGACGCGCAGCAGCAGATCCTGTTCTGGATTCTCGGCAGCCTTGCCGGCGCGCAGTGGTCGCTGGCCTTGACATGTTCGGCGGTCGTCCTGACGCTGGTGGTCGTGGCGGCGGCGGGCGCTGGCCGACTGAACCTGCTGGTGCTCGGCGACGAGGGCGCCGCGTCCCTCGGCCTCGATGCCGGCCGCGCCCGGGCTGTACTGCTTCTGATCGTCGCGCTGCTGACCGGCACGGTGGTCGCGGTATCGGGCAGCATCGGGTTCATCGGTCTCATCGTGCCGAACCTGACCCGATTGCTGGTCGGAGCCGACCACCGTCGCGCGCTGCCGGTGACGGCGCTGCTCGGTGCGCTCGTCATCGTGTGGGCCGACACCGCCGCGCGGTTGCTGCTGGCGCCGACCGAGCTGCCGATCGGCATTCTCACAGCGGCGATCGGAGTGCCGTTGTTCTTGGTGGTGCTGCGCCGGAGCGCGGCAGGAACAGTGGGTCTGTCGTGAAACTCGTCTTCGACGGCGTCACCGCCGGCTACACCGAAGTCCCTGCGGTACGCGATGTCACGCTGGCGATCGTGCCCGGCGAGTTCGTCGCGGTCGTCGGACCGAACGGCAGCGGGAAATCCACTTTGCTCAAGACCGTCTACCGGGCCTTGCGTCCCCGCACAGGGGCGGTGCTGATCGGGGACGACGACGCGTGGACGGCCCGGCACAACGAGGTCGCCCGTAGGGTCGGTGTACTGGGCCAAGACCAGGCCGGGGGTTACGACTTCACCGCACGGGAAGGGGTGCGGCTCGGTCGATATCCACATCTGGGTGCGTTCGATCGGCTCACCGCCTCCGACGAACACGTCGTCGAGGAAGCGCTTGAACTTACCGGCGCTCACGAGTTCGCGAATCGCCCACTGTCCACATTATCCGGTGGAGAACGACAGCGCGTTCTGCTGGCCAGAGCGCTCGCGCAGCAACCGCAGCTCCTGGTCCTGGACGAGCCGACCAACCACCTGGACCCGGCCCATCAAATCTCGGCACTGAACCTGGTAGCGTCGCTTGGGATAACAGTGATCGCCGCGCTGCACACACTGGACCTCGCCGCCCGGCATGCCACAACGATCGTCGCTCTCAAGGCGGGCACCGTCGCTGCGGCGGGACCGCCGGCAGAGGTGCTGACTCAGGCTGTCTTCCGCGATGTGTTCGAAGTGGACGGTAGCGTCGTGCCCGATCCGGTGGACGGGCGACCTCGGGTACTACTGCGCGAGCTGCCCAGCTGACCGAGCCAGGTCAATAGGACCGGCGCCTTCACCAACGGCCCCAGGCCGGGTCGGTGGACACCTCAAGCCTGAGGAATCGGTTGACATCCGCGGCGAGGCCGACGCGGTCTGAGTTCTGGATCAGCGCCGGGACACCACCACATCGACCGATCATCAGCAGCACGACGTGACCGAACCTGTGTACGGCCGAGCATGAGCCAGAGGCTCGGCCCGCCCCAGCACCGCCGCGAGCGGCGAAGTCAGCCTGCGGTGCCGTGCTCGTCGCGCGCGGCCAACAGGTCCTCGCGAGTGCGGGCGGCGCGGGACCGAATTGTCCCGATAGGACGGTCGCAGATTTCAGCGGCTTCCGCGTAGGAATCGTCGAGAGCCTGGTAAGAACGATGATTTCGCGGCGCTGCGGGTCGAGGTCGTCGAGCAGCAAGTCCGCTTCTACGAGCTCTTCGAACTCGGACCCATGGTGGCGAGCGGATCCTGTTTCGACAGCGGTTCTCCAGTCTGCCGCGCCTCGGTGGCGGGATAACCGGCGGTTATGCCCTATGGCGGCCAACGCGCTGAACAGATGGCGTAGCTCGTCGATGTTCAGTTCGCCAGGCCGCCCCGGACCGGCTCCAATCGATCAGGGATCTCGTGCACCTCGGTATGCGCTGCGACGACAATCCGTCGAACGAGACGACCATGAGCGAGCTGGACGTCGTCTCAACGTTCATCGTCCCGGTGCCGAGGGCGTTCCATATCAACTCGACAAGGATGTCGACGGGCTCGCGTGCGAATCGAATTCGGCGATGACCTTTTCCGTCCATATCGGACTCCACTGTCGTAGTCAACGCCAGAACCGACATGGTCTCCGGCACATTCAGGCGGCCGACATCGTAAAGGCCGATGCGTTCCGCGGTTCGGCCGTTCGTGATCCGACGAGGTCGGCGGTCGCGTGGTCTACGTGTTCACCTCATTTTCCATGCTGTGGTCTGACCGGCAAACCGCGCTGACCTCAGCACGTGATCTTGCGAACTGGTCAGCCGAGATCGTGGCGCTCATCAGGGTTCGTGGCATAAGAACAGATGCGTCAGTCTTGTTCGTGTTGTCGCCGATCGATGGGAAGTTCCGATGTCTGTCCGATCCGTTGGGAAGAAGAGACTGCGCGTCGTCTTGATCTCGGCGTTGGTTGTGGGGTTGTCCGCCTGCGGTGGCCCACCCGATGCGAATCCCGCGGCTTCCGGAGAGGGATCGGTGACGGAAACCAACTGCGGCATCGAGGTCACCGTCGCCGAACCGCCGGAACGGATCTATGCGCTGTATCAACCGGCGGTGGAAACGATCCACGCGCTGGGCCTGAGCGATCGGCTTGTCGGAACCGCCTTCCTCGACGCACAGGTCGTCGAGCCGTATGGCCAGGCGCAAGCGCGGGTCCCCTACGTTCCTGATCTGCCTCAGCGGGAGGCGTTGCTGGCGGCTAATCCCGATTTCGTGCTGGCCGGGTACAACAACGTGTTCGCCACCTCCGGTAACGAGGCGATCGGTACTCGGGCCGAGCTGGCTGAGCTCGGCGTGCGGACGTGGATCAACGCGCCGTTGTGTCCGTCGGAGGACGGGCTCTCCGACGAGGCAATCGATCCGGCCCAAGTCTCGATGGACACGGTCTATCGAGACCTGAACTCACTCGGACGACTGCTGGGTGTGCGGGAACGGGCCGACGAGCTGGTGTCCGAGCTGCGCGCGCAAGTCGCGGCGGTACAGCAGCGGGTGGCGGGAAAGCCGAAACCGAAGGTGGCGATCCTGCTCAACGACGACGACGGCAGCTACCGGGTCGCCTCCGGCATCGACTTCGGCAGCAGGGTGCTGGAAATGGCCGGTGCCGAGAACGCTTTCGGCGACCTCACCAACAAACGGCACGTCGCGGTCTCCAAAGAGGAGCTGATCACCCGCGACCCGGATGTCATTCTCACCTCGACCTGTTGCGACGCCTCCTTCACCGTCGCCGACGGCGAGCCGGACGTGCGACAGATCATGGCCGATCCGGCGTTGTCCGCCAGCACCGCCGTGCGACAGGATCAGGTGTATCCGTTCCTCTTCGCCGACCGTGCGGCAGGTGTCCGCGCGCCACAGGCCGCGGCACGAGTGGCGGATTTGGTCCATCCGGAGTGAGAGGCATCCCGTTCGCACTGCGGTCCCGCGCCACGGCACCGTGGGCGATACCTAGTGCCGCCGTGTTGGTAGTGCTCGCTGTGGTGCTGTCGATGAAGGTCGGCGCACGACCGCTGTCGTGGGCGGAACTTTCGCACGGGCTACTGCGCTTCTCGGGCGACCGGTCCGACATCGTGGTCCGACATGTCCGGCTGCCCCGCACCGTCGCCGGCCTGGTGGCGGGAGCCTGCCTCGGACTGTCCGGTGCCGTGGCACAGGGCATCACCCGCAACCCGTTGGCCGGACCGGACACACTCGGGGTGAACGCGGGCGCGGCGGCGGCGATGATCGCGATACTCGCGATGCCGGGAATCGGGGCCCTGACCGGATACGTGTGGTTCGGATTTCTGGGTGGCGCGCTCGCCGCGCTGGCGGTCTACGCGATCGGCGGGACCGGACGGGATGGGGCCACGCCGGTGAAACTCGCGCTCGCCGGGGCCGCCGTCTCCGCGTTACTCACCGCGATGACATCCGCATTCATACTGCTCGACCGGGACCTGTTCGCCCGGTACCGGTACTGGATCATCGGGTCGTTGGCCCGTGCCGACCTGATCACGGTTGGGCAGGCGGTGCCGTTCGCGGTGGCGGGGATGCTCATCGCCGTCCTGCTGGTGCGGCGGCTCGACGCGGTCGCGCTCGGGGAGGACACCGCCCGCGGCCTCGGTGCCCGGCCCGGAGTGACCCGCGGTGTCGGGCTGGTCGCCGTGGTCATACTCGCCGGAACAGCCACCGCGATAGCAGGGCCCGTGGCCTTCGTCGGACTGGTGGCACCTCATGCGGCACGGGCGCTCGCCGGTACCGCACACCGCTGGGTTCTGCCGCTGTCAGCACTGCTGTCAGCCGCTCTGGTGCTGTTGGCAGACGTCGCCGGCCGAGTGGTGATCGCCCCCGAGGAGGTCCAGATCGGAGTCACCGCCGCTGTGCTCGGCGGCCCCGCGTTCCTGTACCTGGTCCGCACGCGGAAGGTGGCCGAGCTGTGAAGCGGCGGCTCGTTCTGCGCCACGGACCGCTGTCGGCCCAGCTGGACGTGCGTGGGCTGGTTTTGGGCGCGGTGGTATGGCTGGCCGCCGCGGCACTGGGCTTCGCGGCGATCATGATCGGGCAGTATCCGCTGCCGCCGCGCGCGGTGCTCGACACCCTCGCGGGCAACGGAAACCTGATCACCTACGAGATCGTGGTGAACGAGCGGCTACCCCGAGCGCTCAGCGGAGTGTTGGTGGGCGCCGCGTTCGGTGCCGCGGGGGCGGTACTGCAACGGCTCGCCCGCAACCCGTTGGTGAGCCCCGATGTCATCGGCATCAACGCCGGAGCCTCCGCCGGCGCGGTGGTGATGATCGTCGTGGTCGGCGCGGCCTCGGCATGGGTGACCGCGGGCGCGCTCGCCGGAGCGACCGTAGCGGCCGCGGGGGTGTACACCATCGCCTGGCGTCGCGGGTTCTCCGGCTATCGACTGGTACTCGTCGGAATCGGCGTCGCCGCGATGTTCGGGTCGGCCGCGACTTTTCTCCTCAGCCGGGCCGACATCAACGCCGCCTACTCCGCCGCGGAGTGGATGGTCGGAAGTCTGTCCGGTCGGTCCTGGCCTGACGTCGTGCCCGTGGCTGTCGGGCTCGGCCTGCTGCTGCCGGTCGTTCTCGCCTCGACTCGACAGCTGCGGGTGCTGGAACTCGGTGACGACCTGGCCCATGTCCTCTCGCCACGGATCGGCCGCCACCGCGCGGCGATGCTCGCCTCGGCGGTCGGTCTGTCGGCGCTGGCGACCGCGTCGGCCGGCCCCGTCGGATTCGTCGCGCTGGTCGCACCGCAGATCGTGCGACGAATCCTGGCCGAACGCACTCCCAGCCTGCTGACGGCAGCGGGCACCGGGGCGTTGCTGGTGGTGACGGCCGACCTCGTCGCCCGCACCGCGTTCGTGCCTCGCGAGCTGCCGGTCGGCGTGCTGACCGCGCTCGTCGGGGCGCCCGTGCTCATCGGACTTTTGATACGAGCCAACCGGATCGGAACGAGTGGATGACCCTCTCAGGCCACAACCTTCACCTCGGCTACGGCGCGACCCGGATGGTCGTCGACGGCGAATCCGTCACGATCCCGAGCGGCCGGACGACCGTGATCGTCGGACCGAACGGGTGCGGGAAATCCACGCTGCTGCGCGGGCTCGCCGGTCTGCTGCGCCCGCGACCGGGGCGAGTGTCGCTCGATGGGGACGAACTCACCGCGCTGCCCGCCGTGGAGCTCGCCCGCAGGCTCGGTGTGCTGCCGCAGCAGCCTGCCGCACCGGACGGGATCACCGTCGCCGATCTCGTCGGACGCGGGCGCCATCCGCACCAACGCTGGTTCCGGCAGTGGTCGGCCGACGACGAGGCAGCGGTCGCCACCGCACTTGAGGCCACCGGGCTGGCCGAGCTCGCCGAACGCCCGGTCGCCGAACTCTCCGGAGGGCAACGGCAACGTGCCTGGATCGCGCTGGTGCTGGCGCAGGGCCCGAACACGATGCTGCTCGACGAGCCCACGACCTTCCTCGATCTCGCCCACCAACTCGACGTGCTGGAACTACTGCGAACCATCAACGACGAACAGGGCAGGACCATCGTGATGGTGCTGCACGACCTGGAACTCGCCGCGCGCTACGCGCATCACCTGATCGCGATGCTGGACGGCCGCATCGTCGCCGAAGGCGCTCCCGGCGATGTCCTCACCGAAGACCTCGTAGCTTCGGTCTTCGCCGTCGACGCCCTCGTCATGGCCGATCCGCTCACCGGAACACCGCTGGTGCTGCCACGGCCACAACCACGCGCGAGCCGCGGACCCATCACACGGCTCGTGGACTGAAAGCCGCCGGCGGCCTCCGCGGTGCGCCGCTACCGCTGGTCAGCATGCGGTGCAGTGATTCGCAACAGATAGGTGTCCATGATCCAGCCATGGCGGGCGCGGGCCTCCGCACGCAGGCGGCGAATGCGGTCGGCGACCTCGTCTAGGGCACCGGAGACGAGAAGTTCGTGGGGTGTTCCAAGATAGGCGCCCCAATAGATCCACACGCCATCGCCGTGGATCCGGGTGAACGCGTCGTCCGCATCGAGCAGCACAACGACATCACCGCCGTCATTGGGACAGATTTCGGTCAATCGGCGGCCGGGCGTGAAGTGGACTGGACCGCCGACGCGGTTCAGTGTGATGCCGTGCCGGGCCGCGAGCGCGGAGGCACTGCTGATTCCAGGAATCACGTCCACGTCAATGGCCATCCCGCTGCGCTGCTGGACGTCGGCCAGGATGCCGAGGGTGCCGTCGTAGAGCCCGGGGTCACCCCACACGAGAAACGCGCCGGTGTCACCGGGAGACAACTCGTCCCGGATCAGGAGCTCATAGACCTCCGCGCGCCGGCCGCGCCAGTCGGCGACCGCGGCCAGGTACGTGGCGGTGTCCTGGCGCCGAACTCGATCACGCCGGGGGTCGTCGACTTCGACGACGCGACATGGGTTCGGAACATGTTCGTCGAGGAGGTATCGGCGCAGGTCGATCAGCGATGCCTTCTCCGTTCCCTTTCCGACGAAGAAGAAGACATCGCTGCGCCGCATGGCTTTGACCGCCGCGAGCGTCAGGTGGTCGGGGTCACCGGCGCCGATCCCGATGACGAGGATGCGGCGAGAATCAGTAGTCATCCGGCTCGCTTTCCACGGTAGTTCGGACGCGATCAAGGTTCAACGCCCCTGTAGTGACCGTGGGCGGACCTTGCGAACACCGGCTCGATGCTTTCACTGCCGGCCCCAGATCGTGTCCAGCATCGCGATGGTGTCGATGGTTTGCGCGACGTCGTGCACCCGGATGACATCGACGCCGGCCGCCCACGCCGGGGCGACCACGGCCAGGGAAGCCGGCAGCCGGTCGGCGACACCTCGGCCGGTGACCGCGCCGATGAAGGACTTGCGGCTGACGCCGAGCAGGACCGGGATGCCCAGGCCGCACAGCTCGGGCAGGCGACGCAGCAGGTGCAGGTTGTCCTCGGTGCCTTTGCCGAAGCCGATCCCCGGGTCGATCCACAACTCGGTCGTTCCGGCCGAGAGCGCGGCGGCGGCGATGTCCAGCAGATGGTTGCTCACCTCGGTGACGACGTCGTCGTAGCCCGGCTGCGTTCCGGGCCGCACCGGGACAGCCGTCGAGTGCATGCCGACGTAGCCGACGCCGAGACGACCGGCGACCTCATGCAGGGCACCGGAAACGTCGTTGACGACCGACGCGCCGAGCCGCACCGCTGCCTCGGCGACTTCCGCGTGCCGGGTGTCGACCGATACCCGGCCTCGCTTCGCCAGCGCGGAGATGATCGGGCTGACGCGGTCCAGTTCCTCTTCAGCCGACACCGGGCTGGCTCCGGACCGGGTGGATTCCCCGCCGACATCGACTGCCCAGGCGCCCTCGGCGAACATTTCCTCGCCGACGGCAATCGCCTGTGCGGTGGCTTCGTATCTGCTGCCGGACCAGAACGAGTCCGGAGTGGCGTTCAGGACGCCCATCACCTTCAGGCGGCCGACGTCCGGTCTGACGACCGCGGACTGGGCCGCGTATGCGGACAGGGTTGTCTGGTCGATGGTCACGGTCACCGGCCTCTTGCCTTCTTCGGACGTTCCGCCAATGCGGTTATCAGTGTTTTTCGCGCGCACTCGCCACCGGCCCGGGCGCAGGCGGCGCACAGCCCTGGCGAGCATTCAGGAAGGGCGGCCGCGGCCCGTTCAAGCCGGTCCACGAACACCGCGAACTGGTCGAGCTCAGTGCGCAGCGCGTGAAGCCGGGCACCTTGCGCGCCCACTCGGCGGCGCTGGCCCTCCAGATTCTCGTAGGCGGCGCGGGTGAGCACGACCAGTTCATGGCCGTCGACATGAATCCGCCGCGGTTTCGGAGGCATTACGCAGGGATCTTGAGTTCGGCGACGATCTCCGTTGTGGCTCGGGCGAAATTGAACGTGATGAAGTGCAGACCAGGTACGCCCTCGGCAAGAAGCCGCCGCGCCAGTACGGTCGCCTGCTCGATGCCGAGAGCCCTGACCGCCGAGGAATCGTCGGCGACGGCGGCGAACCGTTTCGCCAGGCGCGGCGGAAACGGCGCACCTGACAACTGCTCCGAGCGGGCGATGGTTCGCATCGTGGTGACCGGCATCAGTGCGGGGATGATCGGTGTGTCGCAGCCCGCCGCCACCACCCGGTCCCGCAGCCGCAGATAGTCGTCGACGTCGAAGATCATCTGGGTGATGGCGTAGTCCGCGCCTGCCTGGCACTTCGCCACGAAGTGCGCGGTGTCGTCCTCGATACTCGCCGAACGCGGATGCCGGTGCGGAAACGCCGCCACGCCCACGCAGAAGTCACCATGCTGGCGCAACAGCGTCACGAGTTCGCTCGCGTACTCCAGCCCTTCCGGGTGCCGAACCCACTTTCCCGTGACGTCGCCGGGCGGATCTCCGCGCAGTGCCAGCACGTTGACGACTCCGGCGTCGGCCAGCGCGCCGATGAATGACCGGAGCTCCCGGATCGAATGATCGACCGCGGTCAGGTGGACCACCGGCAGCATCGTGGTTTCCCTGGCGATCCGCGCCGCGACGGCGATCGTGTTGTCCCGGGTCGACCCGCCCGCGCCATAGGTGACGGACACGAAGCCCGGTCGCAACGACTCCAGCGTGCGGACGTTTCGCCAGATGCGGTCGGCGTCGTCGGTCGGGCGCGGAGGCATGAACTCCAGCGAAAGCACCGGGGCCCCAGCGCTCAGGCGTTCCCGAACCGTTCCAAGGCGAGCCGCCCGGCGCGCGGGAACCGCGGCGGGCGGGGTGACCGCCCGCCGCGGGGACAGTTGCCCACTCGTCACGGACGCGCCCTCACCTGTCCGGTGGCCTCGACCAGGTTGGTCAGGGTGGCGCGCACCTCGGGATAGCCGCGGGTCTTGAGTCCGCAGTCGGGGTTGACCCACAGCCGATCGGCCGGGAATGCCCCGACAGCGGTGCGCAGGTGACCGACGACCTCCTCGACGGAGGGCACGCGCGGGGAGTGAATGTCCCACACGCCGGGGCCGGCCTCGTTCGGATACCCGGCGAGGGCGAGGTCGGCCACGATGGCCATGTTCGACCGGGCAGCTTCCAGACTGATCACGTCGGCGTCCATGTCGATGATGGCCTGTAGAACATCGCCGAACTCGGCGTAGCACATGTGCGTGTGGA
This sequence comes from Prauserella marina, assembly GCF_002240355.1. Classification (GTDB taxonomy): domain Bacteria; phylum Actinomycetota; class Actinomycetes; order Mycobacteriales; family Pseudonocardiaceae; genus Prauserella_A; species Prauserella_A marina. Next base: position 3,971,309 of record NZ_CP016353.1, read on the forward strand.
TCTGGGTGTCGTCCCGCACGCCCGCGGTGGACAACTGGAACGAGGCAACGGCCCAATCCAGATACGCGGCGCGGTCGGTCGTACGCAGCGGCAGGGTTTCCCGCAGCGCGGGCTCGTCCACCTGGATGATCGCGATCCCCGCGGCCTCCAGGTCGAGGACTTCGTCCCGCAAGGCGAGCGCAACCTGGCGGGCGGTGTCGCCTTCGGGCTGGTCGTCGCGGACGAACGACCAGGCGAGCATGGTGACCGGGCCGGTCAGCATGCCCTTGACCGGCCGTTCGGTCAGGCTTTGGGCGTAGGTGGCCCATTCGACGGTCATCGGCGTGGGGCGGGATACGTCGCCGGCGATGAGCGGCGGACGGACGTAGCGGGTGCCGTAGGACTGGACCCAGCCGTGCTGGGTCGCCAGGAACCCGGTGAGCTGCTCACCGAAGTACTGGACCATGTCGTTGCGTTCCGGCTCGCCGTGCACAAGCACGTCCAAACCGATCCGCTCCTGCTCGGCGATGACCGCGCGGACCTCCGCGCGCATCGCGTCTTGGTAGGCGGCCTGGTCGAGCTCGCCCTTACGCAACGCCGCGCGCGCCTTGCGCAGGTCGGTCGTCTGCGGGAACGAGCCAATGGTGGTCGTCGGCAGCTCGGGCAGGTGGAGCCGGCCCTGCTGAGCCTGACGACGCTTGCCGTACTGGCTGGTGCGATGCAGGTCGGCGTCGGTGACCGCGGCAACGCGGTCCCGGACGGCGGGTACTCGCACGATGGGCGACGAAGCTCGGGAGGCGAGACGGCTCTCGTTGATGTGGAGAACGTTGCCGATCGCGCCGCGCCCTTCGGTGAGGCCACGTCGCAGTGTGACGATTTCGTCGAGCTTCTGGCGGGCGAACGACAGCCAGCCGGCGACCTCGGGGTCGAGGTCGGTTTCGAGGGTGACGTCCAGCGGCACGTGCAGCAGTGAGCAAGAAGCGGAAACGTCGACGGAACCGGCCAGCCCGAGCAGCGTGCCCAGGGTGCTCAGAGCTGCGGCCAGGTCCGCGGCCCAGATATTGCGTCCGTTGACGACGCCCGCGACCAGGCGCTTGTCCGGGATTCCGCCCACGGCGGCGAGAGCGTCGAGGTTGGCCGAGGCGGCGTTGGTGAAGTCCAGGGCCAGGCCCTCGACCGGGGACGAGGCCAGCACCGGCAGCGCGTCACCGAGCCGGTCGAAATAGGAGGCGACGAGGATCTTCGGGCGCGCGGTCTCGGCGGCGAGCGTGGCGTAGGTGTCGGCGACCTTGTCGAGCACCTCGGCGGGCTGGTCGGTGACGAGTGCGGGCTCGTCGAGCTGGACCCACTCCGCACCGGCTTCGTGCAGCTGCCGCAGCAGGTCGGTGTAGAGCGGCACGACCTTGTCGAGCAAATCCAGGGGCCGGAATCCATCGGTACCGGCCGGATCCTTGGCAAGCAGCAGGAAGGTGATCGGGCCGACGAGCACCGGCCGGGTCGTCACGCCCTGTTCCAGCGCTTCGGTGAACTCTTCGAGGGGCTTGCTCGCGTCAAGGGCGAAGCGGGTGTCCGGGCCGAGTTCGGGGACGAGGTAGTGGTAATTCGTGTCGAACCACTTCGTCATTTCCAGCGGCGGCGCGTCCGCGGTACCACGCGCCATCGCGAAGTAACGGTCAAGCTTGCCTGCCGGGCTCGCGATGTCCGGGACGGCGGCGAGGTGCCGCTCGGGAATGGCGCCGAGCAACCACGCGGTGTCCAGCACATGGTCGTAGAAAGAGAAGTAGTTGCCCGGAATTTCCTCGATGCCGGCGTCCCGCAGCTCCCGCAGGTTGTGTCGCCGCAGCTCCTTGCCGGTAGTGAGCAAGGAATCGGCGTCGACACGGCCTGCCCAATAGGACTCGATCGCCTTCTTCAGCTGCCGCTGGGCACCCTGGCGGGGGTAGCCGTGCACGGTGGCGCGGCTGGTCGGGGTTGTCTGGGGCACGGGGGCTCTCCTTCGCGAGTCCGTGTGGACCGCGCGGGAGCGCGCGACGAACCGCGACCGGCATCCGGTCACGATTCGGCGATGACCCACCCGCGAGGTCTCGGCCTGCACCCCGCGGTCGCGGGGTGCGCAGCGGGCAGGTCTTCGGACTCGTGGACGTTCCGGCGTGCGCCGGGTTCCTACTGGCCGTCGCTTCCCAAGCCGGTGGGCTCAGTGCTGTCTCCGCGGAGACCGACGGCGGTCGTTCCCACTCACCGCTGCGGGGCAGTCCCGGATTCGCACCGGGTTCCCTCTTGCCTCGGCCGCCGCGGTGCTGCGTGCGGCGGCCGAACCAGCTGCCCTGCCACTGTAGCGGCTCGCGCCTGGCTTTCCTCAAGCCTGTTCCACCCTGTGGGCATCAGGATCGAGTGATCGGACGCTGCGGCTTGCCGCTGTAGCTACTCGACGGGCGGATCAGACTGTTGGACGCGAGCTGCTCGTTGATGTGGGCGGTCCACCCGGTGATGCGGGCGGCCACGAAGATCGGCGTGAAGACCGGGGTGTCGAATCCCATCAGGTGGTAGGCCGGGCCGGCCGGGTAGTCGAGATTCGGGTGCAGACGCTTGGCCGCGTACATCGCATGAGCCAGCGCTTCATACCGGTCGAGCAGTTCGTGCCCATCGCGCAGCTCCGCGACTTCCTGGAGAGCCTGGCGCATGGTCGGGACGCGCGAATCGCCCTTCTTGTAGACCCGGTGCCCGAAACCCATGATCTTGCGCTTCTCGGCAAGAGCCTTCGTCAGCCAGGCTTCCGCGTTCTCAGCGGAGCCGATCTCCTCGAACGTGGCCATCACGGCCTCGTTCGCTCCGCCGTGCAGCGACCCTTTGAGCGCGCCGACCGCCGCCGTCACCGCACTGTAGAGGTCGGACAGCGTCGAGGTCACGACCCTGGAAGTGAACGTCGATGCGTTGAAACTGTGCTCGGCGTACAGCGTCAGCGACGTCTCGAAGGCCCGGACGATCACCGGGTCCGGAACCCGGCCGAGCGTCATGTACAGGAAGTTCTCGGCATATCCGAGATCATCACGCGGCGGCAGCGGCAACAGGCCGTGCCGACGGCGCTGGGTGAGCGCTACCACCGACGGCAGTGCCGCGAACAGGCGGACCGCCTTGGCGTGGTTAGCCTCCGGTGAGTTGTCGTCCTCCGCGGGGTCGTTCGCGCCGAGGATGCTCACGGCGGTGCGCAGGGTGTCCATCGGATGCGCGGACTCGGGCAGCGCGAGCAGCGTCATGACCAGGTCGGCAGGCAGGCCGCGCTGGGCCCGCTCGGTGTCGGTCTGCGCCACCAGCTCGGTCGGCGTTGGCAGTTCGCCGTGCCAGAGCAGGTAGGCGACCTCTTCGAAGCTACAGTGCGCGGCGAGGTCTTGGACCGGGTAGCCGCGGTAGGTCAGCGAGTTCGTGTCCGGGTTGACCATCGACACCTCGGTCGTGTCGACGACGACGCCGGCGAGTCCTTTGTGGATAGCGGGTGCGGACATAGTTGTCCCCTTGTCGGAATTATGGGCGTCTGCGAGAAATTCAGACGCGGAAATTGAAAATGTTCTCGTCGAATTCGTTGTAGTCGGAATAGTCGAGCAGTTCGTAGAGGTCTCGCCGATGCTGCATCCGGTCGAGAAGGCTCTCCTGGGTTCCGTCATCGGCGATGACCCGCAACCCGTCTTCGACCGCTTTCATCGCGAGACGCAGTCCAGTGACGGGGTAGATCACGAGGTTGACGCCGAGAGAATCCAGCGTTCTCGCGTCGATCAGCTCGCTTTTCCCGAACTCGGTCATGTTCGCCAGGATCGGAACGTCGACGGCGGCCCTGATCCGCTCGAAGTCCGACGGCGTGCGCATGGCCTCAGGGAAGATGAGATCGGCTCCGGCGTCGACGTAGGCTTTGGCGCGGTCGATCGCGTCGTCGAGCCCGTGCACCCCGGCGGCGTCCGTGCGGGCGGCGATGACGAAGTCCGGGTCCCGCCGCGCCGCGACCGCCGCCTTGATCCGCCGGACGGCGACGTCGCGCTCGACGACGTCCTTGCCGTCGAGGTGGCCGCAGCGCTTCGGGTTGACCTGGTCCTCAAGGTGCAGCCCGGCAACCCCTGCGTCTTCGAGCAGTTGCACGGTGCGGGCGGCGTTCATCGGCTCACCGAAGCCGGTGTCGGCGTCGACAAGGGCGGGCAGGGCGGTCACGCGGGCGATCTGCTGGGACCGGCCCGCGACCTCGGTGATCGTGGTCAGGCCGATGTCGGGCAGCCCCAGTTCGGCCGAAAGCACCGCACCGGAGACGTAAACGCCTTCGAACCCCTGCTGCTCGATCAGCTTGGCGCTCAAGGGGTTGAAGGCCCCTGGCGCGCGTTGCAGGGAACCGGAGCTCAACCCCGCGCGGAACGCGATGCGCTTCTGGGAAGCGGTAACCGTGGCATGCAGCATCAGAAGATCCCCTTCGTCGCGGGAGTGGTCTCGACGGCGGCCGGTAGCGTAAGGCCGCGGACCTCGGCGACGTTCAACTCGGCAAGCCGGCTGACGGTCTCCAGGAATCGGTTCTGGTCAGCTTCCTCGATCACACCGTCAGCGAGCGTGCGGAACTTCGCGATGTACTGCTCGCGCGCGAACGGGCGTGCTCCAGCCGGATGGGCGTCTGCGACGGCGATCTCATCGGTCAACGTCGTCCCGTCGGCGAGGATGATTTCCACACGGCCGCCGAACGCCGGGTCCGGGGCGTGGTAGCGCCGGGTCCACTCTGGATCCTCGACCGTGGAGATCTTCTGCCACAGCTCGACGGTGTCCGGGCGAGCCGCGCGACCGGGCGCGTAAGAACCTTCGTGGTGCCAGGCCCCGTCCTGCAACGCGACCGCGAAGATGTAGGGAATCGAGTGATCCAGGGTCTCACGACTGGCATGCGGATCGTACTTCTGCGGGTCGCCCGCGCCGGAGCCGATCACGTAGTGCGTGTGGTGGCTGGTGTGGATCACGATCTTCTCGACCTTGCCGAACTCGCCGACGCGCGGGCCGAGCCGCCGGGCGAGGTCGATCAGAGCCTGGCTCTGGTATTCCGCCGAATGTTCCTTGGTGTAGGTGTCCAGAATGGACAGTTTGGGCTCGCCTGGCGCGGGCAGTGGCACGGTGTACTCGGTCTTCGGGCCGCCCAGCAGCCAGGCGATGAAACCGTCCTCACCTTCGTAGATCGGGCTGGGCGCGCCTTCCCCGCGCATCGCCCTGTCGACGGCCTCGATCGCCGTCTTGCCCGCGAACGCGGGCGCGTACGCCTTCCATGACGAGATCTCGCCCTTGCGGGACTGCCGGGTCGTGGTCGTGGTGTGCAACGCCTGCCCGATGGCCTGGTACACCGTGCCGGTATCCAGGCCCAGCAAAGCACCCAGGCCGCCGGCGACGGACGGGCCGAGGTGGGCGATGTGGTCGATCTTGTGCTCGTGCAGGCAGATCCCGCGGACCAGATCGACCTGTAGCTCATAACCGGCCGCAATGCCGCGAATCAGATCGGCCCCGGTGCGGCCGGTGTGCTGAGCCACGGCCAGGATCGGCGGGATGTTGTCGCCCGGGTGGGAGTAGTCCTCGGCCAAGAATGTGTCGTGGTAGTCCAGTTCGCGCACGGCGACGCCGTTGGCCCAGGCCGCCCACTCCGGGGAGAACAGGCCGGGGATGCCGAACACGCTCGCCCCTGGCGTCGCCGGATGGGCAAGCGCCTGGTCGCGAGCCGCCCGCACAGGCCGTCGCGACAGCGACGCCGCGGCGACGGCCGCGTTGTCGATCAGCCGGTTGACCACCATCTCGGTGACCTCCGGGGTGACCGGCACCGGGTCGGTGGCCACCGCGGCGAGCTTCCAAGCCAGTTGCCGCTCGCGCGGCAGCGGTTCGGCGGACGGATATGTGCGGACGGTGTGGTCGATCATCACGTTCCCTCGTGGACGTAGAACCCGCGGCCGGACATACAGCACTTTTGCGAACCCGCCGTAGAGCGGCGGACGGCGGACAAGGCTTGGCGAACCGAACAGCTCGGTCTTGACGCGCCCAGCTGACCGCTGCCGACGACAGCGACACGGGCGATCTCGGTGCTCATGCCAGCCTCCTGTGAACCTTGTGTCGTTCTGGCTTCAGCCTGGCATCGGAGGATGAGCCGGTCGATAGCTGACAGTTGTCACATCTTGTGAAAGTTCGCGACTATCTTGTAAACGTTGTTACAGTCACTCGGGTGGAGAAGACGTATGCGGGTGCTCGGCTTCGCCAGCTGCGCGAGGACCGGTCGATGACCCAGTCCGAGCTGGCGCGACTACTGGGAATCTCGCCGAGTTACGTCAACCAGTTGGAGCACAACGGCCGTCCGCTCACGCTGCCCGTCCTGCTCCGGCTCACCGAACACTTCGGGGTGGACACGGAGTTCTTCGCGGCGCAGGACATCGCCAGGCTGGTCGCCGACGTCAGGGAGGTCTTCGCCGACGGCACTGTGGGCGGCGCGATCTCCCCCGGCCAGGTGGACGAGCTGACCACCCAGTTGCCCGACGTCGCGCGGACTTTGGTCTCACTGCACCGGCGCTACCGCGAAGCGGTGGAGAACATCGCGACACTGGTATCCGAGCAGGGACTCGACCGCACCACGGCCCAGCAGCCCCACGAGGAGATCCGCGACTGGTTCTACCTGCGCCGCAACCACGTCGCCGAACTGGACGAACCCGCCGAGAGGCTGGCCACCGAGCTGCGCCTGATCCCCGGCGAAGTGCGCGCGGGGCTCGCGGCCGGCTTGCGGGACAGGCACGGAGTCGAGGTCGTCACCGCGCCGATCGGCTCCGACCAGCACCGGTTCGACGCCGCCGCGCGAGTACTGCACCTCTCCCCTGCTCTACGTCCCGGCCAAGCGGCATTCCGGCTTGCCTCCGAACTGGCCTTACTTGAGGCGGGCGAGACCATCGACCGGCTAGTCGACGACGGAACCTTCAGCGGCGATACCGCACGCCGACTGGCCCGGATCGGTCTGGCCAACTATTTCGCGGGTGCGCTCGTGTTGCCTTACCGGGTCTTTCTCGGCGCGGCAGAGCGCTATCGCTACGACATCACCCGCCTGTCCGACCATTTCGGAGTCGGGTTCGAGACGATCTGTCACCGGCTGTCGACGTTGCAGCGACGTGGAACCCGCGGCGTGCCATTCTCGTTCATCCGGGTCGACCGGGCCGGCAACATCTCGAAACGCCAGTCCGCGACCGGGTTCCACTTTTCTCGCGTCGGCGGCTCTTGTCCACTGTGGATAGTATACGAGGCGTTCGGTTCACCGGGGAGGATTGTCACGCAGGTCGCCGAACTGCCGGACGGCAAGAAGTACTTCTGGCTGGCCCGCACGGTGACCCGCACCGTGGGCGGGCATGGCGACCCTGGCAAGACGTTCGCGATCGGCCTGGGCTGCGAACTGCGCCATGCGCGGCGGCTCGTCTATTCCGACGGTCTCGCGCTGGGCGCCGACGCGGCGGTTACCCCGATCGGGATGGGCTGCAAGGTGTGTGAACGGCCGTCCTGCCCACAGCGGGCATTTCCCGCGATCGGGAAGACGCTACGCGTCGACGAACACACCAGCAGCCTGCTCCCCTACCCACCGCTGACCTGAGCACACTCACTTCGGCCCATCCTGGTGAGATCACGGACACGGTCGACATAGTAGGACTTCCTACTATATGGTGTCCTCAGGTCTGCGGTGCAGGGAAGCCGGTGTGAATCCGGCGCGGTCCCGCCACTGTGACCGGGGAGCGACGCCCCAGGTGAGATGACCACTGGCGCAAGCCGGGAAGGTCGGGGCGCCGTGGATCCGGGAGCCAGGATACCGGCCGCGGATGTTCGTGTTCGTCCACGAGGATGGAGCTGAACGCATGCGGATTCTTCCTGCCTGCGCGAAAGACGCCGACCTACCGCCCATCCGGCGGTAGTTCAACCTGCCCGGCAACCCGGCCACGGCCGTGTGCCGAGGACTCCATCCTGCGCTCTCGCGAAAGGCGACTCATGGTTACCGACCTCCAGCACTTCATCGACGGCAAGCCGGTTCCCGGCACCTCGGGCCGCTTCGCCGACGTCTTCGACCCCAGCAGCGGCGCCGTCCAAGCCAGGGCGCCGCTCGCATCCGCCGACGAGGTCGCGAACGCCGTCACCACCGCCGCCGAGGCCCAACTCGAATGGGCTCGCTGGAACCCACAGCGTCGCGCTCGGGTGCTGATGAAGTTCCTCGACCTTGCGCGGTCCGAAGAGGACGGTCTAGCCAGGCTGCTGTCCTCCGAGCATGGCAAGACGATCGCCGACGCGCGTGGCGACATCCAGCGCGGGTTGGAAGTCGTCGAGTTCGCGACCGGCATCCCGCACCTGCTCAAGGGCGAGTTCACCGACTCCGCCGGCACCGGCATCGACGTCTACTCGATGCACCAGCCGCTGGGGGTCGTCGCCGGGATCACGCCGTTCAACTTCCCCGCGATGATCCCGCTGTGGAAGGCGGCGCCCGCGATCGCTTGCGGCAACGCGTTCGTTCTCAAGCCCTCCGAACGCGACCCTTCGGTCCCTCTTCGGCTGGCGGAAATGTTCATCGAGGCTGGCCTACCGCCAGGCGTGTTCCAGGTCGTCAACGGTGACAAGGAAGCTGTCGACGCGCTACTCACCGACCCTCGGGTCGAGGCGGTCGGGTTCGTCGGCTCCTCGTCGATCGCGGAGTACATCTACACGACAGCGGCCCAGCACGGGAAGCGGGCACAGTGCTTCGGCGGCGCGAAGAACCACATGATCGTGATGCCCGACGCGGATTTGAACCAGGTGGTGGACGCGCTGATCGGCGCGGGATACGGGTCGGCAGGCGAACGCTGCATGGCCATCTCCGTCGCCGTCCCGGTCGGCGAGGCCACCGCGGACGCGCTGGTTGACCAGCTGGCGGAACGCGTGAAGACCTTGAAGGTCGGTGCCGCGCACGACGAGACCGCCGACTTCGGTCCATTGGTCACCGCCCAAGCCGTCCAACGGGTCCGCGACTACATCGACAGTGGGCTTACCGAGGGCGCCGAACTGGTCGTCGACGGTCGCGACCTCACGGTGCCCGGTCACGAGAATGGTTTCTTCCTCGGCGGCTGCCTTTTCGACCGGGTCACCCCGGAAATGCGGATATATCGCGAGGAGATCTTCGGCCCAGTCCTCTCGGTCGTGCGCGCCGCGGACTATGAGGAGGCGCTGCGGTTGCCGAGTGAGCATGAGTACGGCAACGGCGTCGCGATCTTCACCCGCGACGGAGACACCGCCCGCGACTTCACCTCCCGGGTGAACACCGGCATGGTCGGGGTCAACGTGCCCATCCCGGTGCCGATCGCTTACCACACCTTCGGCGGCTGGAAGCGCTCCGGTTTCGGTGACCTCAATCAGCACGGGCCCGACTCGATCCGCTTCTACACCAAGACGAAGACCGTTACCTCGCGGTGGCCGTCGGGCATCAAGGAAGACGCTTCCTTCGTCATCCCCACGATGAACTGAGGCGCCATGAGACTCACCGATGAGCAACGCGCGCTACGGGACACGGCCGCGGACTTCGCGGCCGAGCACCTCGCGCCGCACGCGGTCGAATGGGACCAGGCCAAGCATTTCCCGGTCGATGTCCTGCGCAAAGCGGCACAGCTCGGCCTCGGCGGGATCTATCTGCCGGAAGACGTCGGCGGGTCTGGGCTCGGACGGCTCGACGGGGTACTCGTCTTCGAAGCCCTCGCCACGGGCTGTCCCTCGATCGCGGCCTACGTTTCCATCCACAGCATGGTCACGACGATGATCGACCGGTTCGGCAACGAGGCCCAACGCCACCGGCACCTTCCCAAGATGTCCACAATGGAATCTTTTGGCAGCTACTGTCTCACCGAACCCGACGCGGGATCAGACGCCGCCGCGCTCTCGGCCCGCGCCCGGTGGGACGGCGAACACTATGTCCTCGACGGAGTCAAGCAGTTCATTTCCGGCGCGGGCACCTCCGACGTCTACGTCGTGCTCGCCCGCACCGGAGGCCCCGGAGCGGGTGGGATCTCCGCGTTCGTCGTCGAGCGCAACACACCCGGTATGTCCTTCGGGCCGAACGAGGCCAAGATGGGCTGGAACGCCCAGCCCACCCGGCAGGTCATCTTCGAAGGGGCACGTGTCCCGGCGTCGGCATTGCTCGGCGAAGAAGGCGGTGGTTTCAAGGTGGCGATGTCGGCTTTGGACGGTGGAAGGCTCAATATCGCCGCCTGCTCGCTCGGCGGAGCAGAAACTGCGCTGGCCAAAGCTATCCAGTACTTGTCGGGACGATCGGCGTTCGGTGCCCGCCTCTCGGAGGCACCGGCCCTGCGGTTCCGGCTGGCCGACATGCGCACCGAGCTCGAAGCCGCCCACACGCTGCTCTGGCGCGCCGCCGACGCGCTCGATCGCGGCGACCCCAACATCACCCAGCTTTCGGCCATGGCCAAGCGGTTCTGCACCGATGTCGGGTTCGAGATCGCCAATCAGGCATTGCAGATGCACGGCGGCTACGGCTACCTGGCCGAATACGGACTGGAGAAGATCGTCCGCGACCTGCGGGTGCACCAGATCCTCGAAGGTACCAACGAGATCATGCGGGTGATCATCTCTCGCCGCATGCTGAAGGAGGCGTCGTGAAAATACACTCGCGAAGCACTGTTCACGAGGCCGACCGGGTGCGGGTGTCCCGCAAGGTAGAGGAGGCATCGTGAGCGACGTCGAATTCCTCGTCCACAGTGGGATCGGCCGGATCACGCTCAACCGGCCCCGTGCCCTCAACGCCCTGACCCACAACATGGTCAGCGCCATCACCAGTCACCTCCACCGCTGGCGCGAGGACCCCGCCGTGCGCGCGGTCGCCGTCGACGGCGCCGGAGACCGTGGCCTGTGTGCCGGCGGCGACATCCGGTCCATCTACGACGATGCCCGCTCCGGCGGCACGGCCACATTGGAGTTCTGGGCCGACGAGTACCGGATGAACGCCACCATCGCCGCCTACCCGAAGCCGTACCTGGCGATCATGGACGGGCTGGTCATGGGCGGCGGGGTCGGAGTATCCGCGCACGGTAGCCACCGCGTTGTCACCGACCGGTCGCGCATCGCCATGCCCGAGGTCGGGATCGGGTTCGTGCCCGATGTTGGCGGCACCTACCTCCTCTCGCGCACGCCAGGCGAGCTGGGTACGCACGCCGCGCTGACCGCCACACAGCTCTCCGGTGCCGACGCCATCCACTGTGGACTGGCCGACCACTACGTCCCGGCCGACCGGCTACCCGACCTGTTCGACGCGCTGGCCGCGAACACGCCAGTCGCGGCTATCGCGATGGTCGCCGATCCGCCACCGCCAAGTCCGCTCGCGGGCGAAAGCACGTGGATCGACCACTGCTACACCGCCGACAGCGTCGAAGAGATCCTCGACCGGTTGCGCGACGGCGGGGAGACGGCCGTCGCGGCGGCCAAGACGATCGAGGGCAAATCGCCCACCGCGCTGAAGGTCGCGCTGCGGGCGCTTCGCACGGCGGCGACGCTGCCGGACCTGGAGACGGTGCTCGCCCAGGAGTACCGGATCTCGCGCCACGCGTTCGCTTCCCCGGAGTTCACCGAGGGAATCCGCGCACAGATCGTCGACAAAGACCGATCACCTCGATGGTCCCCGGCGACCCTGCCGGAGGTCGACGACAACCTGGTCGATGCCTACTTCGCGGATCTGGGACCGGACGAATGGACAGGAGTGACCCGATGAGCATTGCCTTTCTGGGACTCGGGAACATGGGCGGACCGATGGCCGCCAACCTCGTCAAAGCCGGGCAGAAGGTGACCGGCTACGATCCGGTCTCCGAAGCCCGCGTCACGGCGGCAGGTCATGGCGTTTCCGTCGCGGACTCCGCGGTCACGGCCATCGCGGGAGCTGACGTCGTGATCACCATGCTGCCCAGCGGGCAGCACGTGCTGGAGTGCTACCGAGAGATCGTCCCCGCCACGGAGCCGGGCACGCTGTTTCTCGACTGTTCGACCATCGAAGTCGCCGACGCACACGCCGCCGCGGGCCTCGCCGCCGCACGAGGACACCTCGCCCTTGACGCACCGGTGTCGGGCGGCGTCGTCGGAGCTACCGCCGCCACGCTCACCTTCATGGCGGGCGGCCCCTCGGAGGCGTTCATCGCCGCTGAGCCATATCTGAAGAACATGGGCAAGAAGGTCGTCCACTGTGGTGAGACGGGCGCCGGACAGGCGGCGAAGATCTGCAACAACATGATTCTCGGTGTCTCGATGATCGCGGTCAGTGAGGCGTTCGTCCTTGGACGGCGGCTCGGCCTGACCGACCAGGCACTGTTCGATGTCGCTTCGACGGCATCAGGGCAGTGCTGGGCGCTCACCACCAACTGCCCGGTACCGGGGCCGGTGCCAGGCAGCCCTGCCAACCGGGAGTACGCGGGCGGGTTCGCCAGCGGCCTGATGCTCAAGGACCTCCACCTTGCCCAGGCAGCAGCGCGGGCCGAGGGAGTGCGCACCGAACTCGGGAAGCACGCCGAGGAGCTGTACAGCGAGTTCGTCGCCCAGGACGGGCCCGGCCGCGACTTCTCCGCCATCATCACCAGCCTCACCGGCGACGGCACCGCATGACCACACACGTACTTCTGCCCACGGAGGCGAATATGACCGGCACCATCCTCGTCGATCACCCGGCCGACCGGGTCGCCCGGATCACGCTCGACCGGCCCACAGCACTCAACGCCCTGAACCTGCAAGCCATGCGTGAGATCACCACGACGGCGGCCGAACTGGACCGCGACCCGAATGTCGGCGCGATCATCCTCACCGGCTCGGCGAAAGCCTTCGCGGCCGGGGCGGACATCAAAGAGATGGCACCACGGAGCTTCAGTGACGTCTTCGCCGAGGACTGGTTCGCCGGCTGGGACACGCTTTCGCGGGTACGCACTCCGTTGATCGCGGCCGTGGCCGGCTACGCCCTTGGCGGCGGATGCGAACTGGCGATGATCTGCGACGTGCTGATCGCGGCCGACAACGCCAAGTTCGGCCAGCCGGAGATCACCCTCGGTGTCATCCCCGGCATGGGCGGATCCCAACGACTCACCCGCGCCATCGGCAAGGCCAAAGCAATGGATCTGATCCTGACCGGCCGGATGATGGACGCCGACGAAGCCGAGCGCGCCGGGCTGGTGTCGCGGATAGTCCCCGCGGACGCGCTGCCCGAGGAAGGAGTCACGACGGCATCGAAGGTCGCGTCGACGTCCAAACCCGCATCGATGATGGCCAAAGAAGCCGTGAATCGGGCCTTCGAAACCAGCCTCTCCGAGGGCCTCCTGTTCGAGCGGCGGCTGTTCCACTCCACGTTTGCCACCCACGACCAGAAGGAAGGAATGGCAGCGTTCACCAACAAGCGCAAGCCCGACTTCCGGCACACCTGACACCCCGAGTGGTCTCACTTTTGCGCAGAGAGAAGTCCAGCCGACACAACGCGGAAGCTGAACCTCGCATGTGCGGGCTTCGACGCTGTCGCCCTGGAAATTCCCATCTCCGCGGCAACGTGGGCGCAATAGGACGAGTGCGACATCGGGAAATGAGACGACGACGCCCCTCGACCGAGACGGGCGCGTTCGCGTGGGTCACGATGTCTTTCCTGACATCGGCTCTTGCCGTGGGTTACGCGGGGAGCCCGGCTGTCGAGGTGATGTGGTCCGGGATGTCTCCCTCGTAGTCGCCCGTGCTGAGTGTTCCGGTTGGTTCGAGCAGCATCACCGCCGCGCCATCCGAGGACTCCGGGCAGTGCTCGATTCCGCGCGGGACGACGAAGACGTCATGGCGCCCCAGGTGCACGACGCTCTCGGTCCCTGACTGCCGAAGGTGGATATCGAGACTGCCGTCGAGAACGATGAACAGCTCGTCGGTGTCTGGGTGGGAGTGCCAGACGAAGGTGCCCTCGACCTTGGCCAGGCGGACGTCGTAATCGTTGACTCGGGTGAGGATCCGTGGGCTCCAGCGATCCTCGAAGGATGCCAGAACGGTGTCGATGTTTGTACTCGGGTTCGTCATGCTCCGATCTTGAGGCCTTGCACTTCTTGCCCAACAGTGCGAGGAATGACATATGTCGCAAGTTTCCTCGCAACTGCACGTCGTTGCCGCTCTGGTCGACGAAGGCTCGAACCCGTTCGAACTCGCTTGTCTGACCGAGGTCCTCGGAATCGACAGACCCGAGGTAGGTGGACTGCTCTACGACCTTCAGATGTGCGCCCGACAGCCGACGGTGCCGATGAGGCAAGGCTTCTTCGCCATGACCGGAATCGCCACACTTTCCGCTCTCCAACGCGCAGACACGGTGATCGTCCCCAACCGACCCGACACCGCCACGCCCCACCACCCCGACGTACTCGACGCGATCGCGCAGGCCCACGACCGCGGCGCACGAATGATCGGCATGTGCAGCGGGGCGTTCACCCTGGCCGAAGCAGCTGTCCTGGATGGGCGTCGCGTCACGGTGCACTGGCAATGGGCCGAGGAGTTCCGAGCCCGATATCCACGCGTGCACGTCGACGATAACGTCCTCTTCGTCGATGATGGCGACATCCTCACCTCGGCCGGCAGCGCCGCTGCCCTCGACCTCGCACTACATGTCGTACGCCGCGACCACGGAGCCGAGATTGGCACGGCCGTGGCGCGGCGTCTGGTCTTTCCCGGACATCGCCCTGGCGGGCAAAGGCAGTTCATCGAACGCCCCATCCCCAAGGAGACCGAAAGTCCACTCGCCGCGGCTCTCGCCTGGGCAGAGCAGCACGCGACAGAGCCCATCTCGGTCGCGGACATCGCCTCACGGGCAGCCATGAGCCCGGCTTCCCTGCACCGACGCTTCCGGAACGAGCTCGGCAGCACACCGATCCAATGGTTGACGAGTGTGCGTGTCGAGCACGCCCGCCGGCTTCTCGAACAAACCGACCTGGCCGTCGATCAGATCGCGCACCGAAGTGGCCTCGGGTCGACCGCTAACCTCCGCACCCGCCTCGCCGGCCAAACCGGGCTCACACCATCTGCATACCGTCGGGCCTTTTCAGCCCGGTTGGCCGAACAGGGGCCATAGAGGGCACGAGAACCTTACTCAGATGAGGAGCGTCAGCAACCTTCTGGCCAGCAACAGCTAATCCTGACCTACTTCGCTTACCAGCGCACCGACACGGGTAAACAGCTCGATCCTCTTGTACTGGGGGGCATGGGCTCGCGGGTCTGAATCCGGTCAGCTTGACGACCGTGGAGAACCAATGAGACGCACGGGATGTAGGTCCTCGCTGGGGCCCCCTTCATAGCTCCTCGGCGAACGCCTCCCACTCGGGTCACGACTTCTTCACGAATTCCACGGCCGGACGGAGGACTCGGAGTGCGATGAGAATCAGCACCGTGCGCCGTCAAGCCGGTACGACGAGCGGATCGCCCGTACGTCCCAGCGATGACTCGCCCCTGGGCGAATGACTGACACCAAGTCCCGCGACCTTCGCGCACCGACCCACGAGGGGACAGCCCCGTCCCCGCCGCGCCTGGTAATTCGGGGGGCCGCACAGCACGCCAGTGACAGGCTTGTGAACACACGGGGGGTGTCCACGCTGCGATCCTGACACCGATCAAAGCGTGTCTCGCCACTCAATCTCCTCCACCAAACCCCTTCTCAGCCAACCGGCTTCGTACTTCCTTGCCAGTTCCCTTCCCTGCCAGGACACAGCGCGGGTCGGCCGGCCGCCGTTCCCGCGCCGGCAGCACGGCGCCACGCGCGTCTACGTCAATGCACAACCCGTCGGGAAGCCGACCCACCCAGCCCCGCGAACCCAATGTGTCGACGGCACAGGCGATCTCGCCCTCGCCGGGTGTCCTGGCACCAACCACAGCGTCTCCAGCAGTGAGCCGACGACCAGATGCACCTGCTGGGGGAGCAAAACAAGCGCCGCGTGTCGCACGGTTTGGATGTCCAATACGTACAACCCGCACAAGAGTTTCGCCAGAGTTGTCTTGGCGCGCGGGTGGGACCGACGAGCCCGGCGCGGTCGTCCGCCGAGACCGAGAACGTCGTGCCCCGAAGCACGCACGCCGTCGGCGAACCGGCGTGCTCGGCGGTCAGCTCACCGCGATCGAGGTGACCATTTCGGACCGGTTTCCGTTGCATCCGAAGCCCGCCTCGGCCATTCCCGGCGAGTCCGGGCAGCGTGACCACACCCGACGCCGCAGCCGAGCGGCAGGCTATCAGTCGACCATCACGTTTCGACGATCACCGTCACGCCAGCCACTTCTGCCGGCATAGCTGATGACTCAGGCCCACGCACCACGATTCCGTACAAACCGGCTCGCTCCCCTTTTTCGAAGCGCACCTCAGCACCAGGCAAAGCGACCGTCGCATCATTGACGGAACAACCGACAAGGTCGGCGAGCAGGCGCGCATCGGCGTCGGGCTCCGCACTTCGGATCAGGAGAGCAACCAGATCGGGACAATTGTCGAAGGTAATTCCCTGTGCAGCCCGGTGTTCGGCGCGCATGCGCGCGATCATGGCTCGCGGTGGATCATAAGTGATGAAGAACGGAAAGTACGCCGGGACATCGCGAACGAACACCTCGACGAATCCCGCATTCTTCTCCTCGAAGCGCACCTCGACGTCCTCCACCTCACGCCCCGATTCGCGCAGCCGCGCCGCGGTGGCACGCGCGTCGCGCACGTCGACCGCGAACGTCAGGAGACCAGATCCGCGAAGCTCGTCGATAGCGGGCTTGAGGATCTCAAGACTCCCTGCATACGGCGAGGTCGCGACAGCATCCCAATCGTCAACCGTAGCCAGTTCGACGTAGCGTTCGTCGTCCACACCCCAGGCGGCGTTGCGGAAGCCAGGCATGGTGAGAGCGTGACGCGTGGGCAGGCCGGCAGCTTCGTAACGCGCCATAGCGGCTTCGAGGTCGTCCACCCAGTGAATGAGATGATCAAAGGTGGCATCGTCGTGTGGCATTGAACCTCCCAGCAAGCGAGCATAATTTAGGTTAGCCTAACCTACAAAGACGCGTCTGTGGTTCAAGGTTCTGCACACCTCGCCGCAGCCAAACCATCACACTGTCCATTCCGCCGTGATCCAGGCGCCACGTGAACCTCCTCCGTAGGATGTAGCCATGATCGATCGAGCAGGCTCGCCGGTACGGCAGATCGGCGCACGAGGGCTCATCGGGTGCCGGGCTCAGACCGTGTCACCAAGCAATGACAGTCCGGCATCGGCGGTCATGAGAGCTTCGGGGAGAGACAACCCGGTGCCGCCGTGGAGGTGCGGGATACCGCTCACACCCGCAGGAAACGCATACATGAACCAGCGTCTGGGCCAGTCGGCGAACGACATCGGTGGCAAGCACTACCTGCAACCGCCAGGCAGCGAGGGGCTCGTCGAGAACGAAACCCCGGAACTGTTCCCAGCGGTGCACGAAAGGTTCTCGCCGTGAGGGAATCGACGCGGGCGGAGGTGACGTATGCGACGGCACTGAACCGCAATCAGGATCTCTTCTTCAACCACGGCATGCAACGGGACATCCCTCGCCTGCTGCTCGCCCCCGACGAGAAGGTCCTGCTGGTCGTTCCCGGGACGGCCGGGGAATACCCGAACGTCATGGTCGTCACCGACCGCCGCGTCATGCTGACCCAAGTCGCCGGCCCTGTGAAACGAGCGAAGCTCAAACGGGAGATTCCCGCGCAGCAGGTCGCGTCCGTCTCCTACAGACCCGGCATCTTCACGCGGATCGCCGTTCATCCGCACCAAGGCCGCCCCCTGCGCATCATGCCCCACCGGAAAACCAACGGCGAGCGCTTCGTGCTCGCCTTCGAACATCTGCTGCGCACCGGGAACCTACCGAGCTGAACCGGCACGCGATGACACCGCCATCGCGCCGCTTGCGGCGCCAGGCCCGCTCCACCACGTCTCGGAGTTCGACCGCCACCGCCTCGCCGGGGTGGTGGCAGCGGCGAGAGGTGCCAGGCCCAACGGTCGGTGTCCGCACGCAGCGCCTCGGCGTACACGCTGTCCCTCGATCCGCCGGTGCGGTGGCGCGTCCTGGCAGGCAGCCGCCTGGTCAACTTCGCCCCCGCGAGCACGCATTCCCTGACGCACCGGCATGTGAAGGCACTGCGGCGACTTGTGTATCGAGCCGCCGACTTGCCCGGGTTCAGACAACCACCTGCCTCGGCACTACATCCGAAGCAGACGGTGATGCGGTGCCGGGTGCGGATGGCCCGCAAGGAAATCCCTCGTCCGGATGAACCCCGGGTATCAAGCCATACCTCTCGCGGGGTGGCGTGAGACCCCGCGCCGGGCCTCGGCGACCCGGTACAACAGTGGTTGTTCAACCGCTGCGGCGCTAGCCCACAGCCTCGCCCCGCTCACCACCCGAAGCACCGACCGCCGGTCTGCGCCAGGCATGCCAGGCGAGCTGCGCGAACGAAACGATCACCAGAACATCGACAACATAGGCAACCCATTCCAACCTCAGCACCCTGCCGAGAGGGAACGCGACCGCCGCGGCGCAGATCGACAGTGCTACCCACCACGGCGACAAGCGCGTCCACAACAACAACCCGCCGAAAACCAACAAAGACAGAGGGAAGACGGGCCCCGGCAGCCAAAGCACGACAAGACTTTGCGGCGGATACTCAGCGAAACCGTCCAAAGCCACCCGATCATGCAGACCAAAAACACCTTCGAAAAACCCTTGCAGCCCAAACGCGATACTTCCGAACATCCCGATCAACAACAACAGCAACCACAACCCCGCCGCGACCGGAAGGTACTCACGCAGACGCTCGTACTCAACGAACAACCCGTACACGGCACCATCGAAAGCGCGATCACCATTCCGCCGTTAACACCGTAATGACCATCCACCCAAAAGAACGGTGAAAGCGCGAAAATCGCAGGGCCGACCACCAAAGCCGCCGCCTGCAAACGCTGGACGACCATTCCGCCAGCGTATGACTCCGACAACATCCGAGCAAACCAGGCACACCACGCGGCTCGCCGCCCTCGACCCGTTTCGCCACCCGCGAAGAGCTGATCAACGCGTTCTTCGCCGATCGCATGGACGCCTACGCCGCCGCCGTCACCGTCGCCCTGGACGACCCCGACCCCTGGCACGGCTTCACCGGCTACATCCACACCATCTGCGCCATGCAGGCCGCCGACCGCGGCTTCGCCGACGTGCTGACCATGACCTTCCCCCGCAGCCAAGGCCCTGGAGGCCCGCCCAGCCAAGGCCACCGGGCACCCCCGACACCTGGCAGCGCCTGGTGCGGTCACCGACCAGTGAGCTGGGCAAGCTCCACCGCCAAATCCTGTCGTAATCCTCTTCGACCCCGACACCGGCCCGTCGCCCGGTCGACTTCATCGTCGTGCTTGGCGCGGGACTCCTCGAAAGCAGGCGGGTCCCACCGCTACGCGCCAGCCGCCCCGACTACCTGACATCCACCGGCACGACCCGCCACGACATTCTCCTGGAACAGCAGTCACGAACGACGTGGGAGAACCTCACCTACAGCAGGAACTCATACGGAAAACACCAGGCCAGCCACCGCTGTGTCATCGTCACCAACAACTTCCACGCATTGCGTGCCGCCCTGCTGGCCCGCAAAGCGAAAGTCGACGGCAACGTCATCGGAGCACCCACCGCATGGTACTTCTGGCCCAGCGCCACGATCCGCGAATTCATCGCGGTCTTCTTCGAACACCGCGTCGTCAACTTCACGATGTGCGGCCTGATCGTCGTGTTACAGGTCCTTTCGGCAATCTGATCGACGTCCTCAGTGGACACCCCGACGGGTTGACGCCTCAGGAGGTCGCCGAGGGCGCGACATGCAGTGAGGCCAGCAGCCGCAGCTTGTCAGCGCTGGATGAGCCGGGCGCGGCTTGGTAGACGATCAGCTGGCGACCGGGTGAGTCCTTGATGTCGAACGCGTGGTAGTCGAGGACCAGATCGCCGACGTCGCGATGGTGGAACGCCTTGGAAGCGTGCGTCTTGCCACGCACGTCGTGCTTGGCCCACAGGCGACGGAACCCGGCGCTGGCCGCCGAGAGTTCGACCACCAGCCCGCGCACGGCATCGGCGGAGTCCACGTGTCCCATGGCCAGGCGCAGGTTGGCCACACAGGACTCCGCCGCCCGGTCCCAGTGAACGAAGAATCCGGCGCCGACCGGGTCGAGGAACGTCATGCGGGCGACATTGTCGACGCGGTCGAATTCCGAGTACAAAGCACCGGCCAACGCGTTGTGCGCCAGCACGTCGAGCTGCCGGTTGATGATCACCGCGGGGGTGGAAGGCCACGACTCAAGCAGGTCCAGCAATGACCGCCGCGGCGCCGCGGCCACGGGCGCCAGGACTCTGGGCGCCAGGTCGGCCAGACGAAAGAGATGCTCACGCTGGTCAGCGTCGAGACACAGGGCACCGGCGATCGCGTTGAGCACCGACGCGGACGGGTTGCGTTCGCGCCCCTGCTCCAGGCGCGCGTAGTAGTCCACGCTGACGCCGACCAGCATCGCCACCTCCTCGCGGCGCAGCCCTGGCACGCGCCGGGTGGTGTGCGTGGCCAGTCCGACGTCGCCGGGCTGGACATCGCCACGACGAGCCCTGAGGAACGGACCGAGATCTGAGCTGCTCACACACCGACCGTAGAGGCCGCGGCCGGTGGCTGCCAGGGTCTGCCGCTCCCTGCCAGCCACCGGGATCACCGGCGTGCTTCCGTGGCGGGCAGGCGTTCGGTGATCGCCGCGACCGAGTCGTGCACCCGCGCGCGCAGGGAATCGACGTCCACCCCGACGAGTTCGCCGTCCCACTTACGCACCTGGCCGGCCACCCACACCGAAGTGATGTTCGAGCGGTCGGCTCCCAGCACGAGAGTGCCGACGGCGTCGTGCAGCGGCATGGTGTTGATCGCCTCGGCGTCGACCACGATCAGGTCGGCCTGCTTGCCGGGGGTGATGGAGCCGGTGCGATCGTCGAGCCGCAGCGTGCGCGCTCCCGACAGGGTGGCGAAGTCGAAGACATCGCGCGTGGTGATCCGGATGGGGTCCCGCCGGGTTCCGTAGGCGGCATTGACCGCACGCATGCGCTGGATCGCCAGCAGCGCCCGCATCTGGGTGAACATGTCGGAAGCCAGCGCGACCTCCACGTCCACCGACAGCCCTGGCCGGATCCCGTGAGCGAGGGCCTCGTCGACCGGCGGGACGGCGTCCTCCAGCCCGATCTGGGCGTCGGAAGTGGGTGCCAGCGAGACGGTCACGCCGTGATCACGCATCGCCGCCCACGCATCCGCGGACAACGCGGTGGAGTGGATGGACTCCAGGTGCTCACCGAGCAATCCCTGGCTCTGCCAGGAGAGGATGGCTTGCGAGGCGGCCTGCCCGAACATCACGTCCAAGCTCACCCCGATGTCCAGGTCGGCAGCGATCCTGGCCAGCTCGGGGCCGTAGGCCACGTGCCTCGCGATGTCTCCGGTGGCCAGTGCCGCCAATCGCAACGTCACGAGCTGGTCGTCGGACGGAACGTAGGTGGACCGCAGTCTGGCCAGGTCCGCGGGCCACTGACCGTCCCAATCACCGAAGTGCGGGGCCATGGAGGCGTGCACGCCGCGAATGCCGGAGTCGGCGAGCGCGGTGATCGCGGCATCCGAGTGAGCCGGCGTCCGCGCGTTGTGCGAGAAGTCGAGCATCGTGGTGATGCCACCGTCCAGCGCCGTCAGCGCGGCAAGGCGCGTGCCGATATACACGTCGTCAGGAGCATAGGCGGGCGCGACGTGCAGAAGCGTGGACCTCAGGTATCCGGCCAGGTCGTCGACGTCCGGGATCGTGCGGCGCATCTGCGCCTGCCAGGCATGCCGGTGGGTGTCCACCATGCCGGGAGCCACGACACCGCCGGTGACGTCCGCGACAAGCGCGTCGGCGGCGGGCAGGTCGCGGCCGACCTCGACGATGCGCGCCCCACGGATCAGGACCTCACCGCCGTCGATGTTTCCCAGCGCGGGATCCATCGTCACCACGGTGGCGCCGCGCAACAGGACGAGCCTGCCGGGGTCGGCGGCGGACCGAGTCAAGGCGTCGAGAATGGAGTCGGCGTTCATCGGGCGTCCTTTCTGCGCATCGTGTAACCCGCGTGATCCAGTGTGTCGCCGGTAAACCGGCCGAATGCCCAGAATCCGAGGTCGTCCAGGTAGTCGACGCGGTCACCGTCCACCCAGTAGCTGCCCTGGAAGGCGTGCCGTCGCCCACCACGCGTCTCGTCGTAACGACCGTCGGCGGTGAGTTCCTGATGCAAGAAGTCGTCGGTGTCGACCCACACCCCCACGCGATCCGGATCCACCGCGATGCGGTCAGGCCGCAAGGAGACGGCCGGCGCGCTGCCGAGCGCCGCGCCGGCCCAGTGCGTCGGCCGCCCCTCCTTCAGCACGGCGAGAAGGGTTTCGGGCCGGGTCAACGCGGCGTGCAACGCCGCGGGCAGATCGGGAGCATGCTCGTCGGACACGACGACGAGGCCCGCGTCCGAGCCGGGAGCAAGCGTGCCCGCACCGGCGCCACGGGCGGTGGCGCCGAGAACGACGGCCACGTCGAGACGGGACGGCAGGATGGTGGTCCCGGTGGCATCGACGACCACGGCGCCGTCGTCCTCGGCCGCGGTGACGATGCCCGGACCGACACCGACGACCACCGTCCCGCCGAGGAGTACGTCGGCTCCACGCATGGTGCCGATCAGCGGGTCGAGGGTGTGCACGGTCGCGTTGGTCAGCAGCAGCGGCCTGCCGGCTCCGGCACGCACGGCTGCCAGGCCGTCGGGTGTGAAGGCAGGGAAGGCGTTTGGCATAACTCGATGTTCGTGCGGCCCTGCGCCACGCGGAAGGCCGGAACACACCAGGGAGTGGCGCACCCGGCAACGGTGAACCGGCGCGTCTTCCTGGGACTTCCCGTTTTCGAAGCAGGGGCGCGTGTTTCACGAAGACCATCGCGCTTCCACTCACTCATAGTCCACTATGGACGAAGCGATGAAGATGGCACTGTGCGATCGAGCTCGCCAACGTGACAAACACTAGCCGGCAGCCAGGGTGCGGCACTCCCAGGATGTGTGCGTCCTGGATGGCGTGGGCAAGCCGGGCCATGGTCGAGATGTGAGGACGATTCTCGGTTCCGCGGCGATGTGCCTCGCCGCGCTCCTGACGGCCGCGTGTGCCGGCAACTCGCCGGACAGCGACGGCACGCCCACCACGGCGGATGCATCCAGGCCCGAAGGGACGACGATGATCGACACGACGACGCCGCACGGCCCCGCGACCTCGAACGACGCGACCACCTCCCGTTCAGCGGACTCGGGGCGGGCAGCCGAGCATCCCTATGCGGGCATGTGGGTCACCACCGACGGATACATCAGGCAGGAGCTGCTGCCGGACGGCCGATACGACGAGGCGCGCGGCGACCGCCAGAGCGCCTACACCGGCCGGTACTGGATCACCGGTGAGCGCATCGAGTACCGCGACGACACCGGGTTCAGCGCCGACGGCGAGTTCGACGGCGACATATTGCACCACGCGGGCTACGTCTTCTACCGCGAGGGCAGTCCGGCGCACCGGCGTGCCATGGAAGCCGGGGAGTGATCGTCGAGCTCTGAACGCGGAGGACCCGTTCGTTGCGCAGGCTGTCGTGTCGGGGGTCCAGCAAGGGGCGTTCACCAGTCGAAGCTTCCCGATCCAAGCCCGGCTCCGGCC
The DNA here is from genome assembly GCF_002240355.1 of Prauserella marina. GTDB lineage: Bacteria > Actinomycetota > Actinomycetes > Mycobacteriales > Pseudonocardiaceae > Prauserella_A > Prauserella_A marina. Next base: position 3,995,061 of record NZ_CP016353.1, read on the forward strand.
GCGACCACGGGCAACGTCGAACGGCGCGGCTGACGTCGTCGACGATCGGGCCACAGTGGACGGGCCGGTTCAGGTGTCATCGACACCGTAAGCCTGCGCCTGATCGATCGCCTCCACGAGCGCCGCCGTGATGCACTCGCCGCACCTGGTCGTGGAGTTCCCCCGGCAGCCTACTGATCAACGCGGCGACAGGTACGGGAGCGGTGTCATCACGTGCGGCTTCCCGGCGAGAAAGCCGTCGGCATGCCCGTAGTTGGCCCGTACCGCAGCCAACGATTCAAGTCAGAGTTCTCCGACCTGGCGATTTACCGCTATCCGGCCGAAGCGAGAGTTCATCGCGGGTCAGCAGCAGCCGCGAAGCTGATCCGGACCGAGAGAGAGACCGTTCGCTGGACCCCTGTCCGACGAGCCGGACAAGGACTTGTGTGCGCATCACCGACACCCCTGGACCGCAACATCACGAACGCCTCACTCCCTCGTCGACGCCGCCTCTCATGAGCAGAGCGAGCGATCCTCCACCGGTGCACCCACCGCCAGTGCGAAACCGGTGTCGATGGCGGCGTTCCCACCCCGCGCTTCGCGCGCTCGCGCGAAGACCTCTTCTCGAACTCGGTGCGCTCACCAGCACAAACATCCTGGCCAGTGCGACCGGCCAACCTATTGCGGACGTCCACTAGGCTGCGCACCGCGAACGGTCTCTCCGCGTCAAGCACCCGCTTCGTCTGGAACGTGAACTCAGTACATGCCGTCTCAACGGATATGTTCCAGGCAGGCCCGCTTTCAATGATCGGATACCTCGCTGACATGTCACTGACGCTCTTCTGCCCGCTCGGATCGGATGGCTCCGGGCCTCCACTCCTCGTCACGGCAGGATCGCCAGAGGAGCTACTGAACGACTATGGACGTACCACCGGCCGAGGACGGTGGCTATGAGCCCGCCGACCAGTTCCCTGCCCCGGGTCGACCAGCTGCTTCAGCAGTTTCGCCGCAGGGCGGGGATGACGCAGCAGCAGGCAGCGGAACTGGCCGGGGTGAGCCTCGCCGGACTACGTGACCTCGAACAGGGCAGGATCGCCAAGCCGAGGGCCACGACGCTGCGCAGAATCGCGACCGCGCTCGCGCTGTCGGCGGAGGAAACCGACGAGCTGGTCGGGATTTCGCTCAACCCCCAGCTTCGCGGTTATGACCTGTGGATTCAGGTGCTAGGCCCGCTGTCGGCGCACGTCTCCGGCGTCAGCGTCGACCCCGGCCCCACGCGCCGGAGGATGCTGCTCGGACTGCTGGCACTCGCCCCGAACGAACCCGTCGCCCGCGATTCGCTGCTGGAATGGTTGTGGGACTCGGAACCGCCGGAGACCGCGGTCGCGCTGTTGCAGACCGACGTGTCCCGGCTGCGCCGCAGACTGCTGCCCCGCAAACCGGATGCCTCAGCCAACAGGCTCGTGATCGCCACCCAGTCCGGATACCAGCTCACCCTTGGCGACCAGCAACTCGACCTGCTGGCTTTCCGCAAGCTGGCCTCGGCTGCCGCCGAGTCGCGTAAGCAGGGTGATCTGGTCGGTGCGTGTGAGCAGTTCAAACAAGCGGTGAACCTCTGGCGCGGCGAACCGCTGACGAACCTGCCCGCGCTGCGCGTGCACCCCGCCACGGTCGCCCTCGGCCGCGAACGCCAAGCCCTCGTCCTCGACTACGCCAGCACCGCCGGCGAACTCGGCCGCCACAGCGAAGTACTGCCCTTCCTCCGCGACGTCGCCGAATCCGACCCACTCCACGAAAACATCCACGCCGCACTCATGATCGCCCTCGCCGGCAGCGGACAACAAGCCGCCGCCCTATCGGTCTTCACCGACCTACGCAACCGCCTCGCCACCGAACTCGGCGCCGACCCCGGCCACGAACTCGCCCAAGCACACCAACGCGTCCTCCGCCACGACCTCACCCGCAGCGAACAACCCGCCACCGCCACCCGCGCCCACCGCCAACTCCCCCGCGACATCGCCGACTTCACCGGCCGCGAAACCGAACTCTCCGTCCTCCAAGCCCGCGCCGCCCGCAACGCCGAACACCACACCGCCACCACCATCGCCAACATCGTCGGCATGGCAGGCGTCGGCAAAACCCGCCTCGCCGTCCGCCTAGCCCACCAACTCCTCGCCGCAGGCAAATACGGCGACCAGCAACTCTACGTCGACCTCCACGGCCACGCACCCCAACCACCCGCCGACCCCAACACCGTGCTGGCCTCCTTCCTGCACCTCCTCGACGTCCCCGGCGATCAGATCCCGCAAGACCTCGACAGCAGGGCCGCCCTCTACCGCGACCGCCTCCACGGCAAGAACGCACTGGTACTGCTCGACAACGCCGCCACAGCCGAACAAGTCCAACCCCTCCTCCCAGCCGGGGCAACCCACCTCGTCCTCATCACCAGCCGCCGAACACTCGCCCTCGACGGCACCCACACCCTCCCCCTCGACGTCCTCAGCCCCACCGACGCCAAAGCACTCCTCACCCACATCGTCGGACCCCAACGCGTCAACGCCGAACCCACCGGAACCCGCGACGTCATCGAACTCTGCGGCCGACTCCCCCTCGCCATCGCACTGGTCGCCCACCGCCTCCAAGCACGACCCGCCTGGAAATTCCAAGACCTCGCCCACCGCCTCCACGAAGCAAGCGACCGCATGAGCGAACTCGCCGCCGGAACCCGCCGAGTCCGCGCCGCCTTCGACCTCTCCTACCAAGCACTCACCACCGAAGCACAAACCGTCTTCCGACTCCTCGGCCTCCACCCCGGAGAAGACTTCACCGCCGCATCCACCGCCGCACTCGCCGGACACACCCCCACCCACACCCGACGAGTCCTCGACCACCTCGTCGACGAACACCTCGTCATGGTCACCAACGGCGACCGCTACCGCCTCCACGACCTACTCCGCGACTACGCCCGCGACCTCATCAAAACCGAAGACACCGATCACCGAACCACGGCACTCAGCCGATTATTGTGCTGGCTTTCCCACAGCGCGGTAGCGGCACGACGCTGGTTGCTTCCCGAAGATCCGATCGGACTGCCGGTGTGGGATGCCGAACCGCCCTATCTCCCGGAATTCAGCGACAAGGACAAAGCGCTTCATTGGCTGGACGCGGAAAGCCCGACTCTGGCCAACGCGGTCGATGCCGCGATCGAGCACGAGCTACCCGACGCGGCGTGGCGGCTTGCCATCGCGCTGCAAGCACATTTCCGGCTCACCAGCGACCGGAGTATGTGGCTGGAGATCGGCAAGAAGGGGCTCGCCGCGGCAAGGGCCGCCGGCGATAGCCGGGGCGAAGGCTGGGCCCTCAACGACCTCGGCGTCGCTCACGCGGAGACCGGGGATCTCGACACGGCGGCGGAGTTCTTCGCGGCGTCGGTCGCGATCCGCACCGAACTCGGGGAACAGCAGACATTGTGCAGGGCGGTCGGCAACCTCGCGTTCGCTCACGTGCTGCGCGACGACTACCCGAAAGCGATCAGCGAATTCGAGAAGGCCCGCCGGATCGCGCAGGAAGTCGGCGACGTGTTCTTCGAGGCCGGGCTGGTCAACAATCTCGGCGAAGCCTATCTGCGAGCAGGCCGTTACGACGAGGCCATAGACCAGTTCCGCCAGGGCATCACCATGTCCGACAAAGAGGGACAGCTGCGAAACCGGGGCCTCACCCGGCATGGCCTCGGAAGCGCTTTGACCCAGCTCGACCGTCACTCCGAAGCGGTGGTCCCACTGCGCGAAGCGCTTGAGCTTCATCGCCAAGCGAAGTCACGCGCGGACGAGGGCTTGGTGTTGCGGACGCTCGGCATCGCCTTCGACGGACTGGGCGACACGGCCAGAGCGGTCCAGTGCTGGGAACAGGCGCTGGAGTTACTGGATCAGCTCGGCCACACCTTCGCCGCCGACGTCAGGAAGCTGTTGGCGGACAGCGTCGCGAGCACCTGACTCGCGGTCAGTCGATCCGCTTTCGCGGCACCGGGCGCCGGGCGCCGATCACCGGTGGGTCCACCGGCGGAATCGGCGGTACTGGCGCCGAAAGCGCGGGCTTCTCTCCCGTTCTGCCACGGAACGACCATGGTGTGGTGTCGGGATCGCGGGACAGGCCCGCCTTGTCGGCGAGCGTGACGTAGTCGGAGTACACCTCACTGACAACGCGGTGCAGCTGCTTGAGGGTTTCGTAGGCGATTTGGTCCCGTAGTGGAGAGGCCGGGCTCCCGTCCCAGGTCATCAGCATCCTCAACGTCTCGTCAACGAGAAACTGGCGACGGGTATACCAAGCTTGGGTCGCAACACCGACATAGGCGGACCCCGCCGCGATACCGGTGGGGGCGGCGAGCCCACTCATCCGGAGTGGTCCTTCCTTCAAGACGTCCATGGCTGTGCGTCGCACCATCGAGGGCGCCGCTCCCATACCCAACTCTTGCAACGCCAACGCTCCCAGGCCAGGCACGCCGGTCGGCGCCTTGTGGTAGGCGCTGACAAGCAGCGCCAGCTGGGCTAGTAGCTCACCATATCCCGATGCCGCGTCCTGCGAACTCACCGAAACGATGGCCAACGAATCGCCCGAATTGGGCAAAAGCCTCGTGGAGTGTCCGGGAACAGCGGGAATGAACCGCAGGACGACCTGATGCGGATGCTTGCCCACTGTTTTCGCCGCAACCCCGCCGGGGCCGGGTTTCTTCAGCTTGTCCACTGTCAGCCTGGCCTCCCTGTCGCCGATGAGCTCGATTCCCGCGAGGTGCGGAATGCTGTCGACAAGTTCACCGCTGTACACAAGCTGCCGGAAACCCTCAAGGTCGACTGAAAGGGACCCATTGAACCGCGCCGCCATGTCGCGATGCCAAGCCCGAACCTCGTCCGAAACCAGATCGGAATGCCGCTCATGCAACGCGGCCGTCGCCGCCATTATCTTCTTCGCCTCGGCGATCGCGACTCTCAGATAGTTATCCATAGCGCGGCCAGTCGGCGTCGCCGTGTCCACCGGTTCCAGCTGACCGGTGAGCCGCTTTTGAGAACCCTGTCGAATGGCCCCAACCTGGAATACCCCCTCGACTGCGGCCTCTCCTACCCCGGTGATATCACGTACCGCCGAGAGTCTCGCTATGTCGCGTTGCTGCTGACTGACAGACGGGTCCCGACCCGGGCCGAGCGCGGAAAAGACGGCGTTGGCTCCACCGTCCGAGGCCGCCACGACTCCGGCCTGGGTAAACAAAGCACCCATCCCGATCGGTTGCAGCCTGCCTTCTCTGTCGATGACCTGGTCAAGCTCGGCGCCGAGTTGCTCAGCCCGCTCACCGGGCGTCGAGTATCGGGGAATGGCCATGAAAAGCAGACGTTCAGGCACCGAGTACTTCTTGTGCACTGTAGACGGAGAAAAATCATCTGGAATCGCCGGGTCGTGACTGAGTCGTATCGTGATCGTGACCGGACGAATCAATCGAGAATTCTTCCCCCGTTTCGGCGTACGGGTCCGGATCACAACATTCCGTTCACTGGTCTCGGTGTCGTATTCGATAGCGGCGTTGACAACATCCCGCCTAGCCTTGGCGTGTGCCACAAGATCCTCAGCAGCCGCGTCGAGTAACACCGAGGGATCGTCGAACAAGCTTTCGCTTGACAACGCCATGTTCGCAACGAAGATACTCGACTCGACCTCGGACCGCATACGCTTGAGAATCTCAGCACCCGCAGCCAGCATTCCGACCGCGTGTTCGGCGTGCCGGTGTAACACAACCGGACCATCCAGCCTCTCGTCGCCGAGCCTTTCCCTTCGCTTATCGTCCCAGATCGCAGAGATCAGCTTGGTTCCCCTGCTGTTTTTATATCGGGCGAGCACCATACTGATCTGACCAACCAGGTTCGCGCCAATCGTCTGGGCCGCCAGGTTCAGAGTATTTAGCGCAGCTCCGAACGAAAATATTACCGCCGTTTGTATCCCCATCGGAATGAGTTTGGTACTCAAACTTTTGCGCCGAGTTTCCATCTTCCAAACCTGGGCCGCTTTGAATAGGCCAGAGAGCAGTTCGCCGGACAACGTGTGCCAAAGCACGTCATCGTCCGCTTTGGCCAGGCTTTCCGATGGCGCGTAAACGACGCGTAGGTCGATTCTATTCTCGCTGGCATCGCCGCCTACGATGCGCTGCGTTGAGAACGGCCCTTTGCCAGCGACGAACTCAACGCTCACCTGTTCACCTGTTCCCAAGGTAAGCAGGATCGTACTGCTGTCGCCTTCCCAGCGCACGTCGCTGAGACCACGCACCATTTCGCCGAAACTGCCCTGTTTCAGCAAATCCTCCGGCAACGAACGGACTATCTCCTCCTCCGCACCGAGCGCGGCGGCCAATTTCGGCGCCATCTGACGCACCCGTGCGGACAGCGTCTCGCGGTCGCCCGGTGTCGCCAAAGGCGAGGGCAACTCCGGTGGCGTGGGAAGACTGACTCCGTATCGATCGGCGAGTTTGCCCCATTTCGCCGTGATCTCGTGCGCCGCGCCGCGGAGCCTGCTCAACCCCGGCCCGGCTAACCCCCCTCGCCAGCTCGCCGTCATCCTTATCGCCGCCGCCGCGCCAGGATCCCGATCCTCCTTGTTGTGCAAGACAATGGGATTGACGATCGACGTGTACAAGTTCTGCGCCAACGTCGCCAGAAGCAGTCTCAAATCCACTCCCCACGTCGCCAAACCGACGGCATAGCCCGCCATATGACCGGAAACGTTTCCCATCACCATGCTCCGGGTGAACCGGCTCTGATGTCGTGGTGGCAATTGAGACAGCGCGTACTTGCGAATCTCCTCGCGTAGCATGGCCGTGAGCGCGGCATCGGCCTCGGCCATCGAGGTATTGCCGGTGCCCGGCACCACGACCATCCGGCTGCCCTCTACCCACGGATCGCCCTGCGAGCCCGATGCACCGACGTGATCGGCTTGCTCAAGCTGGATCGTGAACCCGTGCCTGCGGTAGGGAATCCGCCCACCCGCGGGTCCTGCTGGGTCACCGGACCACCAGACCACGGCGTAGGTGTCGTAATCCTCCGGCCGTTCAGGCAGTTCCATGTCCGCTAGCTCATAGTCCCTGGCATAGATCGATAGTTCACTGGTCGGAATGATCGCCACCGATCGAATCGGATCACCGGTGAAACCCTCGTCGATCGCATCGGCGAAATGGAAGTCTTTCCCGAATACCATTCGGCGCGAGAACTTGTACTTCAGTAACCATTCCATCCTGCCGAGCCCTGGAACCGGATGTTGCTCCAGTGTCGTGAGGAGCTTGACCAACGCGGCGCCGTCGTCGGTGAGGCGGCCTGCCAGGTCGTCGTGTGACTGGATTTTGCGGAAGAACTTGTGGCGCCGTTCATTGCCGTAAGTCGTCTCGTTGAGTCCCATGACGTACAACAGCTTCCGGAGCCGTTCTTGGTTGTGAACAAGGTCGGGCGCGTGCTGGTTCAAGACAGCCGTGGGAAAGTTCTCGGCCACAGTGCCCCTATGGCCGAGCTCGTTCAGCTTCGCGAGATCCGTCTCGACGTCGGCCAGCAGGCTCAGCACCGTGTCCACGTGCGCCACGTCCGCCTCAGAAGGCCGGAACCGCAACGGCGGCTTGGGATGCCGGTTGAACAGGGTCGTGCGCTCCCCCTCTTCCACGGTCACCAACCTGCCCGGTTCTTCCAGCTCCAGCAGGCGCTCTCCCCTTTCCTCGACGGCCGAGAGCATGCGGTGGGCCCTCCCCGCACTCCTTTCCACGTCGGCGTCGAGGAACACCAGCAGCTTGACCGCATCGAGATCACGACGGCCACCGTCGACTCGCCTGCCCACCGTGGCCATGATCTCCAGCGTTCGGCTGGCTTCGGAAAGGTCGGTTGCCAGCAATCGCAGTCCGGCCGCGAAGTGACGTCGCGCGGCGTGCCTGGTGTCGCCCCTGGGAGCGTCGTGACCATCAGCGAGGGCGTTGAGCGTGGTGACCAGTTCATGGGTCCGCATCGCGAGTTCAGCCGCCGACGACACTGTGGCGTTGACGAGCAGGCGCTCGCTCAGCGCCGTTACCTCGCGAAGTGCCTCTTCCGTTGCCTTCCAGCGTTTGGGAAAGGCGACTTCTCGTGCGCTCTCGACCTGCAATGGCGTTGCCGGTGTCTCGTTGGAGGATTCCGGCGGCGCCGGAGCGTCGCGGTGGTCGGCCACCACCTCGTCGGCCCAGCCGTCCAGCGTGCTCGGCAGCGCGTCGGTCGCGGTTTCGAGCGTGGCACCGACAAGGTGCGAAAGTCCGGCGGGGACGTCAGGGTAGGCAGGGAGCACGACCCGGACCGGGGTCGCCGGAACGGCTACGGTTTCCGGTTCGCCATCCTTTTGCCGCGTGTGGACGGAGAATTCCGGAGGCAGAATCCGTGCTTCGGCGGCCGAGGGATCGACGACGATGTCGACGGCGACATCGTTGTCCCGCCAACGAATACGCCAGCTCAGCGGCGAACCAGTCGGCCGGTATCCCGCCCGGGAACGCTCGAAGAAACCGAGCACCGCGTCGGCCACGCCCCGCACGACGGAGCCGGGACGCGGAGGCAGCGTTGGCAAGGACACCGGCTCAAGAACCGGATGTTCCGAAGCCGGGAGACTCCGCGCCTTGGTAGAGAGCCCGGCCGACGGAGCGAGCTCAACCGGTTCCGTGCGCTCGACGCCCACGGGAGTCTGAGCAGCCACGACCTCGGCAGTATGTCCACCGAGCGCGGGTACCGGCGCGTACACCAGCGCACTTCCGAATCGGCGTCGCTCCGCCTTCACGACACCGCCGGCCTCCAACTCGGCCACCACGGTGACCGGAACCCGGAAGACGCCGAACCCTGTGCCGTCGGCCGGTCCCGTCATGCCAAGGAATTCCGCGTCGTCGACGTTCTGCCGCAGCCGAAGATTCACCCGCACCGAATCGGGATCGGTCAGGAAGCGGCGGCGGCCCGGTACATCCACGGTCTTGCGGAGCCCGTTACGCGTGAACGCGCGGTATTCGGCCAGCAGGTTTTCGCGGCGGACCAAGTGATTCAGCTCGATCATGTTGTCGATGCGGTGACGGCGCGCGGACGGATTGGCCGACGTATCGATGCCGAGGCTTTGCGCAAACCGCTTCCAGTACGACATGGCCTCGTCGCCCGCGGGCGAGACCCCGTTGGGAACGAAATTGGCGTCAGGGACGAGTCCGAACTCCTGCGCGAGTTGCATGACCATTTCACGCACGGGCGCGATCGCGTTGCCCTGTGATCGAGCGCCGCGCCGCATGGTCAACTCACGCAGGAATCCGCCGCTGGGTTCGTGCTGACCGTTCTTCGTCAGGCGCCGCAGAGCCTGCCGGGCCCGATCCTCATCCGTCCCCTCTGTTCGCAGCTGCGGCGGCACGTCACCTTCGAGGATAGCGAGCCCGTAGGCGTGCGCGTCCTCGGCGGCAGTTTCGGTCAGCATCGTGCCCATGACCCTGGTGGTTCCGAGCTCGGCACCGGTGCTGGTGTAAGCCGTCAGCTTGTGAACGACGCCGGGATTTCCCCTCGGATCACCCGGGTCTCCCCACTGGTGGATGACCTTGCCGTCGGCGCTCGCGACCAAGCTCGCGTTGTCGTCGCGGGTGGTGATGACATGCCGAACGACTGCGCTGACCTTTTCGCCGTGCAGGACGAAGAGATGGCCGTCCCCTCCGGCCGCGGCATCGGCGAAGGCGTTGTTGTTTTCGAACTCATCGAGGTATTGGTGCAGCTGCTCTCGCATGTGCGCGTCAACAGGGATGCCTTCCTCGATCGCCCTGACCAGATGGCGGGCGATGCGGTGCCGCTCGGTCATCTCCCGCACCGTGACCGGCGGGAAGTCCGGCCTACCCGGCGCGTCGCCGGTGACCTGGGTCCCGGAAAAGGTCCGGTCCCGGGTTGGAACCACCGTGGCGCGAGCACCGGTCTCGGTGATCACCGTGGTCTCGCCGAACGATTCGCCGACGGTGTCCCTTTCACTGACCTCGAAGGCGATTTCGGCGGTAGCAGCAGATTCGGCGAACTCCGGGTCCGACAACCGAACCCGGATCCGGACCTCGCTGGCCCCGACCTGCCAGACGTCGCCGTCCTCCCCCGCCAGCCTGGCGAAGCGTTTTCGGAGGCGACGCTCAGTCTCCTGTGGATCGAGTTCGCCGTCGAACCGCTCATTGAGATGTTCGGTCAGCTCGGCGACCAGCGGAAGATCGCGTGGTTGCCCGGTCAGCAACGCCATCCGGTCGCCCGCGTCGAGCAGGCTCGGGCTTTCCTCCGGCCCGGCGGGCAGAGGAGGCAGAGCGGGCAACATATTGACGGGGTGGGCGGCTGGGTCCCTGGCCTCGACAGCGAGCCGCAGCCATTCGGCGTCGTCGAATACACGCCGTTGCGTTGCCGTGTAGTAGCCGTTCAGGTACAGGTCGGTCGCCACGGCACGCAGCGCCTCGACGTCCCTGCCGGACGGAGAGATCCCTGCCCTGGTGAGCAGATCCACGAACGCCTGCACGCTCGCGCTGTCAGCATGGTCGTAGCCGAACAACACGGCGGCTCCGACGAGGCCCGCCGGCACCTGATTTACTCGCGGTTTCTTGCTCTTGGCCACGCGGTCAAGGGCGCCCTGGAGCTTGTCGGCGCTGACATTTGCGGGCAGGCCGAGAACGTACTCCAGGCCGCGTGCCGCCACGAGTTTGACGGCACGCTCGAACTCGTCCCCGAACCGTTGATAGAGCGCGTAAAGGTCGGCCCCTTCGACGGCGAGTCGTCCGATGTCGACGCCCTTCAGGGACCGCAGCGCCTCCTGGAAACCGCTGTCCTCACTCGCCCTGATGGTGCCGGATTCCTGGTCGAAGGTGAGCACGATGAACCGGGGAACGTAGATGCTCGCGTCGCGGTAGGTGTCGGTGTTGTCGAAGCTGTTGACGTTGTACGAGACGACGAGCCTGCCGGGGCCTCGGTCGATCTCCGGGTGGGCGTGCGCGTTGTAGGTGAAGACGTTCTCGTTGCCGTACGTACCGTCCTCACCTGTCTCCGGCGTCGTGTACAGGTGTGTCGGGCCGGTGAACGGGCCGAACGGCGTCGGTGCCACATAGCCCACGATGTCCGGGCTCACCGGTGTCCGGGTGTCATGCGTGATGAGCACGTAGCTGTCGCCGACCCTGGTCACGCTGAACTCGTTGGCAACCCCCGGCATCACCCTCGCCGCGTCGGACTCGAAGATCGACCAGCTGCCGCCCTCCGTGTAGAACTCCCACTGCCCCGCGAGACTGTCACCGGCAACCCGTGCCACCCGCAAATACTTGGTGTCCCCCAGGTCTTCGACGCCGTAGACGTAGCGGTAACCGTCCTCGCCCTTGAGAATCGCCGCTGTCCACGCGACGCCGGTCGCCGAAGGCAACGGATACACGCGCGCGGGAGCGCTCAGATCCCCGCCGGTGTACCTCGCGACGACGTTGGGGCCCTTGCGCCAGTCCCAGATCTGTCCGGTCGGGCTGTCCCACTCCTGATAGGTGACCTCGATCGTGCCGTCCTCGGTGCGGTGCGCGTCGCCCGACCAGTACCATTTCCCGCCCTCGGGGTGCGGCATCGGACCCGCCACGGTCTCCAGGGTTCCGTCGGGCCGGATCCGGACGAACGAGTTGTGCAGGAACGGAGTCGGTCCACCCTCCTGCACGACGGGGTCGCGGCTGCCGTCCTCGTTGACCGTGCCGAGATAGGTGTCCGAAAAGGACATCAGGTAGGAGCCATCCGGCAGGGTCAGGCCATAGGTTCCGTCGGCGCCGGTGAACGTGTCCGGATCGCCGTTGGCGATGTACCCGGCGAACGCCTCGGTGAGCTGCTGATCGACACCGGCAGACGTCACCGACGCCACCCCTGCGGGGAAGGGGACCGTCGCACTGTCAACCGTGAGCTGTTCCTGGAGACGTGCCGTCATGAAGTCGGCGATCTCGCCGAGATCCAGCGGCGTCAACATGGACCTGATGTCGGCGATCACGCCCGGCAAGAACGCCCGCGCGTCCGGACCGCGCCGCACCTGTTCGTCGACGAACCCGAACAGGGACTCGGCCAGCCCGGCTGTCAGGTTCTCCCGCTTCGCGGCTGAGGCTGTCAGGAGTTTCCGCGCGGCATCGCTCACGAGCTGGTGATGGGCCTCGTCGGGGGCACGCGATCCGCGCCGTCGCAGCAGCTTGCGTAGTTCGGCGGCATCCCGCGACAACTGACCTTGTTCGCCGGTGTCCAGTGTCGTCCCCGGCTCCACCGGCACGACGCCACCCGCTCGCTCGTAGGCAGCCAGGAAGGTCTCCCTGAGCAGTGCCCTCTGGCGCTCGGGCAATCCGGCTTCCTTCGCGTGGGATTCGAGGTCGCCGAGGAAGGTGCGGACATCGACGGACGTGGGGGTTGCCGCGCTTTCCGCCGCCGAGGGGCTCAGCGTGGTCCGGTCGCCGTCGACGGTGAACGCCTCCAGCGTGGCGGCCCCGTGCACCTGACCGAACCAGACCGGCTCCCAGACAAGCCCGCGCCGCACTTTGCCCGCGAGTTCCGGAACTCCGGGCAGAGCCAGCAGGTCCATGGCGGCGCGAAGCACGGTAAAGGCGTCCCGAACCGGCTCGGAGGTGGCGAGCTCGGCCGGTGCGCTGCCATAGGAGGAGTCCGGGTGGGAACCATGAAGTTTCGCCAGTTCCGCGCCCGCCTGTGTGAGGGCCGCTTCCAGCTCGGCCGCCACGGCACCGGTTTTGCCGGTCCCCGCGTCCGCCACCAGCCCTCGCATCGAACGAGGAGGGGGTGGCGCGCCGGAGGTCTGCGCACCGCCGCCCGTGTAGTACTCGTTCGGATCGAAAACCCGCCGGAACCGACGGCCGTGCGGCGCACGAGCGGCATCCGGCGAATCACCGTCGAGTCCGAGGTCGACAGCGGGCTCACCGGGTGGCTTGCGGGGCTCCTCGGCGGCGCGGTCGGACGAGGCTGGTTCCGCGGGTTGCCAGCGAGTCGCCACATACAACTTGGTCGCCGAATCCAGCAATGGGATCGCGCGCGGCACGGGAAGGCCGTCGACGACGGCCCCGAGCAGCGACCGGAAACTCGCGCTCGCGCGGAACGACTCGCCGTCCTCACCGTGCTCGGCGAGATGGTGGCCGATCGGCCGTGGTCGTCCCGGCGCCACCTCGGCGCCGCGAGCCACGGCGTCGACAATGCCCGTTCCGAGAACGACCCGTTGCCGCAGGACTCCGGCGTCGAGTGAGCCGCCCGCGCGGAACTGGACGAATTCGGTGCCGATCGCCGAAGTGCCGTCCGGGGTTTCGCCGCGCACCGGGGTACTTCCCAGGCGAGCCAGCACGTCCTGGTGTGTGTCGGCGATGCGGGCAAGGTCGTCGTAACGGTTACCGAAGTCCCTGGTGCCGACCTGGACGGTTGCCGTCGTCCTGTCGTTCACGGTCGCACCGTGCTCGGACAGGATCTCCAGGACGCGTTCCACGCCCCGCCAGGTCCGAGCATCGTCGTAGAGGACCGGAGACACGATCTCGCCCTCGTGAACCAAACTCCAGTTGTCCCGGCTCAGTCCCGCGTCGGCCAACTCCGCCGCGATCAGGCCGAGCGTGGCATTGCCTTCCAGTTCGAAGCCGATCTTGAGGACGAAGGTGCGGCTGGTCGTCGCCTGCGTCGGGAAACCGCCCGGAGCGGACCGGGTGTCCGGCCGGAATGGCACCTCGCCGGTGGCACCTTTGAAGACCGGGAGGAACGCTTCGTACGGGAGGGCACCCCGCCTCTCCACCACCGGCGCCGGGTGCCCGCGGAGATCAGGAACCGGTTGGCTTCGTCTCCCTCCGACAGGCCGAAAGCACAACGCAGTGCCCTTGCCTGGGGAGCGGGGAGAGAGTCCAACCGGTCCAGGTGAGGAAACATGAGCTGGTGCAGGCCGCCGTAGGCCAGCTCGGAGTCGGACTCGACGCCCGCTCCGCGAACCACCTGCATGCCGCCCTCGGTTTCGGCCAGCGACACGGCGTAGTCGAGAAGAACCGATTTCCCCATGCCCGCAGCGCCCCGCAGCCCCAGCGCGCCGCCGCGTTCGTCGCGCGCATTCGTCAGCAGCCGTTGAATCCTGGCTTGCTCGACGTCCCTTCCCACCAGCGACATGCGGCCACCCTAGTACGGCGCCGGCAGCCGGATCGTGATCTTGGCTGGTGAACGGCCGAAATCCGCCGATACTTCCACGAGGCCGCCGTTCGCGAAAACGCGGCCACCGTCTCTTCCGGTCGTCACGGCAAAAGAAACTCGTTCAGCAATTCGCGAACCGGTTACGACCGGATCAACTGCGCGCGAAAGTCTTGTGCCGGGATCCGCGAGCACATAGTGTCATTCAAAAGCGAACGCTGTCAAGATATTCATGACAACATCGAAATGAAGGTTGGGTGGATGCGTACTGCTGGCAGACCCGCCCGGGCGGCCACGGCGGACGGGCTCGCGTTCCGCGATCCCTCGGAGCTGATGCAGCCGCGGCGACTCGCGGCCATGCAGCCGACCCGGCTCAGCGCGAGCCGGTCATTGATCGAGAAGATGACCAGGGAACGCTGGAACATCGAACTGTCCACGATGGACGTAACGGACGCCGGCGACGGTGTCGCGGTGTACCGAGTGGACACCGGAAGCGACGTGTTCTCCTTTGCCGCCTTCAGTTCCGAGCCGAGGATGGTCGACCGCACGCCGCGCATCATCGGCCAGAGCTGGGACATGGTGGGCGCGCTCTGGGAGGGTGAGGCCGACGCCGGGCGAATCGAGCAGACCCGTCGCGAACTGCCGAAGCTCTACGCCGGACGCGCCGCTGCGGGAACTCTCGTCTGGTGCCGCTCCAACCGGAGTCTTCGCGCGTTCGAGCACACCGTCCGCGCGCTCGCCGACGGTCGCCAGCCCGACCTGGACGTACTCAGGGACATCGGCTATCTCATGCGCAACACCGGACTCGACGCGAACGGCACGTTCGGCACCCGCACGTTCATCTCCTACGGCGACCGCCACCCGCTGCGCGTGCCCTATCACGCCCAGATGCTCACCGCCTACCTCATGCGCGAGTTCAGCGCCGACCTGTGCGAACGCCTCGCGCGAGGCGTCTCGTCGCGAGCCGTGCCGCTCGCGCCGGAGTACCGGCGTTATCTGGGGCTGGGCAACGGCTCCGCGCTCGGGCTCGTGCTCTTCGTCGCCAACCACCCCCGCCTCGTCGACCGCTGGCTCACCCTGCGCGAGAGGGCGCTGCTGGCCGCGCGCGAACTGGACCCGCCTCGGGGGGACCCTCGCTACGACACCCTGCTCGGTCTGCTGGCGCGTGCGATCACCTACCGGCGCCAGGATCCCATGACCTACAACGTCTTTCCCGCCAGTGACCAGGTCGCCGCGGAACTGAACCATGTCCGCGACCTCGTCCACCGGCTTCGTGAAGGGGAACGCTTCGCGGGGCCCGAGGTGCCCGCATTCGAGCAGCTGCGCAGGGAACTCGCCGGCACGGTCACCGCCGAGACCGAGGAGACGCTCGACGCGGTGCTGATCGAGTTCGTACCGGAAGAGTGCGTGCGGCTCACCGAAGAACTGCTCGTGGACGAGCAACTGGTGCGCGAGCCCGGCATGACCATCGGCGAGTTGCGTACCGTGCTCGACGAGCAGTACCGGTGGGCACTGGAACTGCCCATCGCGGACGAGCGCGACCGCAGGCGCATCTGGTACAAGTCACGCTCCTCGGAGGAGCCCAGGTCCGGCCCGCGCGAGGAGGTCCCCGGAGGGTTCGACCTCTCCGTCGACGTCCCGGGCCTCGCGCGAGCCCTGCGCACGAAGCTGGACAACTACGACCCGGGTCACCGGGTGGGCCGGTTCCTCTTCGACAACCCCGAACAGCTCGCTGCCGTCGAACGCTTCCAGGCACTGCGGGACAACCCCTGCGCACAGCCCTATGTGGACGCTCTGGACGTGGATTTCGTGCCAGCCAGGCTGATCCGGCTCATGAACGGCGCACTGTACGGATTGGACCGGACGAAGGACTATCTCAACCGGACCCTGCGCGGCCTGATCTTCCAGGGCGCCCCCACCCGCCAGGACATCGCGGGCGGAAACGACGACGTCTGGTGGTGGCCTGCGGAGCCCGGCACCAGAGGAACCGAAGGAGACCGCGCGTGAGCGAGGAGAACAAGCCGCGCACCCAGCCGCTGTCCACCACGCTGAAGAGCCTCGGCGTACTGGAGATCGTCGCCCAGGCGCAGCGCTCGGTGCGAGTGTCCGAACTGGCCCGTGAGCTGGGCTGGTCGCGGGCCGCCGTGCACCAGCAGCTGGTGACGCTGACCGCCGCGGGGTGGATGGAGCAAACCGACGACGGCACATACCGCCTCACTCTGCGCGCCGCGTGGGTCGGGCAGTCGGCACTGCGGCAGGCCGGGCTCGCCGACCGCGTGCTGCCCGCGATGGAACGACTCGTCGAGGAGATCCGCGAGGCCGTCTCGCTCGCCATCCTCGAACGGGACACCGCCACGATCATCCAGCGCCTCGAACCCGGCCGCACCCTACAGGTCGATTTGCGAGCCGAGGCACAGATGCCGCTGGGCCGCAGCGCCTCAGGAAAGGTGCTCATGGCGTGGGCCACCGAGCGTCAGCTCACCGACCTGCGCGAGCGCGGCGTGGAGGTGCCAGCCGACGACGACCTCGGCGCGATCCGCGAGGCGGGTTACGCCACGTCCAGTGGGCGCTGGCTCGACGGCGTCACCGGCATCGCCGCACCCGTGTTCGACGTGCACGGCGGCTGCGTCGGCGCCCTGAGCCTGGCCGGTCCGGCCAGCAGGCTCGACGTCGAGAAGGCCACGACGGCCTTGCTGCGGCGGGCCGAGGAGATCAACGAGGTCCTTTCCGGCAAGGGCGGTACGCGATGAGCGCCGGGACCCTGCGGGTGAGCCTGCGCGAGACACGTCTGGTCACCGAACGCATCGTGATGCTGCTGGGCGTCCCCAAGGGCGCGTGGCCAGCCGTGCGGGAGGCCGTCGTCGCGGCCGAGGCCCTTGGGCTGGAAGGGCTGGCCTTCCTCGACGGGCGCGCGCCAGGCGGCTGGGTCACCCCGGAGATCACCGGCGAGGACGGGCCCCTGATCACCGTGGCCGCACCGGGAGCCCCAGCGCCGTTCGCCCTGCCGGCGCTGCTCGACCTCGCGGTCGCGACGCTCGCCGAGCACGGTACCGCGGTGGTGACCGTGACCGGCCTGACCGACACCGCGCTGCTGCGCGCGGCCGGCCCGCTCGGCGCGCGACTCGGCGCGCACGTGCGAGTGAGCGGCACGGAAGGTGCCCCGGTGCTGGAGACGTCCGGCTCCACCACGGCGATACCGGCCGGGTCACGCGCCGCCATGGCGGGCGGCGAGCACCTGCTGGAGGCCGCGCTACACGGGCTCGCCGTGCCGGCCGCGCTGTGGTGGCGCCTCTACCACCGTTCCAACGAGGCGCTGACCGAGGACACCCCGCTGTCCCGCAACCACGCCGGCGCGGCGCTGCTCACCGGCGGCGAGGGCCTTACCGAAACCGATCCGGACTACGTGGCCGAAGCCGCGTCCTGAGCGAGGAGGAGAACGAAGTGCACTACGTCGACGGACTCGAATGCAGCGAGTTCGACCGCGAGGTCTTCACCGAACTGCGCGAGGGCGGACTCGCCTGCGTGACAGTGACGTGCGGGTACTGGGGCGACGCGCTGGAGTCGATGGACTCGCTCGCGGCCTGGCGCCAGCTGGAGCACGACAACGCCGACCTGATCGGCATCGCGCGCACCGCCGCCGACATCGAGAAGATCGCCGCCGACGGCAGGACCGCGATCCTGCTCGGCTTCCAGAACAGCGCCTTCCTGGCGGGCCGGATCCGGTTCGTGGAGCTGTTCGCCGACCTCGGCGTGCGCGTCGCGCAGCTGACCTACAACATCCAGAACGACATCGGCGCCAGCTGTTACGAGGACCCCGACAGCGGGCTCACCCGCTTCGGCAGGGAGACGGTGGCCGAGATGAACCGCGTGGGCATGGCCATCGACCTCTCCCACGTAGGAGAACGCACCAGCATCGAGGCGATCGAGCACTCGGTAAAACCCGTGGCCGTCACGCACGCCAACGCCGCGTCGCTCGTTCCTCACCGCCGCAACAAATCCGACGATGTCCTCAAAGGACTCGCCGCACGCGGCGGCGTGCTCGGCGTCTCGGGCTACCGCAACATCTCCGGTCCCTACGCCGAAAGCATCGACACGTGGGCCGAGATGGTCGCGCGGACCGTGGACCTCATCGGGATCGAGCACGTCGGCATCGGTACCGACCTCGGCCGCAAGGTGACGTTCGAGCACTTGCAGTGGATGCGGCAGGGCCGGTGGAGCGCGCAGCCGCAGTACGGAGCGGGCTCCGCGACCAACCCTGGCAAGCAGCCACCGCTGCCGTGGTTCCCCGACACCCGCGCGTTCCCCGCCAAGGAGGAGGCACTGCGACGCCACGGGTTCGACGAGCCGTCGGTCGCCGCCGTGATGGGCGGCAACTGGATGCGCTTCTACGCCGACGTGCTGCCAGAGAGCGGCAACGAAAAGCCCAGCCGAGAGGAGTGAGCCGATGGCCACCCGCACACTGGCGGACGCGCCCGCGCGCACCACCGCCGCGCCCTCCGCCATCACGGCCCGAGCCGTGTCCAAGACGTTCGAGGGCAAGGGCAAGCTCGTCCACGCTCTGTCCGAAGTGGACTTGGAGATCGAAGCAGGCCAGTTCGTCTCGCTGATCGGGCCCAGCGGCTGCGGCAAGTCCACGCTGCTGAAGATGATCGCGGGACTGCTCAATCCGTCCACGGGCATTGTCGCCATCGACGGCGACACGGTCACCGAGCCGCTGCCGCAGACCGGGGTCGCGTTCCAGAAACCCACGCTACTGCGCTGGCGCAGCGTGCTCGACAACATCTGCCTGCCGCTCGACATCGACGGCACCCGCGACGCCGAGGGCGAGGCGCGAGCGGTCGAGTTGTTGGGACTGATGGGGCTCGCCGGGTTCGAAAAGCACCACCCCAAGGAGCTTTCCGGCGGCATGGAGCAGCGAGTCGCGATCGCGCGATCGCTCATCACGCAGCCGTCGCTGCTGTTGATGGACGAGCCGTTCGGTGCGCTCGACGAGTTCACCCGCGAAGACCTCAACGACGAGTTGCTGCGGGTGTGGCAGCACGAACCGAAGACCGTCGTGTTCGTCACCCACAGCATCTCCGAGGCGGTGTTCCTGTCGGACCGCGTCGTGGTGATGAGCGCCCGGCCAGGCCGCATCCACGCGAACATCCCGGTGGAGCTGCCGCGCCCGCGCGAGCGCGCGTTGCGCAACAGTCCCGAGTTCTACGAGGCGATCCGGCACGCGCGCGCGGTGCTCGACGACGCGCGCGTCGTCGAGCCGGGAGGTGCGCGCTGATGGCCACCCAGCTCGCCTCTCCCGTCACGGACGAGACGGTCAAGCCGACCCGTCCTCGCGGCGGCCCCGGGATGAAGTCGGCGGTGCTCGCCGTGCTGATCTTCGTCGCCATCATCACCACGTGGCATGTGCTCGCCACCTCCGGCGCGGTGTCGCCGCTGCTGCTCGCCCCGCCAGGTGAGGTGCTCGCGGCGCTCGGTCAGATGATCTCCGACGGCACCCTATGGCCACACCTGTCGGCGACCGTGCAGGAGACCATTTTCGGCTTCGTGCTTGCCGTGGTCGCCGCACTGGTGGTGGGTTCGGCGTTCGCGTTCTCGCCGATCCTGCGCAACGCCGTTTACCCCTACATTCTCGTCTCGCAAACGTTCCCGAAGGTCGCCATCGCCCCGTTGATCGTCGCGATCTTCGGTTACGACCTCGCGCCGAAAGTGGTGCTGGCAGCGCTGCTGGCGTTTTTCCCAGTACTCACCAACACGATCGCGGGTCTCACCGAGGTGAGCGACGACGAGGTGAACCTCTTCCGGTCGCTGCGGGCGAGCAAGTGGCAGGAACTGCGCTACCTGCGCATTCCCAACGCGCTCGCGTTCATCTTCCCCGCACTCAACAGCGCGGCCGTGCTGGCGTTGATCGGTGCCATCGTCGGCGAGTTCGTCGCCTCGCGCGCCGGCATCGGCTACGCCATCCAGCAGTTCACCACCACCGGTGAAGTGGCCGCCACCTACGCGGCGCTCATCGTGCTGTCCATCTTCGGCCTGACGATGTACGGCGTCCTCACCCTGACCGAGCGCCTCGTGCGCCGCAACCGCTGACCTCCCGTACCCCGTCCTTATGGAGAACCGATGACCGGCAACATCCCGCGCAGGCGGCTACTCGGCCTTGCCACGGCGGCGCTGACCGTCACCACGCTTGCCGCCTGCGGCACCACCGGCGCGCAGGGCGGCGACAACCTGATCTTCGCCGTCGCCGACAAGTCCCTCACCGCCACCACCGCGTCCTACACGTCGGTTCCGCTGCGGGCAGGATACTTCGCCGACGAAAATCTCGACGTCACCATCCAGCCCGTCGACACGGCGCTCTCCGCCGTGCAGTCGGTGGCCACCGAGCAGTCGTTCATGACGTACGCGTCGATGAACGCCGTGGTGTCCGCCGCGGGAAAGGACGACGGGCTCGCGGTGGTGGGCTTCACCAACGGCAACATCTTCCGGGTGGCCGTACCGCAGGACAGTCCGATCAGGACGGTGCAGGACCTCAAGGGAAAGACGATCGGCGCGAGCACTCTCACGTCGATCAGCAACCTCTACGCCAAGGGCGTGCTCGCGCGGGCCGGTCTCGACCCCGAGGCCGACGCCCAGTACCTGCCCGTCGGCTACGGCGCGCAGGCGGCGGAGGCGTTACGCGGCGACGAGGTCCAGGCATACGCGGGCTACGACGGGCCCAACGTCGTGATCGGCGACCTGCTCGGGACGCCGCTGCGTGAACTGGAAACGCCCCTCAACGACCTCACCGGCACCTCGGCACTCGTAGTGCGCAAGGAGAGCATCGAGAACGAGCCGGAGCGCGTGGTCGGCATGGTGCGGGCGTTCTTCAAGGCGATGGTGTTCGCCCAGGAGAGTCCCCAGTCGGCGATCGACATGCACTGGGCGGAGTTCCCGCAGTCCAGGCCCGCCGCGACCGACGAGAACGTGGCGCGGGAGCAGGCCGTGAAGATCCTCGGCATGCGGCTCGACGTCACGGGCGGGCCCGGGCCCTCGGGTAAGTACGGCGTGCAGGACATGCCCGCCATGCAGGGCACGGTCGACGAACTCGCCCGCTACGACATGGTGGACCAGGCCGTGGACCTCGACGCGACCGGCCTGGTCGACTACAGCCTCGCCGACCGCTACAACGACTTCGACGTCGAGGCGGTCAAGCAGGAGGCGGCGAACTGGAAGGGCTGAGGCCGCCCGCACGGTGGACACCGGTCGAGCGCCCCAATACCCGGAGCCACGACTCGAGGTCGATATTGTCTCGAGTCGTGGTTACCCGCGAGCTGTTCGGCCTCGACGCCCTCCACCTGCCCGAGTCGTTGCAGGAGGCGATCGAGCACGGTGAGGTGTTCACGCGCCGTTGGGTAGTCGAGTCGATCCTCGATCTGGTCGGGTACACGCCCGACCTGGATCTGGCCGACACGGTCATCGTAGAACCGGCCAGCGGCGCGGGTGCCTTCCTGGGGCCGATCGCGGAGCGCCTGAGCGCGTCCTGCCGAAAGCACGGCCGTTCGCTGCTCGACGCCGCTCACGCGATCGAAGCGTTCGATCTGCTCGAGCAGAACGTGGAACGAAGCCGCGAACTCGTCACGGAGCGCTTACTCGCCGATGGCTGGGAGTCATCCGAGGTCGCCAAGGTCGTACGCGGCTGGATCGGGCAGGGAGACTACCTGCTCACGGATCACGCCGACGGCACAGCCGACTTCGTGGTCGGGAACCCGCCGTACATTCGACTGGAAGACGTGCCCGACGCGCGGATGAGTGCTTACCGCGCGAACTGCCCGACCATGGGAGGCCGCGCGGACATCTACGTCGGCTTCTACGAAGTCGGTTTGCGCAGCCTCAAGCCGGGCGGCCGGCTCGGATTCATCTGCGCCGACCGCTGGATGCGCAACCAGTACGGACGCAACCTCCGCGAGCTCGTGGCCAGCCGGTACAGCATGGACCTGGTGCTGGTCATGCACGATGTCGACGCCTTCAAGGAGCAGGTGTCGGCGTACCCGGCCATCACGATCATCAGCAACCGGCCGCAAGGCGAGGCCATCGCGGCCGACACCACCCGAACCTTCGGCCCCGAGCAGGCCAAGACGTTCCTCACTTGGACGGCGAGACCGGAACAGCCGCAGGTCAACGAACCGTCTTACCACGCGGCCCGCCTGCCGCACTGGTTCGCGGGAGACGACTCCTGGCCCGCGGCTTCGCCGGCGCGACTTGCCATGCTCGAAGACCTCAGCGACCGGTTCCGGCCGCTTGCGGACGAGGCGACAGGCACTCGGGTCGGCATCGGTGTGGCGACAGGCGCCGACAAGGTCTTCGTCGTGCGGAGAGAAGACGCGGACGTGGAGGATGATCGTCTCCTCCCCATGGCGATGGTGCGCGACACCAGGACCGGTGTGATCGACTGGCACGGCACCTATCTGGTGAACCCCTGGAGCTCGAACGGGAACCTCGTCAACCTCGCCGACTATCCACGCATGGCGGGCTACTTCGCGCGGTACAGCGCCGAACTGCGCAAACGCTACGTCGCGGTCAAGCAACCCGATCGCTGGTACAAGACGATCGACAAGGTCGACCACCGACTGACGGCAAGGCCAAAGCTTCTGTTCCCGGACATGAAGCTGACCATTCACCCCGTGCTCGACGAGGGTGGCCTGTACCCGCATCACAACCTGTACTTCATCGTCTCCGACGTATGGGATCTTCGGGTGCTCGGCGGCCTGCTGCTGTCGAAGGTCGCTGAGGCTTTCGTCTCCGCCTACGCCGTCAAGATGCGTGGTGGCACCCTCCGCTTCCAAGCCCAGTACCTCCGCAGAATTCGCGTGCCTGACCCCGTGGAAATCAGCGAGCACGACCGTGCCGCTCTGGCGGACGCGTTTGACCGGCGCGATGCGCGGGCCGCGACCACTGCCGCCCTGAGCGCCTACGGACTCACTGATTTGCCTGAATAGGAGAGGTAGTCGTGACGGTCACGCGCCAGGACTTCGAAGACGCCGTTGCCGCGTACTGGGGGGCGAAGCAGACTCAGAACGAGCTGTCGAAGATCAAGGACAAAGTGGGTGCAGGCACCGCGGGTTCGGTTCGAGGCGGAAGGCATTTCGACAGCATCGCCGCGCTGATTGCCAAGTTCTTTCTTGAGGCCGGCTATCCGGCGGAGGACATTCGAGTCAGCAAGGGCCAGCGACTTGAGCTGCCCGGCTACTACCGTCCGCAAAAACAGTGGGACCTGGTGGTCGCGCACGAGAATACTCTGGTGGCCGCGTTCGAGCTGAAGGCGCTCGGCGGCCCTTCGTTCGGCAACAACTACAACAACCGAGTGGAAGAAGCCCTCGGCAGTGCCGTCGACCTGCGAAGGGCAGTGCTGGAGAAGCTGTTCCCCGGCGAGAAGCCGTGGCTCGGATACTTTTTCATCATGGAAGACGGGCCTGGCTCACGGGCGCCGGTCAGAATCGAAAAGGGGGCATTCCCAGTCGAGGACATCTGGCACGGAAGCTCGTATCAGAAGCGTTTTTCGGTGTTCTGCGAACGCCTCATGGAGGAGCGGATTTACGACTCGATCTGCTATGTGACGTCCTCCGCCGCTGCCCCCACACCGGTCGAGCCGCTCGAAAGTCTCGACTGGAGGCACTTCTCCGCGTCGATCAATTCACGCATCAGTTTCCTCAAGGAGCTTGGCCTTCCGAAGGAAGACGGCGGGATGCTTCCCCGGTAGGTGATCGAACGGCGCGGTGGGCGGTCATGCGGACCGGAGCGTTCACCGCGCCGTAGCCGGAATACCCACCGGCCCGTTGTACGATCTCCAGGAAGATCCGGTCACCAAAAACCTCGGTGTGGAAATGGTAGTACTCCCCCACCCCGTCACGGTCGTAGAGCACCTGACATTCCCGCATGGCCGCCAGTACCTCCGGATCGAGCTCCAGCCGCGCGCCCAGATCGTCGTAATAATTGTCCGGAATGGACAGTAGAGGCGCGCCACGAGCACGCATCGCGCGAGCGCTCGCGAAGATGTCGCCAGTGGCCATCGCCAGGTGCTGAGGATCCGGAACGCCTGGCGCCCAGTCGCCCCGGCGCAGGACCGTGCCGTGCAGCGCGATCCGGACCCGGCCGGCGGGTTCGGTCACCGCACGCCCCCGCACCAAGCCGAACGGCGCGGCGAACTCACTGTCGTGCCGGGGATCCAGCCCGAGCACCGCACGGTAGAACAGCGTGGCCTCGTCGAAGTAGTCGAACGGTTGCGCGAGCGCCACGTGGTCGATGTGCGTCACAGCGGTCGGCGCGTCGGACGCGGTGCCGGTGAGGATGAAGTCGCTGAGCCAGCCCGTTCCTTCGGCTCCGGTGCGGCAGAAGAAGATTTCCGTCCCGTCCGGAGCGGCGACCGCCGTGAGATCGGCCTCGGCGGGACCGCGAGCGCGCGGCAATGCCGGAGCAAGCAGCGCCTCGGCCCGGCGAGCCGAGGCTGCCGGGTCCGCGGTCTCCACGGCGATGGCACTGACCGCGGTGGCCTGCTCGCCGCCGGAATTGAGCAGGATACGAGCATCGCCCAGCTGCCAGAGCTGAACCGGCTTGGACCGGTGCTCACCGATGTGCGCGAACCCCATCGCGGCCAGCGCTCGCGCCAGCCGCGGACCGGAATCGGCGTCCACGGCGAGCTCGGTGAAGGCGAATCCGGACAGCTCGGGCGCCGGTGCAGGACGAGCGAGCTCGATTCGTTCCCGTTGCCGCACCTCGGGTTGCCGCCCGAGTGCCTCTTCCAAGGCGATCAGCGAACGCATCGCGTCGACGGCGGCCCGGTCCGGAGCGGACTGGCGGAAGACGTCGTTGAACACTTCGAGCGAGAGCGGGCCGCGGTAACCGGTGGCGAGCACCGCGGTGGTGAACGTGGCGAGGTCGAAGGATCCCTGCCCCGGGAACAGCCGGTGGTGCCTGCTCCATTGCAGCACGTCCATGTCCAGGCGCGGCGCGTCGGCGAGTTGCAGGAAGAACAGCTTCTCGCCGGGGACGGTGGCGATTCCGGCCGGGTCGGTCTTCCCGTTTCCGTTGTCCGCACGGGAAAGTACGTGAAAACTGTCCACACAGAGACCCAGTGCCGGATGGTCACCTCGCCTGACGATGTCCCAGGAATGCTCCCAGGTATTGACGAACCGTCCCCAGGCCAGCGCCTCGTAGGCGATCCGCATACCGCGCCGCGCGGCATGCTCGGCGAGTGTGTGCAGCTGTTCAGCGGCGAGATCGTCGTCGTCCACGGTGTCGGGAGCCACCGAGGAGCACACCAGAATCGTGTCCACGCCGAGCCGCTCCATCAACTCGAACTTGCGCTCGGCCCGCCGCAGGTTACGGCGCATGCTGTCCGGTTCCGCACCCTCGAAGTCCCGGAACGGCTGGTAAAGATCGATCGAAAGGCCGAGACCGGCGCAGTGTCGCCGCACTCGTTCCGCTGACCACGGCGCGGCGATGAAGTCGTTCTCGAAGATCTCGACCCCGTTGAACCCTGCCGCCGCTGCCGCGTTCAGTTTGTCCTCCAGCGTGCCCGACAGGCACACCGTCGCGATCGCCCTGTGCATGCTCCTCACCTCCATCACCCGACGGTCACGAGTCCACCCGTGCGTGCCGCCTCAACGACGGCGCGGGCAGCTCGCAATGTCCGCAACCCTTCTCGCCCGTCGACCAGCGGCCGGGCCTCGCCCCCGACGACGGCACAAAAATGGTCCAGCTGCCGGGCAAGCGGGTCGTGCTCCGGAGCGGGCACCACCGTCGTCCGGAATGGTTCTCGCCAGGAACGCTTACCTCGGAAGACCTGTAGCCGCATGGTCGGGATGGCCAGCGACCCGTGCGTGCCTGCCAGCAGGTAACAATCCTCGCCGGCGTAGCTGGGGTAACCGGCGTCCTCCCTGGACGTCTGTTCCCAGCTCCGCGATGAGGCCGCCGTGTCGGACAACAGAAAGGTGCCCAGTACCCCCGAGTCGAACCGGAGGGTGAGCGCCGCGGTGTCCTCGACGGCGAACCGTCGGACCGCGCTGGACGTGATGGCTTGCACGCTGACGACGTCACCGCACAGCGCGCGCAGGCTGTCGATGTCGTGGATCAGGTTGATCAGGATCGGGCCGCCGCCGGGTTCGCTACGCCAGGAGCCGCTTTCGAAGTAGTCGTCCGGCTTGTAGAACAACGCGCAGCCCTGCACCGCGACCAGTCTGCCGAGCTCGCCGCGACACACGATGTCCTGGGCTGCCGCGAGGATCGGACTGTGCCTGCGGTGGTGCCCGACCAGCAGCGGAACCCCCTCGGCCTCGGCCGTCGCGACCATCGCCGCGCCTGCCGCGACGGTGTCGGCGAGCGGTTTCTCGACCAGCACCGGTATCCCGGCCTCGACGCAGCACAGAACGTGCTCGGCATGGCACCGGTTCGGCGAGGCGACGACGACCGCGTCCGGCCTGGCCGAGGTCAGCATGTCCGGCAGTTCCGCGTAACCGGGCACCCCACTCCTCTCCCGCGCGGCCGGATCGGAGTCCACAACGGACACCAGCTCGCAGCCGGGGTGTCGCCGCACCAGGTCGATGTGCCTGCGCCCGATGAGACCGGCGCCCACAACCGCGATCCGGACCCGGCTCACGGAGTGGCCCGCGCGGCCAGCCATCGCAGAGCGAGGGCATATCCGGCGACGCCACAGCCCACGATCGTCGCCGTGGCCACGGGCGAGATGTAGGAATGCGCTCGAAACGGTTCCCGCGCGTGCACGTTGGTGATGTGCACCTCGACAAGCGGCCCGGTGAGCATGGCACACGCGTCGCGCAACGCCACCGACGTGTGTGTCCACGCGCCCGGGGTCAGCACCACCGCGGCCCCGTCGCCGGATGCTTCGTGCACCCAGCCAAGCATCTCGTGCTCCGTGTCGGTCTGCCGCACATCCACGTCGAGGTTCAGTTCGGTCGCCAGTGCCCGGCTGGATTCGGCGAGCGCGGCATGGGTGGTGCTGCCGTACTTGCCGGGCTCCCTGCGGCCGAGCCGTCCCAGATTGGGTCCATTGAGGATGCGGACCTGCACGTCATGTCCTTTCCGGCTACTTGGCGAACTCGCGAACCTGTTGGTACAGCGTCAGTTGTTCACCGGAGAGCGTGCGGTTGAAATAGTCCTCCGCACGCGTGGCGAACGCATCGCGATCGACGTCCTCGACGACTGTCGGTCCGTTGTTCTCGCGCCACTCGCCGAGTACCTTTTCTTCCTCGTCCTCCATGCACGTGCGGTTCTCGACCCTGGTCTGCCGCACAGCGGTCGTGAGCGCTTGTTGCTGCTCGGCCGAAAGCTTCCGCCAGCTGTTTTCGTTGACCACGATCAACTGGGAACCGGTCTGGTGGCCGGAAAGGCTGACGTGGCTCTGCACCTCGTCGAAGCTCATCTCCGCGATCGTGGCGATGGGGTTTTCCTGGCCGTCGATGATGCCCTGCTGGAGGCCGAGGTACACCTCCTCGAAGGCCACCGCCGTGGCGCTGGCGCCCACGGCCTTGGCGTTCTCAAGATAGATCGGCGAGTCCGCGTAGCGCATTCGCAGCCCTTGCAGATCGGCCGGTTCGCGGATCGGCTTGTTGGCCGAGAAGTGCCGCATTCCGAAGTACCAGGCGTCGAGGATGCGGGTTCCGGTCTCCCGCGCGAAGTTCTCCTTCAGCTCGGTTGCCCCTGGGCTGTCGAAGAACTGGAAGAGGTGGTCGGCATCGTCGAAGGCATAGGCCATGTCGAGCACGCCGACCGGGGCGTAGCTGGCCGCCAGCGCTGAGGAGCCCTGGACGTCCATGTCGACGTCGCCGGAGACGACGGACGTGAACCGCGCCGCGTCGCCACCGAGCTGGCTGTTGGGAAAGGTTTCGATGGTGACGCCGTTGTCCTGCTCGTTGATCTTGTCGGCGACGGCCTGGATACCGCACCGGGTGTGCGGATGGTTGGTGGTGTAACTGTTGGCAAACGACAACGTCACGGTGCCATCGCCACC
The DNA here is from genome assembly GCF_002240355.1 of Prauserella marina. Taxonomy (GTDB): domain Bacteria; phylum Actinomycetota; class Actinomycetes; order Mycobacteriales; family Pseudonocardiaceae; genus Prauserella_A; species Prauserella_A marina. The sequence continues at coordinate 4,023,216 of NZ_CP016353.1, forward strand.
ATCGTCGCCTGCGCCACCGCCCATGGCGGTGCATCCGGTCGCGAACAGAAGCGCGACCGGTATGAGTGCCAGTTTCGGATGCGGGTTCCTGGTCGGCATCGTTGCCTCCTCGGTCGGTTGTGGTGGCGGTCTACAGCCCGAGAACACCGGGCAGGAACATGACCACTGACGGAACGAACGTGATGAGCAACTGCACCGCCAGCAGTGGGATCAGAAACGGTGCCGTCCCACGGAACACCTCGTGCACGGGCAGGTTGGTGACCGGGCTGAGGACGTAGAGGACCGCGCCGATCGGCGGCGTGAGCAGGCCGATCATCAGGTTGACGATCGCGATGACTCCGAAGTGCAGTGGGTCGACACCGAACTCGACGGCGATCGGCAACAGGATCGGCACCGTGATCACGAGCACCGAGGTGCCCTCCAGTACCGCGCCGAGAAAGAGCAACAGGACATTGACCATCAGCAGGAACACGATCTGGTTGTCGGTCACGCCGAGCATCAGATCGGCCACCGCTTGCGGTATCTGTTCGCGGGCGAGGATCCAGCCCAGCAACCCGGAAGCGCCGAGGATCAGCGTGATCGAGGCGGTGGTGGCCGCCGTGTCCCGCAGGATCCGGCCCAGATCGCGCAACCGCACCGTGCGATAAAGGAATCCGAGGAGCAGCACGTACGCGGCACCGACCGCGGCGGCTTCCGTCGGAGTGAACAACCCTCCGAGGATGCCTCCGAGAATGATGACCGGAGTCAGCAACGGCCCGAGTACGCGGACGGCCGCGACGCGCAACCGGCCCCAGTCGAACGGCTGCGCCTCCAGGTCGGTCTGACGGCGAGCCCAGACGAAGACGGCCACCGCGAGTCCGGTCGCCATCAGGAGCGCGGGCACGACGGACGCCGCGAACAGCGCCCCGGTCGACACGGCCGCGATCGAGGCATAGATGACGGCCGGGATACTCGGCGGCATGACCGGTGCGATGAGGCTGGACGCGGCCGTGATACCCACCGAGAAGCGCTTGGAATATCCCTTGCGCACCATGGCGGGCACCTCGACCCTGCCGAGACCGGCGGCATCGGCCAGCGCGGAGCCGCTCATCCAGGAGAAGCCCACGCTCACGCCGATGTTCACATAGCCGAGGCTGCCCTTGATCCTGCCGATCAGGGACAGCGCGAAATCGAAGAGCCGATCCGCGATGCCCGCGTGGCTGGCGATCACGCCGACAAGGATGAACAGCGGTACCGCGAGCAGCGGGAAGCTGTCGATCGCACCGGTGACCTCGCGCATGCTCAGACCGAACGACTGCCCGTTGAACGTCGCGTAGGTCAGGCACGGACCGAGCAACGCGAACGCCACCGGCACCCGCAGCGCGAGCAGCGCGATGATCGCGGCTCCAAGGAACAGCATGTTCATGCGGACCGCCCCTCTCCGGCCGGCGGCAGGAAAACAGCCGCGACCGAGCGCACGGTGGTCAACACCAGGCCGGCGAACGGAATGAGATAGAAGTAGCCGATGGGCAGGCCAAGGGCCGGCGAAACCTGGAGTGGCGATTGAGTGACCATGCCGAACGCCTCGTACGCCAGATTCAGGCAGACGATCGCGACCATGATGTTGGCGAACGAGACCACGAGCCTGCGCACCACGCCTTTGGCCACATAGTCGACAAGCTTGAGCGTGACGTGCTCATCGCGTCCCATCAGATAGCCCGACATCGCGAAGGTCAGCCACACGAGACTGAACCTGGCCAGCTCGCCGGTCCACACCCAGCCGCCGCCAGGCAGGTAGCGCTGTCCCGCCTGCACCAGCATGAGCACGAAGATCGTGCTCAGCAGCAGACCGCCGATCACCGCCTCACCGATGGAGAACCACCGGAACACGGTTCGCAGCATGCCGCGGAAGTTGCCTCCCTGCTTGTCCGGTCCTTTGTGGTCGATCGCCCGCGATGTGACGTCATGCCCCGCGTGCGGCTGCTCAGCCATGTCGGGCCTCCCGCCAGCCACTGAGGTCGATCCACGACTTACCCCGCGCCGAACGCGCCTGCGCGAAGGCATCCGCCGCACCCCCCGGCGGCATTCCCTGCCTCAGGACCCTCGCGGGCTCCAGCGTGCCCGCGGTCACGGCCGCGACGGTGTCACCGAAGTCGGCGGGATGGTCGTAGATCAACGAACCACGGATCACCAGCTGACGTCGCGTCACCTCCATTGTGGACAGGGAAACCCGCTGGTCGCTCATGCCGATCACCACCACGTCGCCTGCCGCCGAGACCGACCGCAACGCCAGTTCCCAGGTTTCCGGGGTGCCAGCCGTGTCGAAAACGACACGGAATTCACCTGCGCCGTCCCGGTCGACCGGCTTCGCGCCGATGCGTTCGGCGAGGGCGAGCCTGCCCGCGAGCGGCTCGATGACGCAGGGCCGCACACCGATCGCCAACAGCGCCTGGCAAACCAGGAGCCCCTGGGAACCAGCACCGAGAACGAGGCATTCGTCGCTCTCGGAAACTCCGGCACGACGGACGGCGGCCCTGGCCACCGCCAGCGGTTCCACACAGACAAGCGTCTCGTCGGACACGGACGCGGGAACGGGCCAGGCGAACCGCGCCGGTACCGCGACACGCTCCGCCAACAGCCCGGGAATGGTCATTCCGACAATGCCTCGCGCGGAGCAGGCCGACGTCAGGCCGGTACGGCAGCTACGGCAGGCAAAACAGACGTAGTTGGGTTCGATGACCACCCGCTGGCCGGGATGCCGGTCGGTGACATCGGCACCGACGGCCAGGATTTCGCCACCACCCTCGTGTCCCATCACCCAGGGCAGCGCGGGTGTCACCCGATGTCCTTCGTAGACCCCCAGATCGGAACCGCACAAGCCGACGGCACGCATCCCGACGAGCACCTCGTCCGAACCCAGCCGGGGCTCCGGCCAGTTGTCGACGACCTCGACCTGACGTGGCCGGGTCAGGACGATCGCCCTCATCAACCGTGCCCCTCTCGACGTCGAGTCACAACCAGATGGAGCCGCTGACCAGCTCACCGGCCGGAAGTGCAGCCGACCTTAAAGGCGGTGGCAACCGAAGACAATCGCTTGCCAAAAGTTGCCATGGTGCTAGCGTTGCCGCCGTCGACAGCTGGAGGGGAGTGCCGCGATGGCGCGGGTTGCTGGCAACCGAACGACCATCTACGACGTCGCGCGAGAAGCGGGTGTCGCGACGTCGACCGTGTCCAGAGCACTGGCGAATCCTGGACGCGTCAACGCCCACACCCGCCAGCACATCATCGAGGTAGCCGAACGACTGGGCTATCACACCAATCCGATAGCCCGAGCATTGCCGTCCGGCCGCACCCAAACCGTCGCGCTGTTCGTCTCCGACATCACCAACCCGCACTTTTTCGGCATCATCCGCGGAGCCGAGCAGCAAACCCGCGCGGCGGGCCGCACCCTCATCCTCGGCGACACCGAGGAATCGCCAGACCTCGAATCGGGCAACATCGAAAGACTCACCGGCTCAGTGGACGGGTTCGTCATCGCCGCGAGTCGCATGTCCGACGAGGAGATTCGGGAACTGGCCGACCGGCACCGGCTCACCCTCATCAGCCGCCAGATCGACGGCGTACCCAGCGTGATCGTCGACCATGAGGACGGAACCAGGCAGATTATCGAGCACCTGGCCTCGCTGGGGCACACGTCGGTCGCCTACCTCGCCGGGCCTCGCCGGTCCTGGATCGCGGCCAAACGCTGGCAAGCCATCCGCGCGACGGCGCGCCAGTTCGGAATGCGCGCCGCGAGGCTCGGGCCCTTCCCGCCGGCGGTGCGGGGTGGCGCGGCAGCCGCCGACGCGGTGTTCGGGCACGGCGCCACCGCGGCGATCGCCCACAACGATCTGCTGGCGATCGGCATGCTCCGCCGGTTCGCCGACCGCGGTGTCCGAGTACCGAAGGACATCAGCGTGGTCGGCTACGACGACATCTTCGGCGCCGACTTCTGTTCCCCGCCATTGACCACGCTCGCCGGGCAATTCGAAGAGGCAGGCCGACTCGCCGTCGACCTGCTGCTCGGCGCCCGCCGTAGCGGGTCCGCCCGCGCGACCGAAATCGTGCTCCCCTCACACCTGGCCATCCGGCAATCCACCGGCCCCGCGCAGCGATGAGAACGGCTCCACGATCCACGACGCGAATCAGCTACCGGCCGTTCATTCGCCGTAGACCAGCCGCGCGCAATGCGGGCTCGCCGCGCCTCAGCGCAGTCGCGCCGCGCTGAGCCGGTCGACCACAGCCGCCAGGACGACGAAGTTGGGCACGTCGCTGGCCTGCACCGACGAGGTGAAGAACTTGCCCCGCACCTTGACGCGCAAGAACCCGCCCTCGATGCGGAGCGCGGAGATGTCGTCCCAGGCCATCACCTTGCCACCGCCGAAGGTCAGCCCCTGCGGAAGGGCGGTCGCGGGACCGAACTCGACCGCATGCCCCTCGGCGAGTTCCTGGAGTGCCCACGGCAGGTGCGCCCGCAGGATGCCGTCCTCGAACTCGCGGCCCCAGACGTCCAGCCGTTCGAACTCGGCCACCCGCATCAGGTTGCCAAGGTCGGCTCCCTCGGAATTGGCGATCACCTTGGCGGTGATCACGGTCTGGCCGAGGACGACCGGCGGTGTCACCGGGTGCACCAGGCCGTAGGACCACCGGGCGACGCTGTCCGAGGCACCGGCGGGCTTGACGCCACGCCGGATCAGCTGGGTCTCGTCCCAGCGGTAGGGCAGCACCCGGCCCTTCGGACCGCGGATGACCGCGCCCTCGTCGAAGACGTGCAGCTCCTGGTCGCCCTTCGCGTCCCTGGCCGTGATCGTCATACCCGCCATCGCGGCGCAGATCATGAGCACGAACACACCCACGACGACGATACCGAGGAAGCTCGTCAGCAGTCCCGCGCTGCCGAACAGCACGAGGACGAAGGCGAACAGCACGAAGACGGGGATCAGGCCGGCGGCCCTGCGCCCCTTCGAACGCGAGATCGGGCGGAAGACCGACCGCCGCTTCCCCATGCGCAGGTGTCGCGCGGCCTGGTCGATGGACTCGTAGTGGACTCCGGAACCGGTCATGGAAATACGTCTCTCCGCGGAGGTCGAGGTGCGGCGCAAACGCGCCGCTACTGTCCGGCCCACACTCGCGACGATCCGGTCGACGGGGGAGGTCAGCCGGCGGCCATCGCTGGCCGGTGGCACTGGCCAGCGGAAACCTCCTTCGCCCGAGCCGTAATCCGCATCAGGTCTGCGTGCCGCCGGGCCCGGTCAGCACCGACTTCGGTGTCTGCCCGATGGCGGCCATCGTCGTGACGGAGCCGAGTCCGGCGTAGTTGGGACCACCGAGCCGTGCGACCGGCGCCAGCGCCAAGGTGTCGATCTTCCCGTCGTGCAGCAGACCGTCGCGCACATGGAACGCCACCACCTCGCCGACGATGAACTCCGCTCCGGTCCGGCCGTACTCGGTCGCCGAGTGCAAGCGGCATTCGAGCGCGATCGCCGCCCGCGCGAGGCGTGGCACCGCGATCAGGTCGGAGCCTTCGGTGTCGAGCCCCAGCAGTTCGACCTCGCTCGTGGCAGGCGGGTGCTCGACCGCGCTGAGGTGGACGGCCTCGACCATCGACTCGTCGGGGATGTGCACCACGTACTCGCCGCGGTCGTGGATGTTGCGCCCGGTGTCCTTGCGGTGTCCGGCCTTGCGGCCGACGTTGATCCCGAGCATCGGCGGGGCGTTGGAGACGAACGTGAAGCAGCTGAACGGGGCGAGGTTCACCACGCCCTCGTCCGACAGCGTGGTCACCCACGCGATCGGGCGCGGTACGACGACGCCGGTGAGCAGCCGGTAGGTCTGCTCGGGGGTGAGTGAATCGGGAAGGACCGTGGTCATCGGCGCACCTGCCCATTCTCCCGGTACTCGGCAAGCAGTTCCGGCGACGCGGGGTACAGGCCGCGCAGCGACGCGCCCGCGCGCACCTTCTCACCGATGAACGATTCCAGGCCCTCCTGCTCCGCCGCGCCGTCGGCGACGTCTTCGGCATACTCCCTCGGCACCACGATCACACCGTCGTCGTCGCCGACGAGGACGTCACCGGGATACACGGCGACCTCACCGCAGCCGATCGGCACGTCCTGCTCGACGACCCGGAGGTAGGCCCTGCTGACGTTGGCCGTGGCACCGGCCGAATAGCACGGCAACCCGGTCCCGGCGAGCCCGGCGACATCGCGCAACCCGGCGTCGGTGACCAAGCCGCGCGCGCCGCGAACCCGAAGCCGCTCGGCGAGGATGTCCCCGCCGGTGGCGGTGCGGCTCTGCCCGTGGCCGTCCACGACGAGCACCGCGCCCTCCGGCGTCGATTCGATCGCGTCGAACAGCGAGAGGCCAGGAGCGGGGCGGGTACCGGGAAGCAGTCCGTCGAGGTCTTCCCGCGCGGGGATCGTCCGCAGCGTCCACGCCGCGCCGGCCAGGCGTTGCCCTGGGCGCAGTGGGCGCACTCCGGCGAGGAATTGATCCCGCAAGCCCCGCCGCAGGAGCACGCTGGCGATCGTGGCGGTGCTGACACCTGCCAGCAGCCGCTCGACGCGGGCGGGAACCGGGGCAAAGGTCGTCGGGGTCATCGCGCGCCCTCCAGCAGACCCCACGCCTCGGCCGCCGCGCCGACCCGGCGCCTGCCCTGCTCCGAGAGGGGCACGAGCGGCGCGCGCAGCGCGGGGCCGATCAGCCCCGCCCGCGACATCAGCCATTTGACCGCGGTCGGGTTGGTTTCGGTCAGCACCACGTCGTTGAGGTCGAGCAGCCGGAAGTGCAGCTCGCGCGCCTCGTCCCAGTGGCCTTCCGCGACGGCGTCGTACAGCCGGGCGATCTCCCTGGGCACGAGGTTCGCGGTGACACTGATGAACCCGGCGCCGCCGATGGCCAGCAGCGGGAAGCACAGCGCCTCAAGCCCTGAGAACAACAGGAAATCCGGCCCGGTTTCCTTGAGCACGAAGTTGGCGTGGGCGAAATCCGGGCTCGCCTCCTTCATGCCGACGATGTTCGGCACCTCACGCCACAGTCGGCCCACCGTCTCCGGCGCGATCTCGACGCCGGTGCGGGAGGGAATGTTGTAGATCAGAATCGGGATGTCCACGGCCTCGGCCACGTCGCGATACCACGCGTAGAGACCGTCCTGGGTGGGCCGGGCGTAGTAGGGCACGATCACCAGCGCGGCGTCGGCACCGGCCTCGGCGGCGCGCCGGGTGATCTCGATCGTGTCAGGCAGCTGGTGCGTGCCGGTCCCCGGGACGAACGGCAACCTGCCGTCGAGGGCTTCGGCCGCGGCGTCGATCATCCGAAACCGCTCGTCGAGCACCAGCGCACCCGGCTCGCCTGTGGTGCCGGTGACCGAGACGCCGTGGCTGCCGACCTCGACGTGGTGGTCGATCAGGCGCCGCAGCGTGGGCAGGTCGAGGCCACCTTCCGCGTCGAACGGCGTCACCAGCGGGGCGATCGAGCCACGAAGGCGGGTTGTCAAGTCAGCCATCAAGTGTTCCTCTCGGGGTGGTTACGATCGCGGAATGGACGTCGAGGTGGCGGTGCTGCGGTCGTTCGTCGTGCTCGCCGACGAACTGCACTTCGCCCGCGCCGCCGCGCGCCTTCACATCGAGCAACCCGCGCTCAGCCAGCGGATCAAACGGCTGGAGCAGCGGATGGGCGTGCAGCTGTTCGTCCGGAACAGTCGCAACGTGCGGCTCACCCCGGCCGGGCAGGAGTTCGCCGTCGAGGTGGCCGACGTCCTGCGCCGCCTGGACGCGGCCGTCGGGCGCGCGGTCCGCACCGCCGAGGGCACGCGCGGAACCGTCCGGCTCGCCTACACCCTCAGCGTCGGCTACGAGACGCTGCCGGTGCTGCTCGGCGAGCTGGAACGGGCGCTGCCCGACGTCACCGTCGAGGCGGTCGAACTGTGGGAATCGGACGTGCTCTCCGGTGTGTTGCGCCGGGACTGGGACGCCGGCCTCGTCCGCTACGATCCGGACCATCCGGACGTCACGGCGCTGTTGTTGCGGCACGAGTCGCTGGTCGTGGCCATGCCGGAGACTCATCCGCTCGCGGGACAAGGCGAGGTGAAGCTGGCCGAGCTGCGCGGCGAACGGTTCGTCACCACGCCCGTCTCGCTCGCCCCCGGCTACCAGGCGCTGCTCGACGAGGTCTTCGACGCCGCCGGTTTCGAGCCGCACACGGTGCGCAACACGGTGCCAGGAAACCGGATCATGGCTTTGCAGCGGCAGAAGAACGCCGTGGCGCTGCTGCCCGCCTCGGCTGGACTCACCCATCCCTCCGGTATCGCGTTCGTGCGAGTCGTGGACGACTTCGCCCACCTTCCGGTACGGCTCGTGCACCGGCGAGACGCGGAGCCCTCGGTGACGCTGTTCGCCGAGACACTCCAGCGCGCGGCGCGCGAGCAGGACTGGCTCGCGCCCTTCAGCTCTCGTTGAGCGCACCACGCGTCTCCTTGGCTCGCAGGGTCAGGGCCAGGAAAACCGCCGAAAGCACAGCGCTCACCACGATCAGCGTCGGGATGATCGAGGAGACTCCCGCGCTGATGCCGGTCACCAAGGTCGGCAGCAACCCGCTCAGCCCGTAGCCGACGTTCCACGAAAACGCCGTGGCCGTGGAACGGATCTCGGTGGGGAACAGCTCGTTGACAAAGATGATCAGCGGAGCGCTGATCGCTCCCGAGGCCATCACCATCACGGCGCCGCACACCAGCAGCAGCCACTCCCCCGGCCCGGTCGACATCACCAGGTACAGCCCGGGGATCAGCACCAGACAGGCCGCGCCGGAGACGAGGAAGACCTTCCTGCGCCCCACGCGCTGGCTCAGGTGCCCGCACACCACCGCGACCGCCGCCGACAGCACCACGTTGACGATCAGGAACAAGCTCGCCGAGTCCTGGGACATGTGCAGCACCTGCTTGTAGACCGTCGGCAGGATGCCCGTGGTGAGGTAGTAGGGCGCCGACGCGGTGAACACGATGGCGACGGCGGCCAACGTCACGGTCCGCCACCGGCGGGAGAACAGTGCCCTGCCTGGCTGGATCTTCGCCGGGGAGGTGCCGCGGGCGGCTTGCCGTGCCACCCACGCCGGAGACTCCTCGACCCTGCGCAGCACGAGGTAGTTCACGATCGACCCCGCGAGCGCGACCACGAACAGCACCCGCCAGCCCCAGTCGGCGAACGCCGCCTGCCCGAGCAACGCGCCGAGGGCGATCACGAGCAGGTTGATCACCACGACGGCCAAGCTCGCGCCGCCACCCTTGATCAAGCCGGCCGCCATGCCTCGCCAGCGTTCGGGCAGCGTCTCGGTGGCGAGCGTGTGCGTCGAGGCCGTGATGCCTCCCACGAACATGCCTTGCACGATGCGCAGCACGATCAACAGCACCGGCGCGGCGATCCCGAGCGTCGCCACGCCCGGCAGTAGACCCATGAGCGCCGTCGAAACCCCGGCGCCGATCACGGCCAGCATCATCGCGGGCCTGCGGCCCGCCCGGTCGGCGAAGGAACCGAACACCAGTGCCCCGAGCGGCCGGACGACGAGGCTCACCGCGAAGGTCGCGTACGTGGCGGTGAGCCCGACCAGCGATCCGGCCTCCGCGGGGAAGAACGCCGCCGACACATACGACGCGACGTGCAGAATCACCAGCAGGTCGTACATGTCGACGGTCCAGCCGAGCACCGCGGCCCCGAGTGCCTTGCGGTGGGCCCGCGACAGCCGCTCGGCTCGTGGCGCGCGCGCCGCCGTCACACCGGGCTCACTCATCGTGCTCACCGCTGGAAAAGCCGAACAGTCGCCGTGGATTCTCGACCAGGATCCGGTGCCGTGCCTCGGCTTCGGGCGCATAACGCGCCAGCAGGTCGAGTAGTTCGCCGTCGTTGGGCACCGGCCCCGGATGCAGCGGGTGGGGCCAGTCCGTGGCCCACAGCACGCGGCCGGGCGCTCGCTCCACATAGGTACGGGCGTAGGCGGTGGCGTCGTCCCACGGGTACCCGGTGACCGACCGGCGGTCCCCATTGGACAGCATGATCCACCAGTTTCCTCGTGCCAGCAGATCGAGCACGTGCCGGAAGTGCGGGTCGTCGAGCCCGTGCCCGTACTGCAACGGTCCCATGTGGTCGATCACGACATCGGTCTCGACGTCAGCCAGCAGCGGAGTGACCTCGCGCGGATCGATGCCGTTCATGTGCAGCTTGAGATGCCAGCCCAGCGGAACCACGCGCTCGGCGGTCCGCCGCACCTGTTCCGGCGTGGGCAGCGCGTTCTTCAGCTTGGGGTGGAAGTTGAAGCGCGCGCCGCGGACACCGGCCTGGTGCATGCGGTGCAACTGGTCGTCGTCCACCGAGTCGTCGACGACACCGCAGCCGCGGTAGGAAGGTCCCGCGATCCGCAGTGCCTCGATCAAGGCACCGTGGTCGGTGCCGTATGCGGTGGACTGCACGATGACGCCGCGCTCGATGCCGAGCGTCTTGTGCATGCGCAGCATTTCCTCCACGGTCGCCTCTGGCACGACGTAGGCCGCGTCCGGTTTCACCGGAAATCGCCGGGTGTCACCGAAGATGTGCACCTGGCTGTCGCACGCCCCTTGCGGGACGGGCAACCGGGGTTCGCGCGGTGACGGGTCGAAGAGTGCGTAGTCGGGCCGCTCAGTCATCACGACCACCGGTCACGAACGCGAGCACCTCGCACTGGACGAGGATGTGCGGCCTGGTGGTGCCGATGCTCACCTGCCGGGCGGGCCGTGAGGCCGGATCGGGAAACACAGCGCACCACTGTCTGTTCAGCTCGTCGCGGTGCTCCGGCGCGGCGAGCCGCACGGAGAACTTGAGCGCGTCGTCGAGGCCGCCCCCGGCCTTGGCGAGGATCGCCGCGACCCGCTCGAACATCCGGGTGGTCTGCTCGCCGAAGTCCGAGGGGAACTCCTCCGGAGCGCTTCCCCTGCCACCACCGTGCACGGCACCGGTGGCGACGAGGCCACCGATGCGGCTCGCTGCCGGGACGGGGTTCTCGTGGGAGAAGCCGTCGAGATGAATGCTGCGCCTGCTCACTAGGCGGACCCCTTCGTCCGATGCGGATCAGAACATCGCCGACTCTAGGGAGCGCTGACCTGCGCCATCAAACGAAACTGGACCGCGATCCATGCATGACATGCATGGATCGCGGTGCAGGCGGGTCGAAGTCCACAGTGGACGTCCGCTGTGCGCATCGGCCCATCACCGCCGATCGTCAGCCACGCGCCATCGCGGACCGTTCGCACAACGTAGAACGGAGCGCTTTACCTCCCGCGTAATGGACGCGCCCTCGCTGGTCCGCGAAAGTGAAGGCACCACAACGAAAACAGGAGGAAACGATGTTCGAGCTTCGCAACGTGTTGCGGATGGACGCCCTCGCTTCGGGCGCGCTTGGGCTGATACTGGCCACGCTGTGCGCGGCACTGGCCGAGCCGCTCGGCATCCCCGTGCCGCTGTCGCTGACAGCAGGCGTGGCACTGGTGGGCTGGGCGGTTTTCGTCGGCTGGGTCTCCTCGGGACTTCGCCAGACCCTCGTCCGTGAGGTCATCGCGATCAACGTGCTCTATGTACTCGCCAGCGCCGCGTACGCCTTTCTCGGCGGACTCACCGGCCTCGGTACCGCGTTCGTCCTGGCACAGGCGCTGGCCGTACTCGGGCTGACCGCCGCGCAGGCGACCGGCCTGTTCTCAGGACTGCGGCACGGCGCCCGAACCGCTTAGGAACCCTCACGACAATCGTCGATGTCCGGCGCGCCGAGGAGAGTTTCTGACCGATGTTCCCCGGCTTCACCTTCCACCTCAAGAACGGGATCCGCGCGGATCTGCCCGCGCGGGCCACGCCGGTCACCGACCCATCCGAACGTCAGACCGTGCTGGCGGAGATCGTCGCGGATCTCAATCAGCCCCACGACCCCGGCACCATCCGGCCGACTCGGCTTGAGGACTGGGCGGACAGTCGGCTGATGCGTGTCAGCTTCCGCCATCGGCCGTGATCGCGGCACCCTCGCCAGGTGACCTACTGCCAGAAATTGGGGTGTCGTCGCGGTTGGCGCAGTTCTTCGCCGGACCGGCGGGTGCAGACCACGACTACACCCTCGACCCCGAAGAGCCGGACATTGTCGCGCCAGCCGCACAGTCAGGTTCCGGCTTCCGGATTTCCCGGTTCTCTTCCCTTCCAGCCTGTCATGCGCCCCCGCGCCGGTCTCGCCGGACCGGCGCGGAGCCGCCGCCTGACTCAGTGCGCGATGGCGACCGAGCGCGTGTTCAGGTATGCCTCCATCGCCTCGGGGCCGCCCTCGGTGCCGTAGCCCGAGTCCTTCACACCACCGAACGGCAGCTCGGCCGAGGGCATGGCCGGCATGTTCACCCACAGCATGCCGACCTCGACCTTGCGGGTCAGCTGGTCGGCCGTGGCCAGCGACCTGGTGAAGGCGTACCCGGCCAGGCCGTAGGAGAGCCGGTTGGCTTCGGCGATCGCGTCACCCAGGTCCTGGAAGCCGCGGATCGCCGCGACCGGGCCGAAGGGCTCCTCGTTGAACAGCTTGGCCTCGGCCGGCACGTCGTCGAGCACGGTGGGAGCCCAGAAATTACCGGCGTCGCCGATGCGCTCGCCGCCCGAGAGCACCGTCGCGCCGCGCTCGACGGCATCGGCATACAGGGCCGACATCGCGTCGATACGCCGGGAGTTGGCCAGCGGGCCCATCTCGGTGCCCTCCGCCAGCCCGTCGCCGACGTTGAGGCCGGTCGCGAACTCCGCGAGCGCCTTGGAGAACTCCTGGCGCACGGAGTCGTGCACGAGGAATCGCGTCGGCGAGATGCAGACCTGGCCCGCGTTGCGGAACTTCGCCCTCGACATCGCCTTGACGGCGAGCTCGACATCGGCGTCCTCGCACACGATGACCGGCGCGTGCCCGCCCAGCTCCATCGACACGCGCTTCATCTGCCTGCCTGCCAGCGCCGCGAGCTGCTTGCCGACCGCGGTCGAACCGGTGAAGGTGATCTTGCGGATCGCCGGGTGGGCGATCAGGTACTCCGAGATCTCGGCCGGATCGCCGTACACCAGCGCGAGCACCCCGGCGGGCAGACCGGCGTCCTGGAAGGCGCGCACGAGCGCCGCCGGGCTGGCCGGAGTCTCCTCCGGTGCCTTGACGACCATCGAGCAGCCCGAGGCCAGACCCGCTCCGAGCTTGCGCACCACCTGGTTGATCGGGAAGTTCCACGGCGTGAAGGCCGCGACCGGGCCCACCGGGTCCTTGACGACCAGCTGCTGGATCGCGGGGTTCGCGCGGTGCGGGACGGTGCGGCCGTAGACCCGGAAGCCCTCCTCGGCGAACCAGTCGATGATGTCGGCGCCCGCGAGAATTTCGCCCTTGGCCTCCACCAGCGGCTTGCCCTGCTCGCGCGTCATCAGCGCGGCGATTTCATCGGCGCGGGCGCGCAGCAACTCGGCTGCCTTGCGCATGATCTTGCTTCGCTGGGCGGGCGTGTAGTCACGCCACACCTCGAAGCCGCGCCGCACCGAGTCGGCGGCGCGGTCGAGATCCTGCCTGCTCGCGTGGGCCACGCGGCCGATGACCTGGCCGCTGGCCGGGTTCCGCACGTCGATCGTGCGGCTCTCCGCCGCATCCAGCCACTGATCGTCGATGAAGAGCTGGGTGTCTGGATAGGTCATCGAGAAGCCTCCCTCGGAGCGTGCACTCGCACGCGGCATCTGTGGACGATGAATAGGCCCGACCGTATAGGCAACGGCGAACGCGCACGTCATGTGATCGGTCACGATCGCCGATCGCGACGCTACGTGCCCGCGACCTTGATGCCGAACACCTCCGACACCGTGTAGATCGCCAGCAGGAAGATCGCGATGCTGCTGACGACGAACGCGGCGGTGAGCCAGCGGTTGCGTTTGAAGCGCGCGTCCACCTCCAGCGTGCGCAAGCGCCACACGGCGACGAGCACGGCAAGCAGGAAGATCCCGGTCGCGATCGCGCCGATCTGCATCATCACCAGCGGCGACTGGACGAACAGGAACATCACCAGCCACAGCACGGGCAGGGTGAAGGTGAAGATCTTCAGCACTCGCGCGCGAACCGTGACGTCGTGCCAGTCGATCACACCGAGCAACCCGAGCGTGTTCGTCCACAGCCGGGGGACGGCGGCCGCGGAGGCGATGTTGGTGGAGAACAACACGACGATGGCACCGAACAGGAACAGGATCTCGGCCCACGGGCCAAGCGTGTCGGTGTAGATCCGCGACACCGTGGTGATCACGGCGTTGCCCTCGGGCACCAGGCCCTGCGGGTGCAGCACGCTCGCGCCCACCACGTAGAACGACAACGTGGTGACCGTGCAGATGAGCCACGACACGAACACGTCGAGCTGCATCACCTTGATCCAGCCCTCGGCACGCTTGGCCCGCTCCTCGGTGCCGTCGTCGGGACCGGTCCAGCGCGCGTAGCCCTTCTCAAGGCACCAGTAGGTGTAGTTGGTCATGTCGTCGGCTCCGACACCGGTCGAGCCGAACATGGCCACGGCAAGGCCGACCGTGCCCGCCGGAATGGCGAAGCTCAGTCCGTCGGCGAAGTCGCCCCCGCTGTAGGAGAACGGGGTGAACGGCAGCACCAGCACGATCGCGACCGTGCTGAGTGTGAAGATCGCGACCGACCACGTGGTGAGCGCTTCCACGACGCTGTAGCGGTTGCTGCGCAACAACCCGATCGTCAGTGCGGTGATCACAACCGCCCACACAGCCAGCGATCCTGAGCTCAGCGACTCGCCGACGATGGGAAACAGGATCGAACACGCGGCGGCCGTTCCGCCGATCACGCCACCACGCTGGAAGTTCTTCGCGAGATCGAGTCCGATCCAGAGCCAGTTGATCCAGCCCATGCGGCCGATCTTGGGCGGGACGGTGGAGTACCCGGCGAGCGCGGTCTTGCCGTTGAGAATCGCCCAGCGGGCCAGCTCCATCTGGACCCAGACCTTGACCGTCGCACCGACGATCACCATCCACAGCAGGACGAATCCCGCGCGGGCACCAAGCGAGGTCGTGACGATCAGCTCGCCCGATCCCACCACCGAGGCCGTCAGGATGATGCCGGGACCCAGGTAGCGCAGCCGACCGCGCAATGTCGTCGGCGCTTCCCTGGTGTCCTCGGCCCGGAGCCGGTAGGCGTCCTCAAGCTCCGCCCTCGGCGCGTCTTGGGTTGACATGGAAAGGCTTCCTTTCGACTCGGCGTCGTTGCCGGTGTCCGCCGCTGCGGAGTCGCGCTAGCGGGCCGTGGCCACGAGGCGGCGAGCCTGCTCGGTGAGCGCGGTGGTGTCGGCGAGGTCGCCGAGCAACTGGACCCCGACGCCGACGCCCGCGCAGCCCGCGTCGAGGCATTCGCGCGCCAGGTCCGGTCCGACACCGCCCGTGGCAAGCATCGGCACCTCGGGCAGCGGGCCCTTGAGCTGACGTATGTAGTCCGCTCCGACCGGAGCGATCGGGAACACCTTGACCAGGTCGGCGCCGAGCCGGGCAGCGCGGACGACCTCGGTGGCGGTGAACGCGCCGGGGATCACTCCGAGGCCGAGTTCCTTGGCGCGCTCGATCACGACCTCGTCCACATGCGGGCAGACGATGAAGCGCGCGCCCGCTTCGGCGGCGCGGGATACGTCGTCGCGGGTCATCACGGTGCCCGCCCCGACCGGCATGTCGTCGCCGTACTTCTCGCGCAGCGCCGAGATCGCGGCGAACGGCTCGCCCGCGTTGAGCGTCACCTCGAAAAGACGGATTCCTTGCGCGTACAGCAGCTCGGTGAGTTCGAGGCACTGCCGCCGCGACTGTCCTCTGTAGATCACCATCGCGCGGTGCTCAAGCACCCTGCTCAGGACGTCGTTGGCCATCGTGTTCCTCTCTCGTATGGGAGTTTCGTCAGAGATGCCTGCGGGGCACCGCGTGCCCGCGCCTGCCCTTGAGGAAGTCGAAGTCGGCACCGGTGTCGGCCTGGCGGACGTGCTTGCGGTACAGCCACGCGTAACCGGAACCGGTGTCGTCCGCGGGGGCGAGTTCGGCCGCCCTGCGGCGCAGCTCGTCCTCCGGCACGTCCATGTCGATGCGGCGCCCCGGCACGTCGAGCGTCACGGTGTCGCCGGTGCGCAGCAGCGCGAGCGGCCCTCCGGCCGCCGCCTCGGGCGCGACGTGGAGCACGACCGTGCCGTAGGAGGTGCCGCTCATCCGGCCGTCGGTGATGCGGACCATGTCCCGCACGCCCGCGTCGAGCAGTTTCTTCGGGATCGCCAGGTTGCCGATCTCCGGCATTCCCGGGTAGCCGGACGGCCCGGCGTTGCGCACCACGAGCACGGTCGAGGCTTCGACAGGGAGGCCAGGCGAGTCGGCCTGGTCGTGGTACTCCTCGATCGTGTCGAAGACCAGCGCCGTCCCGCTGTGGCGCATCAGTTCTCCGGACGCGGCCGACACCTTGATCACGGCGCCGTCCGGCGCGAGGTTTCCGCGCAGCACGGCGGTGTGGCTACCGGCCTCGCGCAGGGGCTCGGCGCGGCTGCGGATCACCTCGGGTCCCCAGTTGCGCGCGTCGGCGCAGTTGTCGCCGAGGCAGCGGCCGGTGACGGTGGCGGCGTCGGTGTGCAGCAGGTCGCCCAGTTCCTTGATCACCGCGGGCACGCCGCCCGCGTAGGCGAACTCCTCCATCAGGAACCGCCCTGAGGGCAGCAGGTCCACGAGCAGCGGGATCTGCCCGGCGAGCGTGTCGAAGTCGTCGAGCGCGAGGTCGACCTCCGCGCGGCCCGCGATCGCGAGCAGATGCACCACGGCGTTGGTTGAGCCGCCGATGGCCGCGTTCACTCGGATCGCGTTCTCGAACGACCTTCGGTCCAAAATGGACGACGGGGTCAGGCCCTCCTCCACCATCTCCACGACGCGGCCGCCCGCCTGCTCGGCGATGCGGTGGCGTTGCGCGTCCACGGCGGGAATGGCGGCACTGCCTGGCAGTGAAAGGCCCAGCGCCTCGGTCAGGCACGCCATGGTTGAGGCCGTGCCCATCGTGGTGCAGTGCCCCGCGCTGCGCGAAAGGCACGCCTCCGCGATGGAGAAGTCCTCTTTGCTCATCCGGCCGGCGCGGACCTCTTCGCTGAACTGCCACACGTGCGTGCCGGATCCGGCGTCGCAGCCGCGGAACTTGCCGTTGAGCATCGGGCCACCGGTGACCATCACGGCGGGCAGGTCGGCGCTGAGCGCGCCCATCAGCTGCGCGGGCACCGTCTTGTCGCAGCCGCCGAGCAGCACGACGCCGTCGAGCGGGTTGGCCCGCAACGTCTCCTCCACGTCCATCGACATGAGGTTGCGGAACAACATCGCCGACGGCCGCATCAGCGTCTCGCCGAGCGAGATCGTCGGGAACTCCAGCGGAACACCGCCCGCCATCAGCACGCCGCGCTTGACCGCCTCGGCGACCTGCCGCAGATGGGCGTTGCAGGGTGCCAGGTCCGACCAGCTGTTGCAGATCCCGATCACGGGCCGCCCGTCGAACATCGACGCCGAATACCCCTGGTTGTACATCTTCGACCGGTGAACGAAGCCGAGCTTGCCGTCGAGGCCGAACCACGCGGCGCTGCGCCGGGGTGACCCGTCGTTGTCTGGTTGCATTGTCGCTGTCGCTCCACAGTGAGGCGGTTCTACATGCAGAATAGATCCGCAGCATAGATTTTTACAAAGTTACATGCAATATCCAGTTACAGCTGTACCCGCGAAGTTCCGAGGACCCGTCAGTCCCCGGTCGCGACCTCGGTGTCGGTCACCGCGGCGACCGCGATCTCGTCGAGGCGCGCGCCGAGCCCCGGCAGGTCCGGCAGATCGATGAGCCCCTTCTCCGGCACGGGTGGACCGACCAGCAGCGGGTCGCGCAACGGGTTGTCCCTGACGTCGTACTCGAACCCGGCTACCGGGCCGGACATCGCGGCCAGCTGGAGCGTCGCCGCGAAAGCCACCGCGCCGCCGTAGAGGTGGGGCAGCACGGACTTGCCGTTGGCGCCGGCGAGCTGGCAGATCGTGAGCGCCTCGGTGAGCCCGCCCGTCTTGGCGAGGTCCGGCTGCAGGACCGCGATCGCCGGCGAGGCCGCGAAGTCGCGGAACTCGGCGACACCGTAAAGGTTTTCCCCCGTCGCGATCGGCAGCCCGGTGCGGCGGTGCAGCTCCTCAAGCCCGCCGAGCGGGTTGCCCCGCAATGGCTCCTCGATCCACTCGACACCCGCGTCGGCGAGCAGCGGCGCCATGGCGACGGCGTCGGCGAGGTCCCACGCCTGGTTGGCGTCGGCGTAGAGGGCCACGTCCCTGCCGATCGCCTCGCGCGCCTCGGCGAGATTACGCTCGTCGGTGGCCCGGCCGAAGCCGAGTTTGACCTTCACCGCCGGGTACCCTCCGGCAACGCACTCGCGTGCCTTCGCGGCGACGTCAGCGGGACCGAGACTGCTGGCATAGACCGGAATCCGGTCGCGGACGCGCCCACCGGCCAGCGCGCTCACCGCCGTACCAGCCCGCTGCCCCGCCAGATCCCACAGCGCGAGGTCGGCACCACTGATGGCCTGCCGGATCGGCCCCGGCGCGCCCCATTGCCTTCCCAGCGGATCGAGCCGCGAGCACAACCGCTCGTGCAGTGCCGAGATCCGCGTCGAGTCCTGGCCGAGCAGCAACGGGAACACACCGTCGCGCAACGTCGCGACGCGTTCGTGGGCCGCCCACGGCGGATAGTTGATCCAGCTTTCGCCTCGGCCGGTGAGACCGTCGTCGGTCGTCACCTCCACGAGCACGATCGAGCGGTCGCGCAGCGGGGAGAACGACATCGCGATGCCGTCTCCGACGGGCGCCCGCAGCACACGGAGGCGGGCGCCGACGATGCGGCTCACTCGGCGGTCTCGGTCTGCTGGAGCAGCACGGTGCGCAGGCGGAAGATGTGGGCGCGGGCGGCCTGCTCCGCCGCCGTGGCGTCGCCGGACTCGATCGCGGTGAGGATCGCGCGATGGTCGTCGATCGCCTGCCTCGGACCCGCGGTCACCGTCGTGGTGCGCATGGCGAGCCGCACCTGGGTCTGCACGTCGTCGAGCAATCGCACGAGCTCCGGGTTGGCCGCGGCCTCGCGAATGAGGCGATGGAACCGGAGGTCGGCCTCGGTGCTCGCGGCCAGGTCGGCGGTGCGCATCGCGGCCTCGTGCTCGTCGAGCGCCTCCTTCAGCGCCCGCACCAGCTTGCGGCCCGCGTTCTCGACGGCCAGCCGCGCGGCCAGCCCTTCGAGCACCTCGCGGATTTCGTAGATGGAGGCCAGCTCGGCGGTGCCGACCCGCGCGACGACGGCACCGCGGCGCGGTTCCTCACGAGCCAGCCGCTCCTGCACGAGCCGCAGCACCGCGTCGCGCACGGGGCTGCGGCTGACCTCAAGCGACTCGGCGAGCGCGGGCACACTCAGGCGCGCGCCGGGAGCCAGCTCGCCGGTGAAGATCATCTCGCGCAACCGTTCATAGACCGCGTCGGCGACCCTCGTGCGCGTCGCGGTCTTCTCGTTCACTCCGACCATGTCCGGAGTTTACATGCAGATAGAAAGATTTACATTCCGCTCGGTGCAAAGTGATCGAGACCACCGACCATTTCGGTCGGTATACCTACCGTTGTGGTCGGCATTCTGCGTATCGTCGGGAACATGGCACGCACCTTCCGGCAGGACGCGGACGAGCGGATCCTCGACCGCGCCGCCGGGCTCTTCGCTCAGCGGGGCTTCGCCCACACCTCCTTGCAGGCACTCGCCGACGCGGTCGGCCTCTCCAAAGCCGGGCTGCTGCACCACTTTCCCAGCAAGGAAGCGATCTACGACGCCGCGCTCAACATGGGAAAAACACAGGGCGAAGTGCTCTTCGACCGGGCGCTGCGGCTTCCGGTCGGGCCCGATCGCGACCGGCTCGCCGTGGAACTGCTGATCGACTTCGCACTGGAACGCCCCGGCCTTGTCGCGCTGGCGTCGCGGTCGATCACCACGCTCGGCAGCGAGGAGGCGGACCCCGCCGACGAAACCAGCGCGTTCGCCTTCGAAGTCTTCGGGGTCGATCCGGAATCGGGCGATCCCGAACGGATAGCCAGGGTCGCGGGCATGCTCGGCGCCCTGGTCGTGCTCATCCTGGTCGCCAACCACCTGGGGGACAAAACCACGTGGCGGCGGCACATCATCGCGACCTGTCTCGACACGCTCGGCCACCGCAGTCCGGGTCTCCCTTCAACCGACCACGCTCAGGTGGAGGCCTGATTCCGCATGGCAAAGCTGTTGTACCGACTTGGCATGGGCGCCCACCGGCGCAGGCTGGTGGTCGTCCTGTTGTGGCTGGCGGTGCTCGCCGGATCGGCTCTCGGCGCCGTGACCCTGGCAGGCAACACCTCCGACTCCTTCTCCATCCCCGGTCAGGAATCGACCACCGCGATGGAGAAGATCCAGCAGGAGTTCGGCTCCGGTGGTGGCGCTTCCGCCCGCGTGGTGGTGCAGGCGCCAGAGGGCCAGACGCTGACGACGCCGGAGAACGCGGGGCGGATCGGCGAACTCGTGGCCGAACTGAACACGTTGCCAGGCGTGACGTCGGCGACCGACCCGCTCGACCCGAACGCTCCCGCCGTCAACCAGGAGCAGACCACCGCCTACAGCACGGTGACCTACGACGCCGGTCCCGGTGAGGTCTCGGCGCAGGAACGCGACGCGCTGTCGGCCGCGGCCGCCGACGCGCGCACCGGAGGGCTGACGGTCGAAATCGGCGGCGACATCTCACAGCAGGCCCCCGAGATCGGCGGCGCCGCCGAGATCATCGGTGTGGTCATCGCGCTGCTGGTGCTCGCGCTGACGTACGGAACGCTGATCACCGCGGGGATGAACCTGCTCACCGCCGCCGTCGGCGTGGGCATCGGTGTCCTCGGCATCACGATCGTCACCGGCTTCACCGAGCTCAACTCGACGACGCCGATCCTCGCCACGATGCTGGGCCTCGCTGTCGGCATCGACTACGCCCTGTTCATCATCAACCGCTATCGCCAGGAACTGCGGCTGGGCGCCGACGTCGGCACCGCCATCGGCACGGCGGTGGGCACCGCCGGTTCGGCCGTGGTCACGGCGGGCATCACGGTGGTCATCGCGCTGGCTGGTCTCGCCGTCGCGGGCATCCCGTTCCTGACGCAGATGGGTATCGCCGCCGCGGCGACCATCGTCGTCGCCGTGCTGATCGCGATCACACTCGTGCCGGCCGTGCTCAGCTTCCTCGGCCACCGGGCGCTGCCCCGCAAGCAGCGCTCGGCCGCGACCGAACAAGGCGAGATCGCCGAGCGTGGCTTCTACCGCGGCTGGATCAACGGTGTGACCAAGCACCGCGTGGTGTCGCTGCTGGTGTCGGTGTTCGCGCTGGGCGCCGTCGCCATCCCGGTGGCCTCCATGCAGACCACGCTCGTACCGGTCGCCCAGGAAGGCTCGACGCAGGCCAAGGCCGAGCAGCTGCTCGCCGACGGCTTCGGCGAGGGCGTCAATGGCCCGCTCGTGGTGCTGTTCGAGGGTGACAACGCCGCGCAGCAGGCCACGCAGGCCTCCGGTGCCATCTCCGGACTCCGCGACGTCGATCTGGTCACCCCCGCGATGCCGAACGCGGACAACACCGCCGCGCTGCTCAACGTCATCCCCGAGTCTGGCCCCGCGACCGCCGAGACCGAGCAGCTCGTCAACGACCTGCGCGACCAGTTGTCCACTGTGGACGGCGCGCAGACATACGTCACCGGCTCGACAGCGGTGAGCGTGGACGTGTCCCGCACCGTCGACGAGGCGCTGCCCGTCTATCTGGCCGTGGTCGTCGGCCTGGCACTGGTCCTGCTGGTGCTGGTATTCCGATCGCTGCTCGTGCCGCTGATCGGCGTGCTCGGCTTCCTGCTGACCATCGGCGCCTCACTCGGATCCACGGTCGCGGTGTTCCAGTGGGGCTGGCTGGCCGACGCGGTGAACCTCGACTCCACCGGACCGCTGATCAGCCTCACCCCGATCATCGTGATCGGCATCCTGTTCGGGCTCGCGATGGACTACCAGGTCTTCCTGGTGTCCCGGATGCACGAGGCATACCACCACGGACGCTCGCCCAAGGACGCCGTCACCATGGGCTTCCGGCAGGCCGCCCCCGTGGTCGTGGCCGCGGCGCTGATCATGTTCTCGGTGTTCGCCGGCTTCGTGCCCTCGGGCGACGCGACGATCAAGTCCATCGCCTTCGCGCTGGCGGTCGGCATCCTCGTGGACGCCTTCGTGGTCCGGATGGTGCTCGTACCCGCCGCGCTGGCACTGCTCGGCGACCGCGCGTGGTGGCTGCCGGGCTGGCTGCGCTGGCTGCCGGTGCTCGACGTCGAGGGCACCGCGCTCACCGAGAAGAACGACACCGCGCGCGAGAACGAGAAGGCTCTCGCGGGCAACCGGTAACGCGAACGAGAAGGCGGCGCCGACTCCTGTCCTCGCGGGCGGGGGCCGGCGCCGCTTTGTGGCCGGTGCGCACGAGTGGCAACGCCGATCGTCACGCCGTGGCGTGGCGTCGCCGGTGTTCGCGGGCCGGTCATTCGTCGATGCCGGGGAGCCGGTCGAGGACCCGTTCGAGCGCTGGCCCGATGACATCGAGTTCGGCGTCGGTAAGCACGCTGACGAAGTACCGCCGGACGGCGGCCACGTGTGCCGGGGCGGCGGCGACGATGGACGACCAGCCGGTGTCGGTGAGCCGGACCATCGACCCGCGCGCGTCCTCGCCGCACTCCTCCCTGACAACCAGGCCCCGCTTCGCCATCCGGGTGACCTGGTGGGAGACCCGGCTGCGCTCCCAGCCGACCAGCCGACCGAGATCGCGCGCGCGCAACACGCCGCCCCGCGCCTCCGACAGCGGCACCAACAGGGTGTACTCCGCCCCGGACAGCCCTACATCCTGAACCAGCTCACGCTCCAGCACCGCGAGCAGCCGCTGCTGCACGCCGATCAACCCGCGCCACGCGCGCGCCTCCCGCTCGTCGAGCCAGCGCGTTTCACCCATTCGCCGAGCGTATCAGCGATGTTGACACGTCATCTAAAAGTCCGTAAATGTGGATGCGTCAACAACCGGAGTGGCGCGGCCGGCGCCACCTCCTTCGCGTAGCGGCGCGGGCCCTGGCTCGTCGACGATCATCCACCTCCAGGAGCAACCAGTGAGCGATCTCGTGCTCGGCCTCGGCACCTTCGGTGACATCCCCGAAGACGACTCCGGCGCCCCCGTCTCCCACGCCGAGGCGATCCGCCAGGTCGTCACCGAGGCGGCCCTCGCCGACGAACTCGGCGTCGACGCCATCGCGCTCGGCGAGCATCACCGGCCCGACTACGCGATCTCCACCCCCGAAACCGTGCTCGCCGGTATCGCCACCCGCACCTCCCGCATCCGCCTCGGCTCCGGCGTCACCGTGCTCAGCTCCGACGACCCCGTGCGCGTCTTCCAGCGCTTCTCCACCCTCGACGCGATCTCCTCGGGCCGGGCCGAGGTGATCCTCGGGCGCGGCTCGTTCACCGAGTCGTTTCCCCTGTTCGGATATGACCTCGCCGACTACGAAGTGCTCTTCGAGGAGAAGCTCGACCTGTTCGCCCGGCTTCTCGCTGAAAAACCGGTCACGTGGACCGGCACCGTGCGCGCCCCGCTCAAGCACGCTGACGTGTACCCCAAGACCGACTCCGGCCGCCTGACCACCTGGGTCGGTGTCGGCGGTTCACCGCAGTCGATCACCCGCACCGCCCGCCACGGCCTGCCGCTCATGCTCGCCATCATCGGCGGCCCGCCCGCACGGTTCGCCCCGCTCATCGAGCTCTACCGTCGCTCCACCGACCGGTTCGCCACCACCGCGTGGCCGGTCGGCGTGCACTCACCCGGCTTCATCGCCGACACCGACGACGAGGCCAGACAACTCCACTACTCCCGCTACAAGGTCATCCGCGACCGCATCGGCGCCCAGCGCGGCTGGCCACCGTTGCGCCAGGAGGAGTACGCCGCCGATCTCGAACACGGCTCGCTGTACGTCGGCTCCCCGGAAACCGTCGCCCATAAGATTGCCCGCACCGTCCGTACACTCGACGTCGGCAGGTTCGATCTGGTCTATACCAGTGGCTCGCAGTCGGCGAGCGCCCGCCTGCGGGCCGTCGAGCTTTATGGATCCAAGGTCATTCCCATGGTCCGTGACATCCTCACCGAGACGACATGAACACCACATCGCGACCGAACCATCCGAAAGACACGACGACCACCGCCTCAGGAATGTGAGAACCGATGACAACGAGTTGGCCGAGCCTGCGAGTCTCGGACTGGACCCCCACCCGCGAGACCCTGCATATGTGGACCCAGATCGTCGGCAAGATCCGCATGGCCAAAGCTCCCCTGCTCAACCATTGGTGGCAGGTGACCCTCTATGTCAGCCCACGCGGGTTGACGACGTCGGCGATTCCGCACCGCACCGGGGCCTTCGAGATCGAGTTCGACTTCATCGGCCACCAGCTTGAGATCCGCAGCAGCGATGGCGGCGTCCGGAGCCTGCCGCTGCGGCCGATGCCGGTCGCCGAGTTCTACACCCGGATCCTGGACCTGCTCGGCCAGCTCGGGATCGAGGCGTCGATCCGGCCGCACCCCAACGAGGTCGAGCCCGCGATCCCGTTCGCAGAGGACCACACCCACGCCTCCTACGACGGCGAGGCCGCCGCGCTGTTCTGGCGGCAGCTGCTGCAAGCGAACCGGGTGATCGGCGAGTTCCGGTCGCACTTCGTCGGCAAGGTCAGCCCGGTGCACTTCTTCTGGGGCGGAATGGATCTCGCCTGCACCCGCTTCTCCGGGCGATCAGCTCCTCCGCATCCGGGCGGAGTGCCCAACTGCGGCGACTGGGTCATGGTCGAGGGCTACTCCCGGGAACTGTCCAGCTGCGGATTCTGGCCAGGCGGTGGAGAAGAAGGCGCCTTCTATTCCTACGCCTACCCCGAACCCGACGGGTTCGCCGAGCAGCCTGCCGGTCCCGACGGCGCGTACTTCAGCACCGAGTACCAGCAATTCCTGCTGCCCTACGAGGCTGCCCGCACCGCACCCGACCCCGACCGCGCCGTCGCCGAGTTCCTTCACGCCACCTACGAGGCCGCCGCGAACCGCGGCCACTGGGATCGCCCAGCCCTGGAAGACGACCCCTTCCGGTGGAACGGAACTACCGCGCCGCAAGGAAACGGCGGCGACTGACCAGACCGGCCGACCACACCGGATCGCCGGAGGCGCGAGGCCACGGCGCTCCCTGTGCTCATCGTGACGGCGGTGCCCAGGAGGATGCCGCGGATCTCGCGGGCCGGAGCGCGGATCTCGGCATTCTGAGTGCGGATCTCGCGCGTCTGAGTGCGGATCTCGGCGTCCTGGGCGGGGGACTCGCGCGGCGGCTCGGCTCAGCTGGCGGCCACTGGCAGGGCGGCGACCGCGCCGAACAGGTATCCCTCGGTGTTGAACGGCTCCGTCAGCGGCTGCGCGTTGCCCTCGATGTCGAGCGCTCGCGCGCTCAGCGTGTACGAGCCGGGGCGCCTCGGCCGCCACCGGTAACTCCAGCGATGCCAGCCGTCGTCGCGGATCGCTCTGGGGATCGCCCTCGACCACGTACGACCACCGTCGGCACTGACATCGACCCTCGCCACTCCCCCGGTACCCGACCAGGACCTGCCGTGCAACACGTGATCCCTTCCCACGCCGAACTCGGTATGCGGATCGAGTTCGAACGCGCTCTTGGTGTTCTGCCGCGTCAGCAGGGTCCCCTCCTCCGGGTAATCCGGGCCGAAGAGCCGGTAGTAGCGGGTGTTCCAGGGTGAGCGCAACGGGGTCGCCGACACCTCGATCGCACCGACCCACTTGACGGAGGCGATGCCGATCCAGTCGGGAACGACGACGCGCACGGGAAATCCGTGATCGGGCGGCAGCGGTTCGCCGTTCATCTCGTAGGCGAGCAGGACGTCGTTCAGCGCCTTGCGCACGGGCAGCGGACGGCGGACCCTCCCGAGGTTCACGCCATCCACAATGTACTCATCGTCGAGTCCGGACGGCATCACGTCGACGGCCCCGCGCGTCAGCCCCGCCGCGCGCAAGACCGTCGCCAACCGCACCCCGCGCCACCTGGCGACCCCGACCGCGCCGAGCCGCCACGGAGTTCCGGGAACGGGCTGGTTCTGCTGGGTTTCGAAGAAGCCGCGGCCGTTGCCCGCGCACTCGATGCGCGCGGTGATCGTCTCCGATGGCAGCGCCTTGAGCTGGGCGAGGCTCAGCTCGAAGGGACCTCCGGCGAGCCCCGTACCGAAGAGCCGCAACCGCCACGCGCCGGGATCGATGCGCGGCGTCCTGGTGTGGTTGCGAACGAAGAACCGGTCGGCGGGCACGATGTTCCCGACATGGCGCAGGGCCGACCACCGCGTCTCGGCGTTGCTCCCGTGGACGATGAACAACTCCGGCGGCAACGGTTTCACGATCGGGCCGCCGGGCGGCTGCCCCGCCGTCGCCGCCCTTGCCACGGTGGGCGCCGCCAGCGCGGCGACACCGGTTCCGGCCGCGATGCGCAACGCGGCCCGCCGCGAATGCATCGCCCGCCGCGCGCTCAGCCCTGGTTCCTCGACGTCGCCCTGGTGCGCCATGCCGCTTCCCCTCTCGCCGGAATCACCGCGGCCGATGCGGTGCCGGTGAGCTTGGCAAGAATCGACGCCGACCAACAAGCGCGGCCTCACTTTCTCACTTCGTGGGAACCACTGGTGAGCAGCGAACCGCACCTCGCGCCATGGAGGGCAGCGGGTGACTTCAGCCTGTCTCGACGACGAGGCCACGCAGTTCGTAGCCGCCGATCGCCTCCGCGATGGAGACCCGGGGCGGTGCGACCATCCGCACCCCTGGAATGGCCATCAGCCTGCTGAGAAAGACGTCGGTTTCGAGAATGGCGATGGAGGAACCGGGACATTTGTGCGCCCCGTCGCCGAACGACAGTCCCATGGCGGGGGCACCCGGTCCCAGTGGCCTTCCCGGGCACATCGCGAGTGGATCTGCCCCGACGGCGGCCTCGTCGAGATTGGCGAGACTCACCTCGACGTCGATCAGTTCCCCCTCGGGCACGATGACCACATCGCCACCGTCGGGGCCATCAGCGCCGTTGACGGGAACCGGCAGCGGTGCCGTCGTGCGCCTGCGCAGACTCGCGACGACCGGCTCCAGTCGCAGGATCTCGTGCAGGATCTCGATCCGCCCCGCTTCGTCGGCCTCCCGGTAGCGCGCGGCGAGCGCGTCGTCGGTGAACAGGTGCCACGCCGCGACGTTGACGAACTCGCGGGTGGTGATCATCCCCGCCGCCGCGAACGTGAGACATTCGCCGAGCAACTCCCCCGCGTTGCAGCCCTCGTCGATCAGGTGGGAGAGCAGGTCGTCGCGGCGCCGCTTCCGCCGCCGCTTCACCGCGGGGCGGACGTCGGCCAGGTAGAAACGCAGCCAGTTCGCGTTGTGCCGCACCAGCCAGTACAGCCCGTGCGGACTGGTGAGGCCCGGTTTGCCGATTTTCTCGGGAAAGAAGCTTTCGAGCCGGTCCTTGATTCCCGGTTTGCTGTCGGTGAGCCCGATGACCGCGCAGGCGACCTCGATGGCGAGGTGGAAGCTCAAATCGGCCAGTTCGGCCCTTCCCCGCGCGCGCAGCGTCGCGAGCTGTCCCTCCGCGACATCGATCATCACCGAGCGGTAGCGCTCGTCGACCCTGCGCGGAGTGAAGTACCGCGCCGTCTGCCGCCGGTGCTCGCGGTGTTCCTTGCCGTCCCGGTACAGCACGGGCCTGCGGATCCGAGCGGGAAGCTTCTCCACGCTCTCGATCCCGAGCCCAGCCTGCACGGTGTCGGCGCTGCGCAGTACGGCGCGGCCCGCGGTATAGCCGGAAACCCGCCAGACGCCGTCCTCCCCCTTGCCGACGGGACAGCCCGCGCGCTCGGGGTCACCGCGATGGATCTTGCGTGCGCTCGTCACGCCGTAGACGATAGCGGCACCGCGGCCATAAGGCGTGTCTGATAAGTCTCTGCCTTAGGTCAGTCCTCGTCGCGATGGTCACGCAGCGCCGAGGACAACACGTCGGCGTTGAATCGCGCGATGGTCTCCAGCGGAATGCCCTTCGGGCACACCTGGGTGCACTCGCCGGTGTTGGTGCAACCGCCGAAGCCGAGGTCGTCGTGCGCGGCGATCATGTTCTCGGCGCGCGTATAGCGCTGAGGCTGCCCCTGCGGCAGCAGGCCGAGATGCGTGGCTTTCGCCGAGGTGAACAACATCGCCGAGCCGTTGGGGCAGGCGGCGACGCACGCGCCGCAACCGATGCAGGCCGCAGCGGCGAAAGCACGATCGGCGTCGCGCTTGGGCACGGGCATCGCGTGCGCGTCGGGAGCCGCGCCCGCCTGCGCGCTGATGTAGCCCCCTGCCTCGATGATGTGATCGAGCGCCGACCGGTCGACGACGAGGTCCTTCAGCACGGGAAACGCACTGGAGCGCCACGGTTCGATGGTGATGGTCTGGCCGTCGGTGAAGTGCCGCATGTGCAGCTGACACGCCGTCGTGGCCCGTTGCGGCCCGTGCGCGACGCCGTTGATCATCATGCCGCACATGCCGCAGATGCCTTCCCTGCAATCGTGGTCGAAGGCGACCGGCTCCTCGCCTTCCGAGGTGAGCCGCTCGTTGAGCTGGTCGAGCACTTCGAGCAACGACATGTCGGGCGAGACGTCCTCGACGGCGTAGTCGACGAGCGCGCCCCGCGAGTTCTCCTCCCGCTGCCGCCACACGCGGACCGTGAATCGCACCGTTGACTCCTCTACTTGTAGTTGCGCTGAGACGGCCGCACGTTGTCGAACGCGAGGGTTTCCTTGTGCAGCACTGGTGGCTCGCCGGTCCCGGTGAACTCCCATGCCGCGACGTAACCGAAGCGGTCGTCGTCGCGAAGGGCCTCGCCTTCGCCGGTCTGGCTCTCGGCGCGGAAATGTCCTCCGCAGGATTCCTCGCGGTGCAGCGCGTCGAGGCACATCAGTTCGGCGAGTTCGAGAAAATCGGCGACCCTGCCCGCTTTCTCCAGCGATGGGTTGAGTCCTTCGGCCGTTCCGGGAACCATGACCGAACGCCAGAACTCGGCGCGCAGTTGCGGGATGTGCTCCAGCGCTTTGCGCAGACCGGATTCCGTGCGTTCCATTCCACAGTGGTCCCACAGCAGGTGGCCGAGTTCGCGGTGGAAGGAATCGACACTGCGGGTGCCCTTGACGTCGAGCAGCGCGGTGAGCCGCCGCTCGACGGCCGACGCGGTGGCCACGACGTCGGGATGATCTCGTTCCACCTCGGGGAAGGGGCCGCGCGCGAGGTAGTCGCCGAGGGTCGTGGGCAGCACGAAGTACCCGTCGGCGAGCCCCTGCATGAGCGCGCTGGCGCCGAGCCGGTTGGCACCGTGGTCGGAGAAGTTGGCCTCACCGATGACGAACAGCCCGGGGATCGTGCTCTGCAGGTCGTAGTCGACCCACAGGCCGCCCATGGTGTAGTGCACTGCGGGGAAGATGCGCATCGGCCGTTGGTAGGGATCCTCGCCGGTGATCCGCTCGTACATCTCGAAGAGGTTGCCGTACTTGGCCTCGACGGCCGGTTTTCCCAGCCGCCGCAACGCGTCGGCGAAGTCGAGGTAGACGCCGAGGCCACCGGGACCGACGCCGCGCCCCGCGTCGCACACGTTCTTCGCCGCCCTTGAGGCGATGTCGCGGGGAACGAGGTTCCCGAACGCCGGATAGGCTCGTTCGAGGTAGTAGTCGCGTTCCTCCTCGGGGATGTTTCCCGGCTCCCTGGGATCACCGGCCTCGCGCGGCACCCACACCCTGCCGTCGTTGCGCAGCGACTCGCTCATCAGCGTCAGCTTCGCCTGATGCTCGCCGCTGACCGGAATGCAGGTCGGGTGAATCTGCGTGTAGCAGGGATTCGCCAGCAACGCTCCCCTGCGATGTGCTCGCCACAACGCCGTGGCGTTGCAGCCTTTCGCGTTGGTGGAAAGGAAGAACGCGTTGCCGTAGCCACCGGTGGCGAGAACGACCGCGTCGGCGAGCAACACCGAGACCTCTCCGCTGACGAGGTCCCTCACGACGACGCCCCTCGCCTTGCCCTCCACGACGACGAGATCGAGCATCTCGGTGCGCGGCAGCATCGTGATCCGGCCCGCGTCGATCTGCCTCGCCATGGCCTGGTAGGCACCGAGCAGCAGCTGTTGCCCGGTCTGACCCCGCGCGTAGAACGTGCGCGACACCTGCGCTCCACCGAACGACCTGGTGTCGAGCAGGCCCCCGTACTCCCTGGCGAACGGAACCCCCTGCGCCACGCAGTGGTCAATGATCCGGGTGCTCAGCTCGGCCAGCCGGTACACATTGGACTCACGGGAGCGGAAGTCACCGCCCTTGACCGTGTCGTAGAAGAGCCGCCACACGCTGTCGCCATCGCCGGCGTAATTCTTCGCCGCGTTGATACCACCCTGCGCCGCGATACTGTGCGCCCTGCGCGGACTGTCCTGATAGCACAGTGAGGTCACCTGGTAGCCGAGTTCGGCGAGGGTGGCCGCGGCCGAACCGCCAGCGAGCCCGGTGCCGACGACGATCACCGATCGCGCCCTGCGGTTGGCCGGGTTGACCAGGCGCGCGGAGAACCTGCGCCGCTCCCACCTTTCCGTGACGGGGCCTTCGGGGACGGCACCATCGACGAGTGGTGCTCCGACCGTGAACATGGCGCTCACCTCAGCAATCCGGTTTGGACGGCGAACGGGACGGACAGGTAGCCGACCGTGATCGCGGTGGCCACGGCGATGGCGCTCAGCCGGATCGCGCGCTGCCGCGACGCGGTCGCGGCCCCGAGACTGTGCAGCGCGCTCCACACGCCGTGCCTGATGTGCAGGCCCAGCGCGAGTACAGCCAGCGTGTAGAGCGCGGTCACCGGCCAGAGCTGGAAGTCGGCGACCACGTTGCGGTAGACCTCTCCGCTGACGCCATGCGGATTGAGATGCCCCGTCGTCAGGTCGAGAATGTGATATGCGATGAACAGGACGAGAATCACGCCACCCCAGCGCATCGTCCTCGCGGCGTAGGAACCCTGGACTTTCGACCGCACTCGATATCGCTGCCCCCTCGCGCCTCGCGCGCGCCTCGCGAGCTGGACCGCGGCCGTTCCGTGCAACACCACGCACACGAGCAGCCCGGTGCGGGCGATCCACAGAAGACCTTCGTGCCCCAGCGCCCCGCTGAGCAACGTGCGCAGCCACAACGCGTAGCCGTCGAGACTTTCCGGCGATACGAACGCCTTCAGGTTGGACAGCATGTGCGCCACGACGAAAAGCAGCATCGCGCCGCCCGTCACGGCGAGCACCGCCTTCTTGCCGACGGTCGAGGACCACAGGCGTCCCAGCGTGGTGCGCGGAACGCGGGGTTTTCGCGGGGGCCGTGAAGGACGCGAAGGCGCGAGTTCGGTCGAGGTCACGAGGCGACGGTAGGCAGCGCGGAAAAGCGACGTCCAATACATGATCAACCTCGACCCGATAGCCTCCGGCTATGCTGCCGGGAACCACGGAGGCACGCCATGACCTTGCAGCAGCTCAGATATTTCCTGGCCGTCGCCGAAACCCGGCACTTCACCAGAGCGGCGGAACGGGTTTATGTGGCGCAGCCCTCATTGAGCAAGCAGATCCACGCGCTCGAAGAGGAACTCGGCTCGCCGTTGTTCAGCCGCACGAGAGGCAATGTCTCCCTCACCCCGGCGGGCGAGGCGCTGCTGCCCATCGCGACCCGCATCGTCGCCGACGTCGACACCGCCGCTGTCGCGGTCGGCGAACTGACGGGGCTGCGCAAGGGAAGGGTCAGGGTCGGCGCGACTCCGAGCCTGTGCGCGACGGTGCTCGCCGAGGTGCTGCGGCGGTTCCACACGCGTTATCCCGGTGTCGAACTCGTCGTCGAGGAAAACGGGTCCCGAGATCTCGTCGGCCTCGTCGGCAGTGGCGAACTGGATCTCGCGCTGGTGACCGTGCCGACGAAAGGCGATCAGCCCGCGCTCACGACCGTGCCGATCTTGCGGGAAAGCCTGATGGTCGCGGCACCGGAAGGAAGTCCGATCGCCCGGAACGAGACGATCCGCCTTCGCGATCTGCGCGACCAGCCGCTCGTCATGTTCCGGCGCGGATATGATCTACGCGAGACGACCTTGCACGCCTGCCGCGAAGCCGGTTTCGAACCACGGCTCGCGGTGCAGGGTGGTGAGATGGATGCCGTACTGCGCTTCGTCGAGGCAGGACTGGGGGTGGCGATCGTGCCGAGCATGGTGCTCAGTGGACGGCCAGCGCTCACCGGTACCCGGCTCACCGAACCGGACATCACAAGGACGATCGCGTTGGTGCACCGCACGGACGCGGCGCCGACCCACGCAGCATTGCGGTTCAGGGCCACCCTGCTCGAATTCGTCGCGGAGTCCGCAGCACACGGCGGACTTCCTCCCGGGGTTCGGCCGACAACGGAAACCCGAGAACAAACCGGACAAGACCAGCGAAGGGAAACCGACTGATGACGATCACGCTCCGCCAGGCCCTGACCAGCGACCACCCCGTCATGGTCGGCAGCGTCCAGCGTTGGTGGGGCGATTCGCGAACTCCCGAGCAGGCAAGGGAATTGTCCCTGCTGTTGCCGAAGCTGTTCCTGCAACACTTCGCGGGCACCAGCCTCGTCGCCCTCGCCGAGGACGACGACGGTACCGAAACGGTGGCCGGTTTCCTCGTCGGTTTCCACTCGGCCGACCAGCCCGATGTCGCCTATATCCATTTCGTCGGCGTCGATCCTCAGCGGCGCGGCCTCGGCATCGCGCGCACTCTGTACCGCCAATTCTTCGCGGCGGCCGAACGGGCGGGCAAGCTGGTCGTGCACGCCGTGACCTCACCAGGCAACACCGGTTCCATAGCCTTCCACCGCGCGCTCGGATTTCGGTTGCTGCCCGGCGACCGGACCGTCGACAATGCCGACGACACCGGCAACACCGACGACGTCACGGTGCACAGCGACTACGACGGTGAAGGGCAGGACAGGGTGTGCTTCGAACTCGCGCTGGGCTCTCCAGGCGACCGATGACCGGCGGCACCGGCCCCACCCGGCACACCGCGCTCACCGGCCCCACCGAGCGCACCGCCAACACCGGCCGCATCGACATCAGGCCGGTGGAGCCCGGTTCGGTTGTGGCGCAACGGATCCTTCGGTCCTATTTCGACGACATCGGCAGCAGGTACCACGGGCGGCCGGTGAGCGAGGCCGAGACCGACGCGGCCATGCTGGAGGAGCCGAGCGACGATCTCGTCCCGCCGCACGGCCTTCTGCTGCTGGCCTTCGACGGCGAGACCGTCCTCGGTTGCGCGGGATTGCGCCTGCTCGCCGGCGGCACCGGCGAACTCACCCGCGTCTACGTCGCCCAGAACGCGCGGGGGCGCGGGCTCGGCGGGCTCCTGCTGCACGAGACGGAACGCCTGGCCCGGCGGCACGGCGTGACGCTGCTGCGCCTCGACACCCGTTCCGATCTCGTCGAGGCGAGGGGCCTCTACGCGAAGCACGGGTACGGGGAGGTCGAGCCCTTCAGCGAGGGCCCCTACGCGCAACACTGGTTCGCGAAGGAACTCGGCCACGACGACCACGACGCAGGGTGAGTCCACCGGGAGGTGCGGAGCCGACTTTCGGCCACCGCGTTTGACCGCGATCGCTACGGGCATAGCTGACGTATGTCAGCCCGCTGGCTCGCCGCCTTGTGCGCGAACCACGGGACCGCAACCCGATCGGGGGAGACATGCGCGTCGCGTCACGCCTGGTGGCCGCCGGATTCGCCTGCGTCACCCTTGCCGCCGCATCGTTCACGGCACTGCCCCCCGCACAGGGGCAAGACGGGGAAACCCGCACGGCCAAGGCCGACATCGACGGAGACGGGGAACCCGACGACGTCGTGCTGAAGGAAGCCTCCGCGAACAACCAGACCCTGACCTTCCGGCTCGCGAGCGGCGGCTCGGCCGAGATGACCTTCGAAGGCGACACCTCGATGCCGCTGCAACCACCACGTCCCGTCGACCTCAACGGCGACAAGCAGGACGAGATCGTCGTCGCCGAATCGGTCGGCGCGAACACACTGACCCTCAACGTGTGGGCCTACGACGTCACGGGAACGAAGATCTTCCCGGTCACGACGACGAACGGCGGCCGGCTGCGGCTGTTCGAAGGTGGCGGCATCGCCGCCGTCACCGGCTACGGCTGCCTCCCGCTCAACCCTGGCAGCAGTGGCCGCGATCTGATCGGCGTCAAGGCGCTCATCGACGATCCGGCGAGCGACACCGCCACGTACACGGGCACGAGGACGACCTACCACGTGACACCGGATGGCAAGGCACGCACCGTGAACCGGGTCAACGTGACGTCCGTGCCCCGCGACGATCCCGCGCTCACGACCGACCCGGCGGCCTGCATACCCGCGCAGGGTCAGTCGTGACCGATGTGAGTCCTGTGGCCGCTGTCACCGGCGTGGTTTTCCGGGAGGAAGTCAGGGTTGTCACCGATGCCGCGCGACCGCCGATGGCGCACTGTGGTGACATGACAGCGTTGACCCGTTCACGAAGCAACCGCATGATCGCCGGTGTCTGCGCCGGGATCGCCGAACGCTACGGCTGGAAGACGAGCACCGTGCGGCTGGTGTTCGTGGTGTCCTGCCTGCTCCCCGGACCGCAGTTCCTGCTGTACCTGGTGTTGTGGCTCATCATCCCGAAGGCTGGATCCTGAGCGGGGTCAGTAGAAGTGCCGCAGTGAGGGCCACATACTCGACCACGGCCGGGTGGTTCCCGCGCACAGCATGATGGCGGTGCCGTCCTCGTCGTTGCCGACCCCGCCGGGAGTGTGGTGGACGGCGGCGAGTTCACAGCCGGTGAAGGCGCTCGCCACGCGACCGCCCGGCGCGGCACCGACCAGCACGACCGGGCCGTCCCGCCGGTCAGGAGGAGGGCCCCAGTCCGCATAGGACATATGACCGGAATAGGGCACCGGCAGTCCGTGCGCGGAACCGTGTTGTTCGATCGCACCGGCCTGACCGTAGTTGGCGGTGAATATCGTCGCCGTTTCCTTGCTGTCGGCGGGGATCGTCCGCCACACCTCCGCCACCGTCGCGACGAACTCGGGCCAGCCCACCTGCTCCCCCTGTTCCTTGTTCATCGCGAGCACGGGGCCGTCGAGTACCGCGACCGGCAGCACCGGCAGTGCCACGACAACCGATCCGGCACACGCGAGCACGGCGGGCAGGGAGACGGCGATCCGGCGCGCCGTCTTTCGCCCGCGATCCAGCCAGTTCACCGTCGGCTCGGCTCCGGCGGCGAGCAACACCAGCAACAACGGGATCGAGTAGTACGGCTTGCCTCCCACCACGAGCAGGACTGCCACCAGCAGCGGGTAAGCCAACGCCAGCGCTCGCGGCGACCGCGGGCCCCGCTCCCGCCACAACCGCACCATGCCCGCGATCCACACCGGGACCAGAACCGGCGAAAGATAGGCGATTTGCAGCGGTACGAACATGATCCGGTTCTCGGTACCGTCGTCGGCGCTGATCCCGCCCGCGACGGTGAGCAGAGGGAAGCCGTGCCGCGCCTGCCACACCAGGGCCGGAGCCGCGATCACCAGGGCGACACCGGCTCCGGCGACCGGGAGCCTGCCGCGCAACACCGATCGCGGGCCCACGAGCAGAAGCGCGAGTCCCACCGCGAACACCAGCAGCAACACAAGCCACTTGTTCAGCAACGCCACGCCGACCGCGGCCCCCACCGCAAGCCACCACCGCTGGTCGCCCGTTCGCAGCAACCGGATCAGCAGCAGTGCGACGACCAGCCACAACAGCAGGTCGACCGTCGTCGTCGACACCATGTGCCCGACGACGAGCACCAACGCCGAAACCGCCGCGGTGAACGCCGCGAACGTCTGCGCGGCCCCGGCGCCACCGAGTTCTCTCGCGATGAGCGCCACGAGCGCGATGGTGGCCGCCGCCATCACGGTCGACACCACCCTGACCCCCGGCTCGGTCGCGCCGAACAACTCGGCCGCGAGCCTCACCAGCACCGGGGTCAGCGGGGGCTGATCGACGTATCCCCACGCGAGCCGGTCACCGGCGGCAAGGAAGTACAGCTCGTCCCTGTGGAACCCG
Organism: Prauserella marina; assembly: GCF_002240355.1. Taxonomy (GTDB): domain Bacteria; phylum Actinomycetota; class Actinomycetes; order Mycobacteriales; family Pseudonocardiaceae; genus Prauserella_A; species Prauserella_A marina. The sequence continues at coordinate 4,059,532 of NZ_CP016353.1, forward strand.
TAGCGGCCGGACAACGCCGTCAGCACCGCGGTCTGCACCACCACGACGACGCCGACTCCGCGCACCGCGAACCGCGGCAGTGGGTCTTCCGCTCGCCTCGCCCGCACCGTCATCGCCTTCACCCCCACGATGCTCACCGGTTCGCGGCGCGGCGGGGACGACCGGGCGACGGAACGCGCTGTCCACCGAACGACCGACAGCCACCGGAAATCACCGGCCCCGGTTGTCCGCAGTGGACGGTGGCCATGCGGGGACATGGTCAGATGTATCACCGGCACTCCGGCGCGCGTGCGTGCTAGCCTGAATCACGACACAGTCCCGGACGAGCGCGTCGTACCCGGTCAAGCCAAGACGACGCAGTGATGTAGTTACGAGCGCATTACTGTGGAGGATGACAATGGCTTGGCTGGCTTTGATTCTGTCCGGTCTCTTCGAAACCGTGTGGGCCGCCGCGTTGAGTGTTTCGCGCGGGTTCACCAGACTCGGACCGACCATTGTGTTCGGTGTGGCGCTGATCATCAGTATGGGTGGCCTCGCCTACGCGCTGCGCACCATTCCGGTGGGCACCGGCTACGCCATCTGGGTCGGCATCGGCGCGATCGGCACCGCCATCTACGGCATGGTCGCCATGAACGACCCGGTGTCGGCCGCCCGCATCACCTGTCTGGTGCTGATCGTCGGTGGCGTGGTCGGCCTCAAGTTCCTGCACTAAGGCGTGTCTGATAATCCTCTGCCGTGCGAGCGGGGATCAGCGTGGTGGCTCGCAAGGCTGTGCAGGACTGGAAGGTCCTCGTACCGGGCCGTACTCGGGCCTTCCGACAACGCGGCGAGCCGCCGCGCTGGCCTCGCGCGGTAGGCAACGGGATTGTCAGACACGCCTCAGACCAGGCTTTCTCCGGTGTCCGCCCGCTCCCGTGCGAGCAACCGCTCCAGCAGCGGGTTGCGGCGGACACCGGGGCTGGCGAACAAGCTCTCCGCGTAGCTCGCGTGCTCGACGGCGACCAGCTCGTCACCCTTGAGCTGAAAGGCGCGGGCGAACTGCCGGTGCGCGGCACCCTGCGCGTAATAGTCACCGTGGTTGCTGAGCAGGGTCAGCACCCGCTCGGCGTCGGCTATCGCCGCGTCCGGCTCACCCGCCCGCACGTGTACCTCCGACCGGCACAACAACGCTTCCCACTCGTCGTGCGGCAGGTGCAGGGTGCGGCACAGGGTGATGCTCTCGCTCAGCGCGGTCAGCGCCGAGGGAAGGTCGCCGAGCTGGCTGTGCGCCTGACCGATCGACACGAGCGCGTACACCGCGCACGTCGGATCCGTTTCGGCGCACAGCGCGAGACTTCGCTCCGCGTGCCGCAATCCCTCCTCTGGCCGGTCGGCCTGGAGGTGGACGTCGGCGAGGCACGCCAGCACAAGGGGTTTCGCCTCGGCCGGACCGTGCTCGTCGAGCAGTTCTCCCGCCTCGCCGAGCCGGTGCAGGGCCTCGTCGAGCCGTCCCATGTGCCGCAGCAGAATGCCGAGATTGCCGAGCGTCCTGCCCTGCCCCGAGATGTCGCCGAGCCGGCGGCGCACGTCGAGCAACCTCGTGTAGAGCGCGTGCGCCTCGCCGAGCCTGCCGAGGTGCTGATTGATGAGTGCCTGGACGTCCAGCGCCAGATCGAGTGCCTCGTCGGTGCCGACGCGTTCGGCGGCCGTTCCGGCGAGGTGCGCGATCTCGACGGCGTCGGCGCGCATTTCCTGTGCCCACAGGTACAACCGGAGCTGGTGGGCGATCGAGAGCGCTCTCGGAGCCAGTTCGGCCACCCCCGCGGCCATGCGCGCCGCGGCGACCAGGTTGTCGATCTCGTCGCTGATCCACCGCACGTAGTCCGCGATACCGGGTGAGTCGTCGTGATCCGGTGGCGCCTCGCCGTCCTCGGCCGACCTGTTGTGTGGTCTGAGCCGCGTGTGCGCCTCGTTGAGCCGGACCTGGTAGTGATCGAGTACCCGGCTCACGGCCGTGTCCCGTTCGGCCTTCGACTCGTGCCGCTCCGCCCGCTCCAGCGCGAACAACCGCACCAGGTCGTGCAACCGGTACCTGCCCGGAGCCGCCACCTCGATGAGCCGGGCGCTCACCAGCGGTTCCAGCAGAGTGTCCGCCGTGTCGGGCTCGTGGCCGAGCAGCGCGGCCGCGACCGGAAGACTCACGTACGGCAGCGGCAGCAACCCCAGCAGCCGGAACGCGCGGGCCGCTCCGTCGTCGAGATCGCGGTAGCTCAGCTCCATGCTCGACCGCACCGCGAGGTTGTCGAAATCGAGCTCGTCCAGCCGTCTTCGCTGGTCGGCCAGCCGGTCGAGCAGGTGTGTCACGGTCCAGTCCGGCCTGCCGCGCAGCCTTGCCGCCGCGATGCGCACGGCGAGCGGCAGGTGCCCGCACACCTCGGCGACCCGCTTGGCCGCCCCGCGTTCCCGCTGAGTGAGGGCACGGTCGAGGTGACTGGCGAACAGGGCGACGGCGTCGGCCGTCGCGAGTGGTTCCAGCGCGACGGACAGCGAGTCGAGAGTGGCGAGAATCCGCCTGCTGGTGACCAGCACCGCCGTACCGGGCCCCGCGGGAAGCAGCGGGACGACCTGCGCGCTGTCCACCGCGTTGTCGAGCACGACCAATACCTTCTTGCCCGCGATCGCCGACCGGAACATCGCCGAGGATTCGGTGGGGTCCTGGGGAACGGCGTGGGCCGGGACCCCGAAGGAACGGAGGAACCTGCGCAGAACGTCCTCCGCCGCGAGCGGGCTCGCGCCCGGCGTCGAGCCGAGCAGATCGACGTAGAGCTGGCCGTCGGGAAACGAGTCGGCGAGCTGCTGGGCGACGTGCAGCACGAGCGCCGACTTCCCCTGCCCTCCCTGGCCGTGCACGGCGACAAGGGCAGGCCCGTCCCCCGCGCCGGTGGCCGCGGAGATCAGCGCCGCCGACTCTGCCTGCCTGCCGACGAAGTGAGCGGGGGCACCGGGCAGCTGTCTCGGCACGGAAGGCACCGCCCCGGCGGTCGCGGGCCGCGCCACCTCGGGGTGGGCGAGCGCGCTGTCGCCTTCGAGGATCTCGGCGTGCGCCTCGCGCAGTTCCTTGCCGGGATCGAGGCCGAGTTCTTCCGCGAGCAGCACCCGCCCCTCCTCGAAGGCGGCCAGCGCTTCCGCCTGCCTTCCCGCCCTGTGCAGCGCGCGCATGAGGTGTGCCCGCAGCCGCTCCCGCAACGGGTATTCGGCGACGATCGAGGCCAGGTCGGTCACCAGGCCGGGGCACCGTCCGGTCGCAAGCGCCGCCTCCGCGTGCGCGCTGACGGCGGCGAGCCGTTCCTCCTCAAGCCCGGCCACGATCCGCGCGCCCCTCACGGTGCCGCTCAATTCATCGAGCGCGACGCCCCGCCACAGCCGCAACGCGTTGTGCAGCAACGGTTCGGCCGCTTCCGGCGGAACCAGCTCCGCATCGGCGACGAGCCTCCGGAACTCGTGCAGGTCCACCTCGGCCGAAGGGATCTCCAGCCGGTACCCCTGCCTCCCGCCGACGAGTTCGGCGCCCTCACCGAGCAGTCTGCGCAGCTGGGAGAGCCTGACCTGGATGAGCTTGCGCGCGCTGGCAGGCGGGTCCTCATCCCACAGCACCTCGCTGAGCAGTTCGTGGCTGACGAGGCTGCCCTGGTTGAGTACGAGGACGGCGAGCAGCTGGGGGGTCTGACCGCTCGGCAGGACCACCCGCTTGCCCGCGCGCCGTACCGTGAACGGGCCAAGCACGCCGAACGCGAGCGATTCGGCCGAGGCACGAGCATCGTCGGTGCGCTCGCCCATGTCATTCCTCTCAACCGCGGTCGCGGAGTCGAGTCCCCCATGCCTGCCCGCGGGAGCCTGCCGCGCCGGATGACCGTCCTGTCCGATTCGGGTCAAGTGTATTGATCACGGCCGGGCCACCGCGTCGCCGGGCCGCACGTGCTGTCAAGGCCCGATCAGCGGGTTTTCTATTCAGTTGCCGTTGATTATCCGGGGTGCGTCAATCTCTCCGGGTGGCCAGTGACGCACGACGAGCACAGCGGGTTCGCCTGCCCCGAGGCGGCCGGTGCCGGTGACCGAGGCGGTACCGGGAGTGGGTGGCGCCCTGCGGGATTTCCGGCGCCGGGCGGGGGTGACTCAGCGGGAACTGGCCGGGCTGACGGACCTGAGTCTCGCCGGTCTCCGCGACCTCGAACAGGGAAGGGTCAAGGCGCCGAGGCGGAGCACGGTCCGCAAGCTGGCAGCCGCGCTGCGGCTCTCCCCCGCCGAGGCGGAGCTGCTGACGAAAGGCGAACCGGAACGGGACGAACGGCGAGGCGAGAACGGGCTAGCCGTGCTCGGGCCGCTGCGGGCGACGTTCGGCGGCAAGCCGCTCGACCTCGGCTCCACCAGGCAGCAAGCCCTGCTCGCGGTGCTCGCCCTTTCGGCAAACCACCCGGTGAGCAGAAGCGCGCTCGTGGCCGCCGTGTGGGGCCCGCTGGCTCCGGCCGCGACGGAGGACTCGCTGCCCTCGCGCATGTCGCGCTTGCGGCGCAGCCTCAAGGGTGAGCCCAGCGCGACGACGGGCCCGGTCCTGATCGCCTCTCGCGGTGGCTACCGGCTTTCCATCGACGAGGAGCGACTGGACCTGCTGCGATTCCGGAGGTTGTGCGCGGAAGCCGAGCTGGCGGGACGGCGCGGCGACCCCTCCGCAGCGTGCGCGCTGTTCGCCGAGTCCTCGGCGTTGTGGCGCGGCGAACCACTCGCCGACCTGCCGGTACTGAGCAACCACCCCGCCGTCACCGCGCTCGCGAAGGAACGGCGGGCCATGGTGCTGCGCTTCGCCACCACCGCCGCTGCCGCCGGAACACCCGAGGCCGCCCTTCCCGCGCTGCGGGTCGCCGTCACGGCCGATTGCCTGCACGAGAAGCTGCACGCGGCGTTGATGATCGCGCTGCTGTGCAGCGGTCAGCAGAGCGAGGCACTCGCCGTGTTCACCAGCGTCCGGGACCGGCTCGCGAGGGAACTGGGCACACCACCGGGACCCCACCTGATGGCCGCGCACCGCAGGGTGTTGCATCACGACCTGCCTTCGGTCACCAGAACACCGCTGGCCGCCGTCCGCCAGCTCCCCGCCGACAGCTCCGACTTCGTGGGAAGAACCGCCGAGCTCGCCGCGCTGCGCCACCAGCTGTCCCGCACGGGCGCCGGACCGGGGATCTGCGCGATCACCGGGATGGCCGGGACGGGCAAAACCCGCCTCGCGCTGAAACTGGCACACGAACTGGTGGCGGAGGGCCGCTACGCCGAGCAACAACTCCACGTGGACCTCAGGGGCAGGTCGGCGAGTCCGCCAGAGGACCCGCACGCGGTGCTGGGCATGTTCCTGCGTTCACTCGGGCTGAGCGACGACGAGATCCCGCACGCCCTCACCGCCCGCGCGGCCAAGTACCGGAACCTGCTGCGTGACCGCTCCGCCGTCGTGGTGCTCGACAACGCGGCCGACAGCCGGCAGATCGCGCCACTGCTTCCCGATGGCAACGAAAACCTGGTGCTCATCACCAGCAGGAGGGAACTGACCCTGCCCGGCGGCCACCACCTCGGCCTCGGCGCCCTCACCGGAGAGGAGTCGCGGCGACTGCTCACCACGATGCTGTCTCCCGCCATCGTGGAGAGCGACCCCGCCTCCACCACCCGGCTCGTGGAGTTGTGCGGCGGATCGCCGCTCGCGCTGGCGCTGATCGGGCGCAGGCTCCGGGTCAGACCGGCCTGGCGGCTCGCGGATCTCCTCGCCAGGCTGGGCACCCCCGAACAGCGGATGGCCGAACTCGCGCTCGGTGGCCGCTCGGTGAAGGCGGCGCTCGATCTGTCGTACGAGTCACTGCCCCGGAAGGACCAACGCGTTCTCCGGCTGCTGGCCCGCAGGAGCGGAGCACAGTTCACGGCTGGAACGGCCGCGGTGTTCGCCGGTGTCGGCGTGCCGACCGCCGAGTCGGTACTCGACCGCCTCGCCGCCGAGCATCTGCTCATCCGGTTGCCACCGGGCCGGTTCGGCGTGCCGAAGCTGGTCAGCGACTACGTGCGCTTGCTGCCGACGCCGTTACCGCTCGGCCCGCTCCACGGCGGCGCGAGCAAGGACGTCGTGCCGGCGGCGGCACCGCGCACGCTCGCCGGGGCGTGACGTCGGCACCGTAGGATCACCGGAATGCCAGCCGATTCCGCACCGAGAGTGATCGACAAGGTCGCGTGGATCCACATCGAGGACGGCCGGATCCTCGCGGCGCGCTCGCGGGGAAAGGACCTGTTCTATCTGCCCGGCGGCAAACGCGAGCAGGGAGAAAGCGACGTCGACACCCTCGTCAGGGAGGTCGCCGAAGAGCTGTCCGTCACGATCACACCGGCGAGCGCCACTACCGCCGGCGTCTTCGAGGCACCCGCCGACGGCAAAAGCGACGGCGTGCTGGTGCGGATGTCCTGCTACACCGCCAGGTATCACGGAACACTCGCGGCGGGCGGGGAAATCGCGGAGCTGGCGTGGCTCGGAATCGCCGACCGCGACCGGATCTCGGCCGCCACCAGGATCGTCTTCGACCGGTTGCACGCCGAAGGCGTGCTCGGCTGAACCTCGGCAGGAACGCTCGCCGTGTTCGCCCCCGGCGAAAACCGTGGACCTCGAGTCCACTCCACTTCGTAGCGTCGACCTTGTCCCACAGCGACAAGGAAGGCGAAACACATGACGACCACGGCACGCACTCCGGTGACGGTCCTCGGCCTCGGTGAAATGGGCACAGCGCTGGCCACGGCGTTCCTCGACGGCGGCCACCCCACGACGGTGTGGAACCGCACGAGGGACAGAACCGGCCCGCTCGTGGCGAAAGGGGCGCGTGCCGCTGCCACGGTCGCCGAGGCCGTGGCAGCGAGTCCGTTGATCGTCGTCAACGTCAAGGGCAACGACGTCGCGCGCGAGTTGCTGGAATCGGCAGGCGAGGCCATCACGGGCCGCGCGGTACTCAACCTGACCGACGGCACCTCGGCCGAGGCACGTTCCCTCGCGGGCTGGGCAGCCGACCACGACGTCGAGTACCTGCACGGGCAGCTCATGACCATCGCGCCGGGGATCGGTCATCCCGGCACGACCGTGTTCCTCGGCGGCTCGCCTGCCCTCGCCGAGCGGCTGGCGCCCGAGCTGGCGCTGCTCGGCGGGAAGACGGGCCTCGTGTCGGAGGATCCCGGAGTGCCCGTGCTGTACGGGATGGCCGTGCACGGCACCATGTGGGGCGCGCTCAACGGGTTCCTGCACGCGGCGGCGATCCTCACCAGCGAGGGCCTTGCCGTTGAGCGGTTCCTCGACCACGCGGGTCCCTCGGTGACCGCGATGCTGTCGCAGTTCCCGTCGATCGCGGGAGAGGTGGATCGGGCCGACTACGCCGCCGAGTACGGCGCGCTGCGGCACCACCTTCCGTCCGTTTCGGACCTCGTCGCCGAGAGCAGGGACCACGGTGTCGCCACGGCGCTGGCCGACCACACCCTCGAACTGGTGAGCACGGCCGTCGCCGAGGGCCACGACGGCGACAACTACTCGCGGATCGTGGAGTCCTTTCGCCGAACCCGCTGACCGTCGCGTGCGCGCGAGCCCCCCGCCCAGGACGGCGAGATCCGCGTCCGGAACGGCGGGAACGGGGCGAACGCGAGCTCACGGTCCCCCCGGTGTCACCCGGACACCGGGTCACGGTAACGCCGACGACGCGCCGAGCCCTTTCTCGGCGGCGGCGGCCCGCACCGCCTCGATGACGAATTGCAGCGACGGCCGCCGCGCCGCCGCTGCCCTGTGGGCGATGGACACCGTGCGCATGACCGGTTCGGTGACACTCAGGATGTCCACACCCGATGGCCTCAGCGTCAACCCGAGATCGGACACGAGCGTGACCCCGAGACCGGCGGCGACCATCGCGAGCGCGGTGGCCTGCTCACCGACCTCGTGGTTGATTTTCGGCTCGAAACCATTGCGCTGACAGGCGATCCGGACCGCGCGGCCGAAATGCGAACGGGGTCCAGCCAGGATCCACGGGTGTTCGGCCAGCACCGTCAGCGGGATGGTGCCGCCGGGGACGGTCCCCGTCGGCACGGCGGCGTGCAGGCGCTCCACCGCGATCACGACCCTCGTCAGCGCCGGGTCCCACGGCATGGGGTAATCCGAGTAGTCGATGACGAAGGAGAAGTCGAGACTCCCGTCCCTGACCGCGCCCGCGGTGTCCTCCGGGGCCAGTTCCTTGGTCCTGACCTGGATGCCGGGGTGCTCGGCGGCCAGCGACGTCAGCGCCGAAGGCAGTAAACCCGACGCCACCGAGGCCCACACCCCCGCCGTCAGCCGCGCGGCCACCGCGTCCTGCGCCTCCTCCAGCGCCAGCGTCGCCCGCTCGACCGAACCGAGGATGTCCTCGGCGTGTTCGGTGAGCAGCATCCCCAGGTCGGTGAGCTGGACTCGGCGGCCGAGTCGTTCGAACAGTTTCGCCCCCACATCCCGTTCAAGTTGAGCGAGCTGCTGGGACACGGCAGAAACGGTGTAGTGCAACGCGGTGGCGGCGGCGGTGACCGTGCCCCTGCGATGCAACTCCCGAAGCATCCGCAAGCGCTGCAACGAAAGCTCCATGCGGCCAAGAGTATGCGTAGCGTGCCACCCCGCGCTGTAGGCGAACCGAGGGGCGTTCACCGTCCCACGACCGGGTTGTGCAGGAAGCGTGAACATCACCGTCCATGATCCTTAACTGGACGCCACGACCGGCTGGGGCTCAGGCTGTGAGTATCGGCCCCAACACGGCGGTCACACAGGATTCTCGCAGCTCACACACTTTCCACACCGATCCCGCGCGGTGGGCCCGGTGGGCACAGGCGTGCCGTCGGACTGTGGTGGCGGCGAGTACGACGGCAGAAACACTTGATGCGGAGGTGAGTGCGGTGACCACGATGCACGACCCGGTCGGGCTTCCGGACGGCGTGGGCGAGCGCCCGGTCGTCGGGCACGATCAGGCCGACCCCAACGGCCGCGAGCCATTGCTGCGGTTGACCTGGACCGACCCGGTCACCGGCGCCCACGGGTATCTCGTCGTGCACACGCTGGTGTCAGGGCTGGCCACCGGAGGCACCCGCATGCGAGCGGGCTGCACGATCACCGAAGTCGAGGACCTCGCCAGGGGAATGGCCGCCAAGACGGCGACGTTCAACCTTCCCGTCGGTGGCGCGAAGGGCGGTATCGACTTCGACCCGAAGGATCCACGGGCCGTCGGCGTGCTCGAACGGTTCTGCCAGGCGATGCGGCCATGGCTGGACGACCACTGGGTGACCGCCGAAGACCTCGGAGTCCCGCAGCACCTCATCGACGACGTGTTCGCCAGGCTGGGCCTACAGCAGTCGTATCACGCGGCGATCAGCCGCTCGACGCATCCCGAGCGCACGTTGCGCAGGGTGCGGGCGGGGCTCAACGCCCCGGTGCCGGGCGGGTTGTTGCTCGGCGACGTCGTCGGCGGCTACGGGGTGGCGCAGTCATGCCTCGGCGCGGCCAGCGCGTGGGGCTGGGAGACCTCCGGCACCACGGTCGCCATCCAGGGCATCGGGACGATGGGCGGCGGCGCGGCCTGGTACCTGCACGAGGCCGGTATGCGCGTCGTCGCCGTCGCCGACGCGGCCGGAACGCTCTACCACCCGGACGGGCTCGACGTTCCCGCGCTGCTCGAACTCAGGGACGCCTACGGCGAGATCGACCGGACGCGGGTTCCCGCCGAGGTGCAGCGGCTGCCGAGGTCGGCCGTTGTGGCGACGGAAGCCGACATCCTCGTGCCCGCGGCCATCTCCTACGCGCTGACCGAGGACAACGTCGGCGACGTCGCGGCAAAGGTCGTCGTCGAGGCCGCCAACGCGGCGACGACGCCCGAAGCCGAGGACATGCTCACCCGGCGGGGAATCCCGGTGATTCCCGACTTCGTCGCCAACGCGGGAGCCGCGGCGTGGGCATGGTGGTTGCTGCTGGGGCAGGTCGGTGGAGACCCCGCCGATTCGTTCCTCCGGCTGCGCACCGAGATGCAGTCGAAGGTCGCGCTGCTGCTCGCGGAGTGGAACGCGTCAGGGGTGGCGCCGAGGCGGACCGGGTGGAACCTGGTCGCGGCCAACCAGCAGGCCGCCGACGAGGTCGCCGGCACCGAAGCGGCGGCGGTCTACATCCCCTGACCGGGCGTGCGGTGACCGGGCACGTGGTGACCGGGGTGTCGTGACTGGCGTGTGGTGACGGGGTCGTGGGCGCCTGACCGGGGATGTGCCAGGCGCTCGCGAGCTGGTGGGTCTGCCAGGGCCCGACGGGGATGGTGGGTGCTCGGCGGGGATGGTGGGTGCTCGGCGGGGCGGCATCGGCGTCCGCGGGGAACGTGGTGGGCGCCCGATCGAGATGTGATGGTCCGGTGTACGCGGGACTCGCCGAGCGTGGCGAGTCCCGCGCCCTTGCGCGAGTCCCGCACTCAGGCCGCCGAGTCCCGCACTCAGGTCACCGAGATCCGCACTCAGGCCGCCGAGTTCTGCGCTCAGGCTGACGTTTTCCGCTCAGGAGAGGGAAATCCGGGTACCTGCGCGGGGAGCGAGGTGCGAAGAGCGCGCCGCCTTGGTGGAATCCGTTACTACGTCGACCGGAAGCAACAACCCGCACCAACCACACCGGCGATGTCACTCCGAGCAGGTCGTCCGGAGCGATTGCGGCATGACGGTCCTCCTCGATGTCCCGGTTTTCGGCTTCCGAACACGTATGCGGACCTCGCCGACCTGAATGCGGATCTCGCGCTCCTGAACGCGGACCTCGCCGACCCGAGTGCGGAACTCGATGGTCTGCCGGAAACCGGCAAGCTGTCCCATGTGGAATCGCGCGGCGCCGCTTTCCCGCCTTCCAACGGGAATCCGGCACGGTACCTCGCGAAATCGATGGGCTCCCACGACAATTCCCGGATGCTTCGCCACGCCGTGGCGGGTTTCGATTTTGAGACAGGCCACCGGCAGGCCAACGCCTATGCTGTCCCTCACGGCACGCAGCCGAGGGAGAGGCAGGAGGCCACGTGGTGGACGTCGCGCCGGTGAGCGGGCGCACCGTTCGACCCGACGAGGACGGACTGGCGCGCACCCGCATCCAGTTCTTGACCTCGCACAGCGTCGAGCCCCACCGGGTCCGCGAGGCGATACTCGCCTCGTGGTGGCGTTCGGCCGAGTTCGAGGTGCCAGCCGACCGGATCGACCTGCCCTACACCGGCGACCAAGACCTCGACACACCGCTGATCAGGGGCGCCGAACCGGTGTTGCGGCGGCTGGGCGACCAGCTCAAGGGCCAGCCCATCAGTCTCATCCTCACCGATCAGAGCGGTGTCGTGCTCACCCAGCGCACCGGGGACGGCGACCTGCGCTCACACCTGGAGTCGGTCGAGCTGGTCCCCGGATTCAGCTACGGCGAACGCTTCGTGGGCACCAACGGCATCGGCACCGCGCTCGAAGACGGCCAGCCGACCCACGTCTTCGGGCACGAGCACTACGCCGAGAACCTGGAAAACCTCGCCTGCGCGGGAGTTCCGATCCAGCACCCCATCTCGGGAAAGACCATCGGCGCCGTCGACCTCACCTGCTGGCGGCGAAACGCGGGCGGGCTGCTCGTCGCGCTCGCGAGGACGGCGGCCGAACAGGTCAGGCAGGCGCTGCTCGCCCACAGCAACGTCCGCGAGCTGATGCTGTTCCAGTCCTATCTGCAAGCGTGCCGCCGCACGACGGGAATCGTGATGGCGTTCAACGACGACATCGTGATGATGAACGACCGCGCCCGCCAGCTTCTGCATCCGGCTGACCAGTCGCTGCTGCTGGCGAGGGCGAGTCAGGAACTGGCCGAGGAAAAACGGGCGACGACGACGGCGACGCTGTCGACGGGCACCAGGGTGCGGATGTACAGCAGAAGCGTGCCCGGCGCGCGGGAGGGGCAGGTCGCGGGCGGCGTGCTCAGCGTGCACCTCATCGACACCCGGCACGTCGACGGCGGACAGGACGACACCGGCGCCACCACCACTCCGCCGCTGCCCATGTTCCTGCCGGGGGTCGTCGGCTCGGCCCCTTCCTGGTCGCGATGCGCGCACGAGGTCGACGCGACCCGCGCCAGGGGCGAATGGCTCGCGCTCACCGGCGAGGACGGCTCCGGCAGGGCGACGCTCGCCGCCGGGGTGCACCAGCGACGCAACCCCTCCGGACGGTTGCGCGTACTGGACGGCACGCACGCGGGCGCGAACTGGGCGGCGCTGTTGCGCCGCGAACTCGCCGACGAGGCGGTGGACGCCCTGCTGGTGCGCCAGGTCGACCGGCTCGACCCTGCCGCGCTGCGCGTGCTGACCGACGCGCTGCGCCAGGCGAAGGCCGGCTCGGGCGAGAGCGGCGCGACACCGTGGATCGCGGTCACGCTCATCCCGGACGCCGAGACCGAGCCCGGCCTGGCCGAATTGATGGCGTTCTTCCCGCACAGCGTCGCGGTTCCCCCGTTGCGCAGGCACGTCGAAGACCTCGGCGAACTGGTTCCGCTGCTGCTGGGCAAGCTCTCTGCCGGTGGAAGGCTGCGCTGCTCTCCGGCCGCGCTGCACCTGCTGATGAGGGCGAGCTGGCCCGGCAACGTCACGCAGCTTCACGAGGTGCTGCGCCAGGTCTCGAAACGCCGCCGCACCGGAACCATCCAGCCCGGCGATCTTCCGGCGGAGTATCAGACGATCACCCGGCGCCCGCTCAACCGCTTCGAAACCCTCGAAAGGGACGCGATCGTGCGCGGTCTCGACGAGGCCGACGGCAACAAGGCCCGCGCGGCGAAACTGCTCGGCATTTCGAGGGCGACGATCTACCGCAAGATCCACGAGTACGGGATCGTGGTCGCCTCGCGGTGAGCGGCGCGCTCAGCTTTTGGCCGCACTCACCGAATCGCGATGCCGGGGCTGCGGAGTCACGAGTGTCCGTTTGCTGCGCCGGTTGGTGTCCAGCGCTTTGCCGACCCGCTCGACGACCGCCTCGGCGACGATGTCGACGTCCCACCGGTAGGTCGACAGCGAAGGGGTGAGCAGCCGGGAGACGGGGTGATCGTCGAATCCCATGACGGAGAGATCATCCGGAATGCCGATGCCGAGATCGCGGGCGGCGTCGTAGACCCCGTACGCGATGGAGTCGGCGAGGCAGAACGCCGCCGTCGGCCGGGGCCGCTCGGCCAGCGCCGCGCGCGCGACCTCCGCGGCACCGGCGAGCGCGTTGGGGCACGTGCGCACGCGCAGGGTCACGTCGAGTTCCCTCGCCAGTTCCCGCACCAGCTTCTCGGCAGGCCGGTGCCGCCGCAGTTTCGGGCCCGGCGTGAGCACGAGTACCTCGGTGTGTCCTTCTCCTCGCAGTGTCTTCAGCGCGTCGGCGACGGCGAGTCCGTTGTCGAACACCACCTCCGCCGCCGTCGCGGCTCCCGGCAGTGGATCGCCGACGGCGACGAGCACGGTCCTGCGGGCCGCGTCGGCCCAGTGCGGCGACGCCGGATCGACGGGGATCGTCACCAGCGCGTCGACTCGCTGATCGAGCAGGTACTTGCTGAGTGAGACCTCGCGCTCGGGGTCGGCCGCCGCGTCGACGATCAGCGCGTTGCGCGTGCCCGCGAGAAACCGCCTGCCGAGGGTGCTGGCGAACCCCTGTTGCCACAGGTCCTCCAGTGAACTGCACAACACTCCGATGGTGCCGGTCCGGCCGCTGGCGAGGGCTCTCGCGATCGGGTCGGCCTCGTAGCCGAGGCGGTCCGCGGCCTCCCTGACCCGCCGCTGAGTCTCCGGCGGTACTTGCAGGCCACGCAGGGCATAGGAGACAGCGGCGGACGACAGTCCTGTCTCCTCCGCGATGTCCTTGATCGTGGGGCGTTTGCGGCGCTGCGGCACCCGGGCAGCGTAACCCGCCGACGGCGAGCCCGTCGGCGAGCCCGTTGACATCCGCGCCGCTTACCCGCTTCACTGAAGCGGTTCACTGAACCGCTTCACCTCGACACTCCAAGGAGTTCTGCTTGCTCGACCCCGCGATCGACGTGCACCAGCATCTGTGGCCACCCGAGTTCATCTCCGCGTTGCGGCGACGACGCGAGCCGCCGATGCTGGCAGGCTGGACCCTCCACCTGACGGGAGAGCCGCCCTACCAGGTCGACCCGGCCGACCACGATCCGGCGCAGCGCGTGAAGCGCGAGCGGGAGGACGCCGACCGGGTGCTCGTGTCGTTGTCGAGCCCGCTCGGCATCGAATGGCTGCCGGCCGCCCAGGCCGCTCCGCTGCTCGACGCGTGGCACGACGGCGCGCTCGCTCTCCCAGAGCCGTTCGGCGCTTGGGCGGCCACGTCGATGACCGAACCCGATCCTCGGCACGTCGCCGCCGCGCTCGACCGAGGCTGCGCCGGTCTCCAGATCCCCGCCGACGCCATGGCGACTCCCTCGGCGCTGGAACGCGTCGGCGAACTGCTCGCCGAGTGCGAGCGGCGCGACCGTCCCGTGCTCGTCCACCCGGGAGGCGCGGCACCGCCTCCGGGAAAGGTCCCCGGCTGGTGGGCCCCTGTCGTCGACTACGTCGCCCAGCAGCAGGCGGCGTGGTGGTCGTGGCACGCGGCTGGAAGGACCTCGTTCCCGAGGTTGCGGATCTGCTTCGCCGCGGGAGCCGGTCTCGCGCCGGTGCATCACGAACGCCTCACCGCGCGCGGTGGTGACTTCGAGAAGATCGACCCCAGCACGTTCGTCGACATCTCCTCCTACGGTCCCCGCGCGATCGACGCGCTCGTGCGCGTGCTCGGCATCGACCCCGTCGTACTCGGCAGCGATCGTCCCTACGCCGAGGCTCGCGATCCGGAACTCGGTGAGGCCGCGTGGCAGGCGATCCGCCGCGCCAACCCTCGCCGCCTACTCGAAGGAGGAACACCATGACCGTGACCCGGCTACAGCAGGATGGCGCCTCGCGTGCCGTCGTGCCCGCGAGGCTGGCGAGCCCGCTCGCCGCGTGCCCTGAGGGGCTCACGCTCTCGACGCTGCCGGGAAGGGACCTCGACGAGGCCGAACTGCGCAGCCTCGCCGCGACGCTGGCGAGCACACCGGAGGTGTGGCGGCCACACGTCGCCTTCAGCGACGACCAGCGGCACTACGTCTCGCTGCACAGGGACGCGCACGTCGACGTCTGGGTGCTGTGCTGGACTCCCGACAACGACACCGGCTGGCACGACCACGAGATCTCCTCCGGCGCGGTCGCGGTCACCGAGGGCGAACTCGTCGAGCACAACCTCACGGTGTTCCTGCCCAACATGGAAACGCGGATCTCGGCGGGGAACGTGTTCAGCTTCGGTCCCGATCACATCCACCGGCTGACCGGGCACGCGCGGCGCAGCGTCTCGGTGCACACGTACTCGCCGCCGCTGTGGCGCATGGGCCAGTACGCGATCGGCGAAGGAGGCGTGCTGCGACGGGTGTCGCTGTCCTACGCCGACGAACTGCGCCCGCTCGACAAGAACTGAGCCCGGGCGGCCGATAGTTCCACAGTGGATTATCGAGCGAGCGTGGCCGCGATGGGGTCGAGCAACGCATCCGCCCGCTCGACGTCGGCCGAAAGCGGCCGGTCCTCGACATCGGTGTCGAGCATCCGGTCGGCCAGTTCGAACGCCTCGCGCACCGGCTGAGCGGAATCGGGCCCTCCACCCCTCAGCCGGTGCGCCCTCACCGCGGCGACCAGTTCACACGCGAGCACCAGCCGGTAGGACGTCGCGGCCCGCAGTGACTGCCGGGCCGCCTGCGAGGCGAAGCTCGCGTGCTCCTCGATCCCGCGAGAGAGCACGATGTGCCCGAGGGTCGCCGGAAACGCCGCCGCCCGCAGTTCGGCCAATGCGGAACCGGCTCCGTACTCCAGCAGCATCACCCCCGAACTCGCCGGCGGCCCCGCCGCGAGGAACGGCCGCAACCCGGTCATCTCGGGGTCGGTGAGCATCGACAACCGCGCCGCGCACAACTGGGCGGTGCCCAGCAGGGCCAGCCGCAACCGGTCGAGCGCGAGCGCGAGCTGCGCGGTGTGGAAGCCGCCGTGGTGGCGGACCTTGGCAGGCCCGCCGGGGGCGGGAACGATCAGCGGATTCTCGTTGGCCGCGTTGAGTTCGGCCGCGAGTACCGATTCGACGTCGGTGAGCGCGTCGAGCGCGGGACCGTGCACCTGGGGAAGGCAGCGCAGCCCGAACGGATCCTGCAACCGGCGGCCCTGCGCGGGTTCCGCGCCGAGCAGGCGCAACATCTCGACGGCGACGAGCGCGGCACCCGCCTGCGGCACGTGGTGGGTTTCCGGCGCGTACGCCTCCGTCGAACCGTCCACCGCGCCGAGGGTCAGTGCCGCGACCGGGATCGTCGCGCGAAGCGCGCCCCTCACGGCACCGACGGCCAGTGCCGCCTGCGCGATCGTCAGCGCGTTGCTGCTCATGAGGGCGAGCGCGTCGCCGTCCTCGATGAGGATCGGCGGAGGCGGAGCTCCTTCCCCCAGCCACGCCCCCTCACCGGCGAAGGCCAGCCCGGCTTCGGCGAGCGGGCCGAGGTCACCCGTTCCCACCGCGCCGTGCTCGTGCACGGCCGGATACCCGCCGCCGTTGAGTACGGCCACCATCGTTTCCGCGATGACCGGAGCAAGGCCCGCGCCGCCGCGCAGCAACTGGTTGGCCCTGACGGCGAGCATCGCGCGCACCTGACGGCGCGGCAGCAACTCGCCGATGCCGCTGCCGTGGCTGCGCAGCAGCCGCAGTCCGTGTGCCCCGGCCGACTCCGATCCGGCCACGACTTCGTAACGGTTCGCGCCTACGCCGGTGGTCCTGCCGTACACCGGCCGCAGGGTCACGACCTCACGCGCGGCCAGCCACGACCTGTGCAACCGGTCGCGCCCTTCCTCCGACATGCCGACGGACACCTCACCGTCGGCGACGCGGACGACATCGTCGACCGTCAGTGCCGTTCCGTCCAGCAGGACGCTCGGCCGTCCCCCGCCGTCTCCCCTGCCACCGCCGACCGCGGGGGCCATGCCGTGCACCGTCGTCATCCGGCCTCCCATTCAGCACGATCCGCCCGTAACACCGCGACAACCTGCCCTCGCGCGGGCGGCTTACTTGACTTCCATTCACTACTCCATGACTCTGCATGGCGATATTCGACTTTGGCAAGAGGATGTGCGGCCCCGTGGTGAACCGTCGTGACTAGCGCATCGGAAAGACTGCTCAGCCTGTTCGAGGGGCGCAGACTGTCACCGGCACAGCGGCGAATAGCGCAGTTCCTTCTGGATCATGTGGCCGAAGCCGCGTTCCTCTCCTCGGTCGCACTCGCCGAACGAGCGGGCGTCAGCCAGCCCTCGGTGACCCGCTTCGCCACCGCGCTCGGATTCGCCGGGTATCCCGAACTCCGGGATGCCTTGCGCCCGATCGCGCTCGGTGCCATTCAGGAAACCGAGGAAGACGTACGCCGCAACGAATTCCAGGCCGCCGTCGACGCCGAACTGGGGAACCTGCAAGCCTTGCGCGCCATGCTCGCCGATCCGTTGCCGCTCGTGCGGCTCGGAAAGGACCTCGCCTCGTCGCTGCCGCTGGCCGTCATGGGACTGCGGGTGTCGGCCGCGCTCGCCCGCTACTTCGCCTTCGCCGCGCACCGTATTCATCCCGACGTCCGGCTGATCACCGAAGGCGGCAGCGCGGCACACGAGGGCGTCCTGCACACGAAGCAGGCCGGTGGCCGGTGGCTGCTCGCCTTCGTTTTACCCCGCTACGCCGGTGAAGCCCTCGATACCTTGCGTACAGCGAAGGAACTCGGCCTGCGCACCGCGGTGATCACGGATGTGCCGCTTGTCATGTTCGGCGAACTCGCTGACGTTCTGCTCGCCGCGGGCGTTAGTGTTCGTCCGGTGTTCGATTCGCACGCGGCGCCTATGACGCTGGCCGCGGTCATCCTGCAAGCCATGGCCGATGCCGAGCCGGGGCGAACCCAGCGCAGGCTGGAGGAACACGACTCCATTTCCCAGCGGCGGGGGTTCTTCGCCACGGGTTGACCGCCTTGACTTTCATAGCCGAGGGAACAAGTATGCAACTTCTTATTCATCGCCGGCCACGGTCGCATGGTGAGCAATCGCGGAGAGAAGGAGCGCCGTGATCACATACGATCGCGTCACGAAGCGCTATCCGGACGGCACCGTCGCGTTGGATGAACTCTCGGTGGAATGCCCTGCCGGCGAGATCACCGTCTTCGTCGGCACTTCGGGCGGCGGGAAGACCACCGCGCTGCGCATGGTCAACAACATGGTCGAGCCAACGAGCGGCACGGTGAGCATCGACGGCGAGGACGTCCGCACCCGCAAACCGGCCCAGCTGCGCAGAGGGATCGGTTACGTCATCCAGCAGGTGGGTCTTTTCCCCCACCGCACCATCGTCGACAACATCGCCACCGTTCCTTATTTGCTTGGCTGGAACAAAAAGCGGGCCCGCGCCCGCGCGATGGAGCTGATGGAGCGGGTCGGCCTACCGTCGACAATGGCCTCCCGCTACGCGTTCCAGCTCTCCGGTGGGCAGCAGCAGCGCGTCGGCGTCGCACGCGCGCTCGCCGCCGATCCGCCCGTCCTGTTGATGGACGAACCGTTCAGCGCCGTCGACCCCGTCGTGCGCGCCGAACTTCAGGAAGAGTTGCTGCGCCTGCAATCCGAACTCCGTAAAACTATTGTCTTCGTCACGCACGACATCGACGAGGCGATCAAACTGGGCGATCGCATCGGCGTCTTTCGCACCGGTGGGAAACTCGTGCAGTTCGGTTCGCCGGAAACCCTGCTGACCGATCCGGCCGACGAGTTCGTCGCGGCTTTCCTCGGCAGGGACAGGGGAATCAAGCGGCTCTCCTTCCTCGCGGCCAAAGGACTGCCGCTGCGGGACGAGCCGGTGCTGTCCGCCGATTCGCCGTCCTCCGGCGCGGCGAGCGCCGCCGCGGAAGAGGCGTGGCTGCTCGCCGTCGACGCCGAACGGAAACCGCTCGGCTGGGTGTCCACGGAAGACCTCGCGGGAACGGCGACGATCGGTGAGGCCCCGCTTCATCCCATCGGTCATCCCTTCGACGTCGAGACCGACTCGCTGCGGGCCGCGCTCGACGCCGCGGTGCTTTCCCCCGCGGGAAGCGCCGTCGGGGTCGACTCCGGTGGCGCGGTCGTCGGCGTGGTGAGCCAGGAAGAACTGGGAGCCGCGATCCGCGGCGGGTTCGGGGGCGGCGTCACGTGAAATGGGACTGGGTCGCCGACCACGTGCCCGACCTGGTGGAGCTGACCGGTCAGCACGCCTATCTCGCGCTGCTCCCCGTCCTTTTCGGACTGCTGATCTCGGTGCCGCTCGGAGTGCTGTGCGTGCGGTGGCCGAAACTGTATCCGCCGGTGTTCGGTGGCGCGAACCTGTTGTACGCGTTGCCTTCCATCGCGTTGTTCATCGTCCTCATCGACTACACCGGACTCACCGCGTGGACGGCGATCATCCCGCTCACCCTCTACACGTTCTCGGTGCTGATCCCCAACGTCGTCGACGGGCTCCGTTCCGTTCCCGACGCCAGCAGGCAGGCCGCCACGGCGATGGGGTTCGGCACCACCCGGCGGCTCGTGCAGATCGAACTGCCCATCGCGGTCCCGGTCATCATGGCCGGGCTGAGGGTCGCGACCGTGTCGAGCATCAGCATGGTCAGTGTCGCCGCGCTCGTCGGGCTCGGCGGGCTCGGTCAGTTGTTCACCGACGGGTTCCAGCGGGACTTTCCCACCGAGATCATCGTCGGGATCGTGCTGACCGTGTTGCTGGCCTTCGTCTGTGACGCGCTGCTGGTGCTGGCGCAACGGCTGCTCACCCCGTGGGCGCGAGCGAGGGTGACGAGCCGATGAACATACTCACGCTGTTCTGGGACTGGCTGAGCCAGCCGGCCCAGTGGTCGGGGCCCGACAGCATTCCGGCCAGATTCGGTGAGCACACCTACTATTCGGCGCTCTCGTTGCTCATCGCCGCCGCCATCGGCATTCCGTTCGGCTTGCTCACCGGCCACACCGGACGCGGCGGATTCATCGCCGCGACGCTGGCCAACTTCGCCCGCGCGCTGCCGACCGTCGGTGTCGTGATGCTGGTCGTGCTCGCCGTCGGCATCGGGCTGCAACCGGTCGTCGCCGCGATGGTGGCGCTGGCGATTCCCCCGATTCTCGTCAACACCTACGAGGGCATCAGATCCGTCGACGCGCAACTCAAGGACGCCGCGCAGGGCATGGGCATGACGGGGCCGGAAGTGCTGCGCAAAGTGGAGATTCCCGTCGCGCTGCCGCTGATCCTGCTCGGACTGCGCACCGCGGCGATCCAGATTGTGTCCACCGCGACCATCGCGGCCTACGTCGGCATGGGAGGTCTGGGCAGGTTCATCTTCGACGGGCTCGCTCGGCAGGACTACGAGCTCGTCGTCGGCGGCGCAGGATGCGTGGTGCTGCTGGCCGTCATCGTCACCCTCATCTTCCTGGTATTGCGCAAAACCGTCGTCGCAAAGGGCGTGCTGCACAGGGAGAGCACCTCATGAATGGAGAGATCATGAAAAGACCCACCCGCGCAGGCAGGTTCCGGACCGCGGCGGCACTGGGCATGGTCGCCACCTTCGCGCTCGGCGCGTGCTCCGGTGGCGGCGGGGACAATCCGTTGCAGGACACCGAGGGTGCGGGCACGCCCGCTCCAGAGGGCACCGTGGTCGTCGGCTCGGCCAACTTCCCCGAGAACGTCCTGCTCGGTGAGATCTACGCGCAGGCGCTGGAAGCCAAGGGCGTCAACGTCGAGAAGAAGCTCAACATCGGCAGCAGGGAGGTCATCTACAAGTCCGTCAGCGGCGGTGAGCTGACCGTGCTTCCCGAGTACAACGGGGCGCTGCTGGCCTACCTCGACGACACCTCGACGGCCGACACGACCGAGACGGTCAACGCCGAGCTGAACGAGAAGCTGCCGGAGGAGCTGACGCTGCTCGACTCCGCGGCGGCGGAGGACAAGGACTCGCTCGTCGTGCACAAGGAGACAGCGGACCGGTACAACCTCAGGACCATCGCCGACCTCGAACCCGTCGCGGGCGAGCTGATCCTCGGCGGGCCGCCGGAGTTCAAGACCCGCAGGCAGGGTTCCGTCGGCCTCAAGGAGGTCTACGGCATCGAGTTCCGGGAGTTCCGTTCACTCGACACCGCGGGTCCGGTCACCATCAACGCGCTCAAGGCCGGTGACATCGACGTGGCAAACCTGTTCACCACCGATCCCGCCGTCGCGACCGACGAATTCGTGGTGCTGGACGACCCCGAGAACCTGTTCAGCGCTCAGAACGTCACGCCGCTGGTGTACGAGCCCGCGCTGACCGACACGATCCGGGACACGCTCAACGCGGTCTCGGCCGAATTGGACACTCCGATGCTGCTCGACATGATGCAGCAGGTCGTCACGGCCAAGGAGGATCCGGACAAGGTCGCCGCCGAGTGGCTGAGGACGGCCGGTCTGTGACATCCGGTTCGCGGCAACGGTTCCCGGTCGGAGCCTCGGCGTCGATCACGGAACTGGAGGCCGACCCGCACGCGTTGCTCGCCGCCCTGCGGGGCGGCGAGCCCGTGTCGTGGCTTCCCTCGCTGTCGGGCTGGCTGGTCACCAGCCACGAGCTCGCCGAAAAGGTACTGCGCGATCCGGCGACGTTCACAGTGGACGATCCCCGGTTCTCGACGGCGCGGGTCGTCGGGCCCAGCATGCTCTCGCTCGACGGCGAGCAACACGCGAGGCACAGGGAACCGTTCACCCACCCCTTCCGGCCTGCCGAGGTCAGGGGCCGGTTCACCGCCGTCATCGAAGACCACGTCGAGCGACTGCTCGCCACGATGCGCCCGAAGGGCGCAGCCGACCTGCGCGCCGAATTCGCGGGGCCGCTCGCCGTGGCGGTCGTCGCGGAGGCGCTGGGACTCACCGACGTCGACGCGGCGACGGTGCTGTCCTGGTATGCCGCCATCGTCGATGCGGTGTCGGAGGTGACGGCGGGGCGGCCACGCGGCGACGCGGGCGTGGCGGCGATGGACGAGCTCAGGACAAGCGTTCTGCGCACTCTCGCCGAGCGGGACCCGGCTTCGATCCTGGTCGCCGCGGGCGAGCGGCTCAGCCCGGCCGAAGTCGTCGCCAATGCGGCGGTGCTCATGTTCGGTGGCATCGACACCACGGAAGGCATGATCACCAACGCGGTGCTGCACCTGCTCGACCGGCCGGATCTGCTCGCCGCCGCCCGCTCCGACGAGGACCTGCTGCCTGCCGTCGTGGAGGAGTCGGTACGGCTGGAACCCGCCGCGGCGATCGTCGACCGTTACGCCACCACCGGCGTGGAACTCGGTGGCGCCACGATCGAGCGCGGAGACCTGGTGACCGTCTCGATCAGCGCGGCCAACCGCGATCCCGCCGTTTTCCCCGATCCGGACTCGTTCGATCCGCACCGGCCGAACGCGAGGCGCAATCTCGCCTTCGCCAAGGGCCCGCACTTCTGTATCGGGGCGCAGCTGGCCCGCACCGAAACGCTGGTCGCCCTGCGCGAGGTGCTGCGGTTGCCTGAGCTGGCCACCGATCCCGCCCGGCCTTCGGCGCCGCGTGGCCTGGTGTTCCGTAAGCCGCGGGCCCTGCACGTCACCTGGAGCACCGGCTAGCGAGATCCGCGTCCAGAACGCCGAGATCCGCACTCGGGACGGCGAGATCCGCGTCCGGGGCGGCGAGATTCGCGCTCACGCACGCGAGAGGCACATCCGGCCTCGGCCGAGCGCTGCCGGTGACTCGTGCTCCGTCAGGTACGTTCGTCGCTCCCGGGTTCGAGGTGCCGCTCCAGTACGGCGGCTTCGGCGCGGAGCCGCTCGGCGGGTTCGGCGCGGCCGAGCCGTTCGTACTCCAGCGCCGCCGCCCTGCGTTCCCGCACCTCGTTCTCCACCACGGTCCTGATGTCGGCACCGGTGAGCGCCCTGCGCCGCGCTTCCGTGGAACCAACTCCCGAGGCCGCGCCCGCGACGTGCTCGCTTTCCGCGCCACCGCCAAGCGGCTCTCCCTCGGGGACGGCTTCGGCGTTGTCGATCGCGGCGAGCGCCGACCGCAGCGCGGAGGCCGCTCCCCTGTCGCGCGCCTTGAGCGCGGCCTTCAAGCTGCCGCGCAGGTCGTCGCGAAGGCTGCTCGGCGAGTTGTCGTGCGGGCTTGCGTCCATGTCGGTGTCCGATCGAGGTTGGCGGGTGAGTAGCCGGGCGGAAGCCGGAAGCAATATGGCCATACGATATCGGGGTGCCCCGGGTTGCCGATCACGATCAGCGCCGTCACCAGATCGCGCTGGCTTTCCAGCGTCTGCTCGCGACGGTCGGGTTCACCGGCGTGACCTTCGCCAAGGTGGCGGCCGAGGCCGGAGTCTCGGTCGGACTGATCCAGCACTACTTCAGCGGCAAGGACGCGCTGCTGCGCTTCGCCTACGACGACGCGCTGAGCGGCATGAGCGAACGCGTGCGAGCCAGGCTCACGACGGGAGGCAGCGCGCCGACCGGGCGCGTGTTGTTCGATTGTCTCGCCGAATTGCTGCCGCTCGACGGCGAGCGCGAGGTCGAGTACCGCGTCCGGCAGTGTCTGCGAACCCAGGCCATGCATGACGCGCGGCTGGCCGAGGTCGCGCGGAGGTCGGGCGGAGACATCCTCGGCTACGTCTCCGGCATGGTCGAGCACGGCATCGAACGCGGCGAGGTCGGACCTGAGGTCGATCCGGTGCTCGCGGCACGCGGAATTCTCGCGACGGTCCAGGGCCTCGCCGACCAGATCGCACTGTCCGGAAAGGACGGCTTCCCCGCCGAGAAAATACTGCGCACCACCATCGCCACGGTGTTCACCACGCACGGCCACTGAACCCACCTCCCTTCGAAAACCCACGCGACAGCCGGGGGTTCAGCGCCCTATCGTAGCAATATGATTATATTGTTATTCGGTCACCCCGCACCGGGGCGGCACACACCGGCCGGGGAGGCCCCTCGATGACCCAGCACGTGACCGTGTCCCTGAGCGGCGGCAAGGTCCGCGGTGTCCGGCACGACGAGCACCTTTCGTTCATGGCGATCCCTTATGCCGCACCACCTTCCGGTGACCGGCGCTGGCGCGCGCCCGTCACCGTCGAACCGTGGGAGGGAGTCAGGGACGCGACGGAACCCGGCAGGCCCGCGCCCCAGCTCGCCCGGTCCTTCGCCGACGTCACCAGCCTCGACGAGGACTGCCTGACCGTCGACGTCACCGTTCCGGCAGCCGAACGCACCGAAAACACCCCGCGCCCGGTGGTGGTGTGGTTGCACGGCGGCGGAGGAACAAACGGCTCGCCCTCGGAGTGCGACCCGCACCGGCTCGCGATCACCGGCGACGTCATCGTCGTCGCGCCCCGGTTCCGGCTCGGCGTGTTCGGCTGCTTCGGTTACCCGGGACTGCCCGGAAGCGGCACCTTCGGCCTCCAGGACCAGCAGGCGGCACTGCGCTGGGTCCGCGACGAGATCGCGCGCTTCGGCGGCGACCCAGGGAACGTGACCCTCATGGGCGAGTCCTACGGCGCGCAGACGGTCGCCGCGCACCTGTGCGCGCCCGCGTCCAAGGACCTTTTCCACAGGGCGATCGTGCAAAGCGCGTTCGCGCTACTGGGCCCGACTCCGGCGAACACCCTCATTCCCGGCGTTCCCGCGCTCCCTCCACGATGGACTCCGGTCGCGGAACTGGAGCGGTTCGGCGCCGAGGCCGCCGTGGCCAACGGCTGGGTCTCCTCCAGCGCGGACCCTATGTCCGCCATGGCGGCCCTGCGGAAGGTTCCCTCGGAGGAACTGCTCGCCGGGTCGGGGGACTTCATCAGGCCCGCCTTCGGTGACGGCGGAGTACTGCCGCGCGACCCCGCCGCCGTCATGCGGGAGGGAAATTTCCACCGGGTGCCGGTCCTGCTGGGCACCACCCGTGACGAGGCTCGCTTCTTCGTCGGGCTCTTCGCCGACCTCGCGGGAAACCCGGTGACGGCCGAGCGCTATCCCCGCCTGCTTGCCGAGGCGTTCGGCGAGCACGCGGACGAGGTCGCCGCGCGGTACCCGCTCACGGACTATCCCTCGCCCAGTCTGGCCATGGCACAGGTCAGCACCGACCGGGCCTGGGCCCGGCCAGCGTGGGAACTGGCGCTCGCCCTCGCCGCGCACACCAGGACCTGGTTCTACGAATTCGCCGACACCGGCGCCCCCGCGCTCCTCCCGCTGCCCGGATTTCCCTCGGGAGCCCAGCACGGCAGCGAACTCGGGTACCAGTTCGACCTGGCGGGAGGCGGTCCCGCGCTGTCGGCGGAACAGCGCGAACTCGGCGAGGCGATGAACAGGTACTGGGCGGCTTTCGCCGCGAACGGCGACCCCGCCACCCCCGGCCTCCCGGTATGGCCGGAGTCCGGCACCGGTCACGTGCAGTCGCTGGCTCCCCGCGCGATCGGCGGCACCGACTACGTGGCGCGGCATCAGCTCGGCTTCTGGGAACACCTGCCGTGAGGAAAGTCAGTAGGCCAGTTTCTTGCTGATCTGCGCCGCGTAGCCGAGCAGCATCGTGAGCAGTTCGTGCTCACGATCGGCGACTCCGGCCGAGGGATCGGAGTTGAACCGGAACAGCGGCCCGGTGAGCGTCAGCGAGCAGACACCGCGCGCGTGCGGGCGGGCGATGGGCACCGCGAGCGCGGCCAGCCCCTCCTCGGATTCGCCGATGTTGCGTCCGAATCCGTCGGAACGCACCCGTTCCAGCTCGCGCAGCAACGCGGTTCGCGTGTGGATGCCCACCTCGGTCTCGCCGGAAAGCTGTTCCCTCGGGTACAGCTCGGCGAGTTCGTCGGCGGCGAGCTGCGCGAGCAATACCTTCCCCGCCGCGGAGGAATGCGCGGGAATACTCAGGCCCACCCTGCTGGCGACGCGCATCATCAGCGGCGACTCGATCGCGGCGACGAACTTCGCCTTCGCGCCGTTGAGTACCGAGATGTGCACGGTCTCCTGCGAGTCGTCCCGCAGCTGTTGCATGAACGGGTAGGCGACCTCGACGCAGTGGTCGATCGCCTGGGTGTCGCTGGACGTCGTCATCGAGGGACCGAGCCGGTACCGGCGGCCGCTGTGGGTCTGCTCGACGAAACCGTGCTGCTGGAGCGTGGCCAGCAGCCGGTGGGCCGTCGAGGCGCCGACGCCGAGGTGACCAGCGGCGTCGGTCACCCCGATGTCGGCCCGCGTGCGCAACAGCATGATCAGCCGCAGGGCGTTCGAGACGGACTGTAGCGTGTGCGCGCCCTCAGACTCTTTCCGCATAAAGGAAAACTACCATGCGCATTCCTTATCATGGAAGTCGCTGCTAGTTTGCGTAGTGGCTTTGCCACCACGCACCGACCGGTCGCGCCTCGCCCGCGCGGCGAACGGAGGACCAGCAATGCTTGTCGAACAGCGGACCTACGTCCTGCACACCGGCGTGAAACTCGCCGACTATCTCGACGCCTACGAGAACATCGGGTTACCGGCCCAGCGGCCGATTCTCGGCGGATTTCTCGGCTACTTCGTCACCGAGTTCGGAACGCAGAACGAACTCACCCACCTGTGGGCCTACGCCGACCTCGAAGACCGCAGGCGGCGAAGGGCTACGCTCGCCGGCGACGAGCAGTGGCAGTCCTGCCTTGAAATCATCCGCCCGATGATCATGACGATGCGGAACAAGATCATGTATCCCACCTCGTTCTCCCCGATTCGCACCCTGCCGGTGACCGGCGGGGATGCCGACACCGCCTTCACGATGACTCCCCACCCCGCGCCGTGACGGACAGGCACGTCGTCGTCACCGGCGCGGCGGGAGGACTCGGCACCCAGCTCGTCGGCGACCTCGTCGAGCGCGGCTTCACGGTGAGCGCGCTCGACCGGCACGCCGAAGGGCTCGACCGGCTGACCTCGGCGATACCCGGCGTGACGGGACAGGTCGTCGACGTGACCGACAGCGGCTCCGTCACCGCGACGATCGAGTCGGTCACCGCCCGGCACGGACCACCGTTCGGCCTGGTGAACCTCGCTGGCGACAACAGATTGAAGCCGCTCGCCGAACTCACCGACGACGACTGGCGATACCTCGTCGATGCCAATCTGACGTCGGCCTTCTACCTGTGCCGAGCCGTCATGCCGCTCATGAGGGCGGCGGGTGGCCGCGTCGTCAACACCAGCTCGATCTTCGGACTGCGCGGCGCCGACAACGATTCCGCCTACGCGGCGGCCAAGGCAGGCATCATCGGCCTGACCCGCGCGCTGGCAACCGAATTCGCGGCCGACAACGTCACCGTCAACGCGGTCGCGCCGGTCGTCGTCCTCACCGAGCGAGTGCGGCGAATGCCCTCCGCGCACCTCGAAGGGCAACGGGCCCGCATTCCGCTCGGCCGGTTCAGCGAGCCCGCCGACGTCACGCGCACGATCTGTTTCCTGCTGGGAGAAGGCGGTGCGTTCTACACCGGACAGACCTTCTCTCCCAACGGCGGCGACACCATGCCGTGACGGGATCGTACCCGTCAGAGCCAGGGTCCACGCGTCCGGATTTTCGCCGCATACTCCCGTTTTCGCGTTCCGCGCGGGACTTTCGCAACCGTGGGCGACCCGGCCGATACAAGGTGCCCACAGATGTTGACCATCAGTTTTTCCATATAGAAGAATTTCTTGCACGTCATTCCATATGACGGTTAGCCTCAGGTCAGACTCAACGACGAGAACCGTCTTCGCGACAACGTCGTATTCCGTGAAGATCAGCAGAATGCGGGAACATCATGACTCGGTTTCCACCTTCCGCCTCCGCGGTCGCCGCAGAGGACGACCGGCGGGAACATCGCCCCATGCAGACAAGGGCGGTGGTCAGCGGAACGCTCGGCTCCACTCTCGAATGGTTCGACTTCGCCATTTACGGGGCGCTGTCGGCGACCCTTTTCCCCGCTTTGTTCTTCAGCGGTCTCGGGGAGACCGGCTCACTGCTCGCCTCGTTCGCTTCGTTCGGCGTCGGTTTCGTCGCACGACCGCTCGGCGGCCTGATCTTCGGTCATCTCGGTGACCGGTACGGCCGCAGGCCCATCCTCCTCGGAACCTTCATCGCGATGGGCGCATCGTCCATTGTGATCGGTCTACTGCCGACAGGACAGGGAGTCGCCATCGCGGTGCTCCTGGTGGTCATGCGATTCATCCAAGGATTCGCGCTGGGTGGCGAGGCCACCGGAGCGCAGCTCATGACCATGGAGCACGCCGCGGGAAACCGCAGAGGCGTACTCGGCTCGCTCATGAACGTTGGCTCGCCGCTGAGCCAGGTGATCGCCAACCTCACGCTGGTTCTGCTCACCTCAGTCCTGTCAACGGAGAACTGGGAAGCCTGGGGATGGCGTATTCCTTTCCTCGCCAGCATTCTGCTCGTCGCCGTCGGCGTCTACATCAGAATGAAACTGGAGGAGACACCGGCGTTCGTCGTGCACAAGCGGGAAGGCGAGGCCGAGAAACCCAACGGGCTCAAGGTGCTCGCGCAGCAACCGCTCAAGATCGCCCAGCTCACCGTCGGCTGGGGCGGTCCGGCGCTCACCTTCTACCTCATCGCGGTCTACGGGCTGAGCTACCTTTCCGATCAAGGCGTCTCCAGCAATGACGGCTTTCTGATCCTCATGGTCGCCAACGGGGTCTCGGTGGTGTTCTGCGTCCTCGGCGGCTGGGTCAGCGACCGGATCGGCCGCAAGAACGTACTGTTGATCGGCATCGCGGGCTGCCTGGCCGGGGTCCTGCTGTTCTTCCCCGTCGCCGACACCGGCGCCGTCGGCCCCGCGATGGCCGTGGTCATCCTC
The DNA here is from genome assembly GCF_002240355.1 of Prauserella marina. Lineage (GTDB taxonomy): Bacteria > Actinomycetota > Actinomycetes > Mycobacteriales > Pseudonocardiaceae > Prauserella_A > Prauserella_A marina. Next base: position 4,088,477 of record NZ_CP016353.1, read on the forward strand.
GCGCTGGGCTCGGTGCAGTTCGGCTTCGGCGCACAGCCCGCGCTCTTCGCCGAACAGTTCCCGACCTCGACCCGGTTCTCCGGCTCCGCGCTGTCACTCACCTTCGCGAACCTCATCTTCGCCGCACCCGCCCCGATGGCCGCCACCGCGCTCACCGAAGCGGGCGGCAGCAGGACGGTCATGTGGGTCACGGTCGGCATCCTCGTCGCCTCCGCGCTCGCGCTGCTGCCGCTCGCCGACAAACGCGGCGTCGACCTCGCCTCGTTCACCACTCTCACCACCGGAAAGGACAACGCATGACAACCGGCAACCTCAAACCGCTCGTCGTGAACAGAAAGGGCGAACTCGCCGAGGCGCCGGGGCAAACCCCGAACGCGCGCAGGGTCTCCGGGGTGAGCACCGAGAACAGCCAGGTCGAGGGCCTGTGGTTCGGCAAGGTCCACACCGGACCCGGCGAGATCTCGGCTCCCCACCACCACGGGGAGGCCGAGACCGGCGGCTATGTCTTCAAGGGCAGGGGGTTCATCCGGTACGGGCAGCGGTACGAGACCGTGGTCTACCTCGAGGAAGGCGACTTCGTCTACGTTCCGCCCTTCGTCCCGCACATCGAGGGCAACGCGAGCAAGACCGAGGAACTGGTGTGGCTGACCACCCGGACACCGGACAACATCGTGGTCAACCTCGACGACCAGGACGTCGCCGACCTCGACCTCGACTACCGCTCATGACCAGTGGACCTTCGCCGGAATCGCCGCCCGTCGCGCTCGTCGCGGGAGGAACCTCGGGAATCGGCCTCGCGACGGCGCGCCGTCTCGTCGCGTCGGGACACGTCGTCACGATCGGCGGAAGAGACGAACAGCGCAGAGCGAGCGCCGTGGCCGAACTGGGCCCGGACGCCGACGCCGTCGCGCTCGACGTACTCGACGACGGTTCGTGTATCGCGGCCGTCCGGCACGTGCTCGCGCGGCACGGGCACGTCGACGTTCTGATCAACGCCGTCGGCAGCGCCCCAGCGGGCACAGTGGACACGGTCGAGGACGCGGCCTGGCTGGCCGCGCTGGACGCCAAGGTGATCGGTGCCGTCCGGCTCATGCGCGCGGTCATCCCCTCGATGACGACGCGGCGATACGGGCGCATCGTCAACATCGCCGGAACGGCGGGGGCGGAACCCGATCCGTGGATGGTCGTCTCGGGAGCCGCCAACGCGGCACTCGTCTCGGTGACCAACGGCGCGGCCCGAGGTCTCGCGCCGGAGGGCATCACCGTCAACGCCGTCTGCCCTGGCCCCGTCCGTACGGGGCGCTGGACCGGACTCGTCACGACCTACGCCACCATCACCGGAACGGGAAAGGACGCGGCGGCCCGCGAACTCGAAGCGGCCATCCCCGTCGGCCGTCCCGCCGCCGCCGACGAGGTGGCCGCCGTGATCGCCTTCCTTGCCTCGCCGGAAGCCGCGCACGTGACCGGAACGGCGGTCACCGTCGACGGCGGGCAATCGCGCGGCGCCTGAACACGATCCGGAAAGGACGGACGAATCATGTACCTCGTCATCGGGCTCGGGCCCATCGGCGGTGGGGCCGGAGCGAGGCTGGCCGAACTCGGCAGGCCGGTGCGCGGCCTCGACCTCGACGAGCGCCGGGCGCGGGAGTGGAGCGAGCGGACCGGGGCTCCCGCCTGCTCCGGCATCGGCGACGTCGAGTGGTCCGGCGTCGACACCGTCATCATCGCGGTCAGGATGGCCGGGCAGGTTCGATCCACAATGGAATCACTGATTGCCCGGGCCGGGAAACCACTCACCGTTTATGTCCTGACGACATTGAGTATCGCGGACGCCACCGCCCTTTCCGCCGGTGTTCCGGAAAGCTGGCGGTTGTTCGAGGCGCCGGTTTCGGGCGGCGCGAGCGGAGCGCGCAACGGCACGATGACCGTCTTCCTCGCGGGCCCGCCGCGCGAGGCCGCCGACGACGCGCTGCTGTCCGACATCGCGGGAAAGGTGTTCGACACCGAGGATTACGGTGCTCCCGCGGTACTCAAGCTGACCAACAACGCGCTCGGCGCGCTCAACGCCGTCTCGACCGCGCGCATGCTGCGGATCGCGGCCGACAACGGGGTCGACGCCGCCACGTTTCTCGACGTGGTCGCCGCCTCGTCAGGACAGAGCTGGATGAGCGATCACTTCACCGTTTTCCCCGACGACCTGCTTTTCAAGGACGCCGGATTGCTCCGCGACGATCTCGGTTCGCTGCCGGTGATCGATCTCGCCAGCGACCCTGCCGCCGAGATCGCGGCGGCCCGCGAACTACTCGGCCCCTGACCGGCAAGCTCTGTCACCGGGGAAACAATTCCGGAAAAGGGCGGGTCCGATTCGCCGCCGGCCGTTGCGACGAACGGCGCATATTCGGCGAGTTTGGGCCGATGCCCGAGACGGCCCGCCCCGCACGGCTTACGCTCGCATCCATGCTGATTCGCCGGATGTCGCGCACGAGCACTGTACTGGCCGCCGTCTTCGCTTTCGTGCTCGCCGGTACGCTGACCGGGGCCGCGACGCCGTCTTCTTCCTCGCCGGACGGGCATCCCGTGGCCCGTCAGCTGCTGTTCTTCAACCATGCCTACGGGGTGTTCGACAGGGAAACCGCCGATGCCATCGAGCATTCCGGCTACCTGCGCGACTTCGCCAATTTTCAGGTGCGCACGACGACAGGCGCTGACGGACAGGTCTGGACCGGGCGTTACCTGCTGGGCAGGCAGACCTACGTGGAACTGTTCGGAGTCGGCGATCTTCCCGGAAAGGACGGCGAACTCGGCTCGGCAGGCGCGGCCGTTTCGGTCGAACGGTCCGGCGACCTGGCCACCGTGATCGACCGGCTGCCGGAGCTCGGGATCACCGATCCGCTGCTGTTTCAGCAAACCCGCGACTTCGGCGACGGGATTCCCGTTCCGTGGTTCGACGGCGTTTTCACCACCGGCGAGTACGACACCTTCGGCACCTGGGGGATGGAGTACCGGCCGGAGTACTTCGCCGACCCGCGCGGCAACACCGAGCCACCGGCCTATCCCGGTGACGTCGGCAGGGAGCGCTATCTTCCCGACGACTACCGGGACCGGCTGATGCGGGACGTGACGGAGATCCGGCTCGCGGTCACCGCGCGCGACCTCGGGAATACGGTGCCGCTGCTCAAGGCGGGCGGGTTCACGGTGAAGTCCTTCCCCGGCGGCGCGATCGCGCTGCGTGGTGGCACGACGCTCGCGTTCGAGGTCGTCCCCATCGGCGAGACCGGGCTGCGCGGCATCGACATGTCGCTCAACCGCCCGGTCTCCCACCGGCACGTGGAACGCCTCGGCACGTCGACCCTCGTCGTCGGACCGGGAAGCCACGCGGTCTGGACCTTCGCGGCCCGCTGACCCGCCAGCACCGGCAGCGAGATCCGCACCCAGAACAGCGAGATCCGCGCTCGGTTCCCTCGCGCGGAGCGCACCGCCCGTTCGCCCCGGCACCAAGGCACCGTCGCCGGAACCACCACGATAGAGCGATTTCCCGCCCCCGTTTCGCGCCGCCGAGACGGGGGTGGATCAGTGGGCGGGCCACGCGGATCACGGCGGATCAGGGCCGCATTCGGCCGCCGCCCCGTCCTCACGTCGCCGTGCGGCCCGCTCCCCATGTCCTACGCTGAACCCGGTTCATCCCTCCCGAGAAAGGACTGCCGGATGTCGTCTCACACAGCATTCAGAGCCGGTGTGCTGGCGCTGATCGCGGCCGGATGGCTCGCCGCGGGTGCCGCCACGGCGGCCGCTGACAACGGGACGCAGAACTCCGGCGTACCGCTTCCCGAATCTCAATGGGCGGTGACCGACGATCCGGACACGATGCTCGCACCGGAGTCCGGCCCCGCGACCGATGCCGACGACGCCGCCGCGTCGATCGAGGCATTGTTCGACAGCTGGCGGCCCGGCGCGCGCTGAGACCGGACCCTTCCGGCAGTCCACTTCGGACCGCCGAACGACGGGTACCCCCCCCCCCCCGCCCGCCGGTACTCACGGGGAGTGAATTCCGACACCAAGCACGAACAGGACAATCCGGCACGAACGTCGTCCTCACCGGCCCGACCGTAGACTGGCTTGGTGTCGTCCGTTCCCCTCGCACTGGTCCGCGCGTCGGAGGCTTTCCGTGCCGCCGTCGCGCAGCACCGGGAGTTTCTGAGGTTCGCACTGGTCGGAGGCACGACCTGGATCATCGACACGGGCATCGTCTACGCGCTGAAGCTGACCGTTCTTGGCGAGAAACCGCTCACCGCGAGGGTCATCGGGGTCGTGGTGGCCACCGTGGTGTCCTACCTGCTCAACCGTGAATGGTCCTTCCGCACCAGGGGCGGCAGGAAACGGCCTGCCGAGATCGCGCTGTTCGTACTGTGCAGCGCGATCGGCGTCGGGCTCACGGTACTGCCGCAGGCGATCTCGCTGTACGTACTCGACCTCCGGGTTCCCTCGGTCAGCCCGCTGGTGCAGGCCGTCGCCAATTTCGTGACGGGACAGATACTCGGCGTACTGCTCGCGATGTTCTTCCGGTTCTGGGCCTTCCGGAGAGTCGTGTTCCCCGACGCGGGCGCACGCGGCTGAGCCGCACCGGAAAACTCCCCGAAGTTTCTCGCGACGAGGTGTCCTTGTGGACGAGTCCCGTCCGTCGTGATGTCGTGAGGCAAGACCGCCGCACGACATCACGACTGTTCGCAGGCGATGGAACACAGAGGGAGACCGACGATGAAGTACCTGCTGCTGATCAACACGGATGCGGTCGACGAGAATGGCGGCGCGGCCGAATGCACCGTCGAGGACTGGATGGCCTACGACAAGGAGGTCAGGGAAGCCGGGATCTGGGTCAGCGGCGAATCGCTGGCCGACCTCGTCACGGCCACCACGGTGCGGGTCGACGAGAACGGGACTCCGACCGTGACCGACGGGCCGTTCGCGGAAACCCGTGAGCTGCTCGGCGGCTTCTACGTGATCGACGTACCCGACCTCGACGTGGCGCTGGACTGGGCGGCGCGCTGCCCAGGGGCGCGCGGCAGCGGCGCGGTCGTGGTGCGCCCCGTCGCGGACTTCGGAGCGTAGGGCTGTGCCGGAGCCGGTCGTGCCCTCCGGAGCACCCGCGCCCATGGCTTCCATCGAGGCGGTGTTCCGCGAGGAGCGCGGCCGGCTGCTCGCCTCGCTCGTCGGCACGTTCGGCGACCTCGACCTCGCCGAGGACGTCACCGGTGACGCGATCGAGGCAGCGCTCGTGCGCTGGCCCGCCGACGGCGTCCCCGCGAAGCCGGGCGCGTGGTTGCTGACCACCGCCCGGCGCAAGGCGGTCGACCGGCTCCGCCGCGACCAGACCTTCGCGGCGAAGCTGGCTGTCATGCGTGTCGACGCCGAACGGGCCGAACCCGGCGTCCTCGCCATCGCCGACGACCGGGGTGCCGAACTGCCGGACGAACGACTGCAATTGTTCTTCACCTGCGCCCATCCCGCCCTGCTCGCCGAGGACAGGATCGCGCTGACCCTGCGCTGCCTCGCGGGCCTGACCACCGCCGAGGTCGCGAGAGCCTTCCTCGTGCCGACGGCGACCATGGCCAAGCGCATCGTGAGGGCCAAGCGCAAGATCAAGGAGAACCGGATCCCGTTCCGCGTTCCCCAAGGCGCGGAGTGGGCGCGGCGGCTGCCGTGCGTGCTCCAGGTCGTGTACTCGATCTTCACCGAGGGCTACGCGGCCAGTTCGGGACCGCACCTGCAACGCGCGGACCTCGCGGGGGAAGCCATCAGGCTCACCCGCATCCTGCACCGCCTGCTGCCGGGTGAACGCGACGTCGCTGGACTACTGGCGTTGCTGCTGTTAATACACGCGAGGCGCGAGGCGCGCTGCGGCGAGTCCGGCGAGTTCGTGCTGCTCGAAGACCAGGACAGGGGCCGCTGGGACCGCGCCATGATCGAGGAAGGCAGGGGCCTTGTCCATCGCGCGCTGACCGGAGGCCCACCCGGCGGCTACGGGGTGCAGGCAGCGATCGCCGCCCTGCACGACGAGGCCGCCGACGTCGCGACCACCGACTGGCCGCAGATCGTGTCGCTCTACGACGTGCTGCTGACCATCACCCCCTCCCCGGTCGTCGCGATGAACCGTGCCGCGGCGGTGGCGATGCGCGACGGCCCGGAGGCGGGCCTGGCCCTGCTCGACGAACTCGCCGACGAGCCGAAGTTGCGGGAGTACCACCCGTTTCCGATGGCGAGAGCGGATCTGCTGCACCGTCTCGGCAGGCCGGCCGAAGCGGCCGAGTCCTACCGGAGGGCGCTCGAACTCGCCCGCACCGAACCGGAACGCGACCACCTCCGGCGCAGGCTGGCGGCCGTGGCCCGCGAGCAGAACTGACGGCGCACCGCTTTCAGCCCGCGAGCGCCGCGTGCCGGTGGCGTTGCCGCTCCGCGTCCAGCAGCAGCTCGTTGGCGATGTTGTGCACGGCCTGCCGCAACCGGGCGCGGTCGGATTCGTCGTCACAGCTCCAGTCGTCGAGCCGTTCGTCGAGCCAGCGGCGCCACGCGGCGAGCACAAGGTCGAGTTCGCGGCGCGCGGCGGGGGTGAGCGTCAGCCGCTCTCCCTCCTCGATGGTCAGATAGCCCGCTTCGGCAACGGAGGTGAAGCCGGGCGCGAGTACCTCGGCGGGAATGTGGCGCGCCTCGGCGATGGCGGTCAGTGTCGCCTCGCCTCTGACCGAGAGCCGGGCGTAGACCTGGCCGATCACCCATGCCTGCCCTGGGCTCAGCGTGCTTCCCGACGCGGCGAGCACGCGTCGGCCGAGCCCAGGCCCTTCCGCTCTGACCAGCCCGGAGATCGAGCGCTCCAGGTGCTTGACGTCGTCGCGGGAATCGGGAGCGGAGAACCCTTCGCCCACGTCGCTCGCGGCGGCCCTTGCCGTGTCCCGCAACGGAACCTGCTTGAGGAAAAGGGACGTGACGAACCCGACGAGCATCACGACGACACCCCAGGCGAACACGTGCCCCAGTGTCGTGGCGTAGGCGTCCACGATGGGTGCCCGCACCGCCTCGGGAAGGTCTTTGAGCGCCTGCGGTGACTGCGCGATCGCGGGCGGCACCCCGGGAGTCTCGGCCAGCGCGGCACCGAGTCTGGGGCCGAGCTGATCGGAGTACAGCGCGCCGAACACCGCGCTGCCGAACGCCCCTCCGAGAGTGCGGAAGAACGTGACCCCTGAGGTCGCCGCGCCGAGCTGAGCGTAGGCGACGGTGCTTTGCACGACGATGGTCAGCACCTGCATGCTCAGCCCGATACCGAGCCCGAACACGAAGATGTACAGCGACTGGATCCAGAACCCGGTATCGGCGTCCATAGTGGACATCAGGTAGAGACCGCCCGCCATGACGGCTGTCCCCGCGACGGGAAAGTACCGGTATCGCCCCGTTTTGCCGACCACGTTGCCGGAGAGGATCGACGTGGTGAACAAGCCGATCACCATGGGAAGCGTGCGCAGCCCCGACATGGTGGCCGAGACGCCGTCGACGTACTGGATGTAGGTCGGCAGGAACGTCATGGCGCCGAGGAACCCGAATCCGACCACGAAACTGAGCACGGAGCACACCGTGAAAACCGGGCCTCGGAACAGGCTCATGGGCAGCGTCGGTTCCTTGGCGCGGCGTTCGACGAGCACGAACAGCGCGAGCAGGACCACCGATCCCGCGAACATGCCGATGATGACGGGCGAACCCCACGGGTATTCGTCGCCGCCCCATTCGAGGCCGAGCACGAGCCCCACGACGCCGAGCGCGACGAGCCCGATGCCCGCGTAGTCGATCGCGGGCCGCTTCGTGGTCTTCACCGCGGGGATGGTCCTCGCGGCCATCGCGACCATGATGATGGCGATGGGAACGTTGACGTAGAAGCACCAGCGCCACGACGCGTGGTCGGTGAACAGCCCGCCGATCAGCGGCCCCACCACCGTGGTGATGCCGAAGACGGCGCCGAGCGCTCCCTGGTATTTTCCGCGCTCGCGCAGGGGGATGACGTCGGCGATGAGCGCCATCGCGGTCACCATCAGCCCGCCGCCACCGATGCCCTGCACCGCCCTGGCGATGATCAGGACCAACATACTGTCGGCCAGCCCCGACACCATCGAGCCCGCGATGAACACGACGGCGGCGAGCTGAAAGACGATCTTGCGGCCGAAGAGGTCACCGAACTTGCCGACCAGCACCGTCGACACGGCGGAGGCGAGGATGTAGGAGGTGACGACCCACGCCATGTGACCGGCACTGCCGAGTTCGGCGACGATCGTCGGCAACGCCGTCGACACAATGGTCTGATCCAATGCGGCGAGCAGCGTGCCCAGCACGACGGTGACGAAGACGAGGTTGATGCGGCCGCGGCTCAGCTCTGCCGTGGCTGAAGGCTGGGACGACTCGTCCCCTACCGTGGCGACCACCGGTCCATCATCGGCGGGTCACCCACTACTCGCCCGCCGGTGGTCTCGTCCGGGTGAGGCTGGTTCCGGCGGCGCGGCGGAGCACCTGCGCGAGGTGCAGCCCTTCGCGTCCCCGCAGATCCGCCGCTTGAGTGCGGCAGGAGAACCCGTCGGCGAGGAAGATCGCGCCGGGGCTCGCCTCGTCGAGCGCGGGAAGCAGGTGCTGTCCCGCCACCGCGACCGACACCTCGTAGTGACCGCGTTCGACGCCGAAGTTGCCAGCGAGGCCGCAACAGCCGCCGAGCCTGCACACGTCGGCTCCGGCGTCGGCGAGCAGCGCGGCGTCGGCCTCCCAGCCCATGACGGCGTGCTGATGGCAATGCGGCTGGGCCACGACCTCGACCCCGCGCAGGTCGGGCGGGGTCCAGTCCGGATCGTCGCCGAGCAGTTCGGCGAGGGTGCGCACGGCACCGGCGACCCGGCGGGCCGCGTCCGTGCCGAGCAGGTCGACGGCGTCGTGCCGCAACGCCGCGGTGCAGGAAGGTTCGATACCGACGACGGGAACACCGGCACTGACGGCGGCGTCGAGCGCTTCGACGGACGTCGCGAGCTTGCGCCGCGCGGTGTCGAGCTGTCCGGTGGAGATCCAGGTGAGTCCACAGCAGACCTCGGGCCCGGTCAGCCTCGGCGCGTATCCCGCCGCGCGCAGCACGGTGAGTACGTCGGCCGCGAGGTCTCCGGCGAAATGGTCGGTGAAGCTGTCGAGGAACACCACGACCGGCTTTCCGTTTTCCGCTGGGCCGTGCGCGACGAGTTCCCGCGTGCTCGCCCTCGCGGTGTGCCGCGCGAAGGGCGGGATCTCCCTGCGCGGATCGACCCCGGCGAGCGCGAGCGCGGCGCGGCGCACCAGCGGCAGCCGCAGCATGGCGTTGACCAGCCTCGGCGCGAACCTGGCCAGGTTCGCCCACATCGGCAGCCTGCCGAGGGTGTAGTGCGAGCGGGGGCGTGGCCTGCCCTTGTACGCCTGGTAGGTGGCTTCGGCCTTGTAGGCGGCCATGTCGATTCCGGTAGGACAGTCGGACGCGCAGCCCTTGCAGGAAAGGCACAGGTCCAGCGCCTCGGTCACCGCGGGCGAACGCCAGCCGCCGACCAGTTCGCCGTTCAGCATCTCTTGCAGCACGTGCGCCCTTCCCCTGGTGGAGTCCTTCTCCTCCTTGGTCGCCTCGTAGGAGGGGCACATCACGACGCCGGGCCCGCGCACGACGGACCGGCATTTGCCGACACCGGTGCAGCGATGCACGGCCGAGGAGAAATCCCCGCTGTCGCCGGGGTAGCCGAGCGCGAGCGGGGTCACCGGGCGCCTCGCCGAGGGCACTCTGAGATCGGCGTCGAGCGGGCGAGGGTCGACGAGCACGCCGGGGTTGAGCACGCCACGCGGATCGAGGATCGCCTTGGTTCCCGCGAAGAGGGCGAGCATCCTCGGCGAGTACAGCTTCGGCAGCAGTTCGCCGCGCGCCCTTCCGTCGCCGTGCTCGCCGGAGAGCGTGCCGCCGTGCTCGGCGACGAGGTCGGCGGCGTCGAGAAGGAACCGGCGAAACGCCGAGGTCCCGTTCTCGGCATCGAGCGGGAAGTCCATGCGGACGTGGACACATCCCTCGCCGAAGTGACCGAAGGGCATCGCGGTGAGCCCGTGCTCGGTGAGCAGCCGGTCGAAGGCCCTGAGGTATGCGGCGAGCCGGTCGGGCGGCACCGCCGCGTCCTCCCAGCCAGCCCACGCGGGTTTACCGGAGGGTGCTCTTCCCGCGAGCCCGGCGCCGTCCTCCCTGATCCGCCACAGCACGGCCTGCTCGCCAGGGTCGGTGACGACCCTGCTCTCGATCGCGTCGGCGCCGTCGGCCAGCGCGGTGGCCCGCTCAAGGACCTCGCCGGGTTCGTCTCCCCCGAGTTCGATCAGCAGCCAGCCGCGCCCCTCCGGCAGACTGGGCACGGCGCCCGGTCCCTTGCGCTCGCGCACGACGCCGACGATGCGGGAATCGATGCCCTCACAGGCGAGCGGGCGAAACGGCAGCACGTGCGCGGTCGCCTCAGCCGCGGCGGCGAGGTCCGGGTAGCCCAGCGCCACGAGCACGCGGTGCGCCGGATCGCGCACGAGCCGCACCGTCGCCTCGGTGACGATGCCGAGAGTGCCCTCGCTGCCGACGAACAGCCCGGTGAGGTCGAACCCGTTCTCCGGCAGCAATCGGTGCAACGCGTAGCCGGAGATCTGCCTGCCGAACCTGCCCAGTTCGGTGCGCAGCTCGCCGAGGCCACCTGCCACGAGTTCCCGCAGCGAGCGTTGCCCGCTCTGGCACCCCGTCGCGGTAGGACGGTCACCGAGCCTGCTGGTCCGAAGCGGCTGCCCGGTTCCGGTGATCACGGTCAACTCGGCGACGTTGTCGGCGGTACGGCCGTAGCCGAGCGCGCGGGCTCCGCAGGCGTCGTTGCCGATCATGCCGCCGATGGTGCACCTGGTGTGGGTCGAGGGATCGGGCCCGAAGCGCAGGCCGTGCGGCGCTGCGGCGCGTTGCAGTGACGCGTGGACGAGACCGGGGCGAACGCGGGCAAGGCGCGCCTCCGCGTCGAGATCGAGGACGCCGCCGAAGTACCGGGAGAGGTCGAGCACCAGCCCGTCGCCGATCGCGTTGCCCGCGACCGAGGTACCGGCTCCTCGTGCGGTCACGCCGAGCCCGAACTCCGCCGCCGTCGTCACCGCGGCGGCGACGTCGGCCTCGCGCTCGGGAAAGGCGACGGCCGTCGGCAGCACCCGGTACAGCGAGGCGTCGCTGGAGTAGGCGGCTCGCGTGGTGTCGTCGGTCCGCACGTCGCGCAGGCCCTCGCGAAGCAGGCGGCGGCGCAGCGCGGACGGCGCGGAAGAATTAGTCACACGTAACATGTTACCTACCGCCGCGCCGGGCTCCCCGTAGGATGTCGCCATGCCTGAGGTCCTGCACACGGGAGAACGCATCGGCCGCCGCCGCTCGCTCACCGACGAGGTGATCGACAGCGTGCACGGCATGGTGCGCAGGCGGGAACTGCGCGAGGGCGAGTTGTACTCCGTCTACCAGGTCGCGGAGGCACTCGGCATCTCCCGCTCCCCCGTCCGCGACGGGTTGCTGAAGCTCGAAGCGGCCGGGCTGGTCAGCTTCGAGCGCAACAGGGGATTCCGGATCGTCGTGCCGTCCGGAAGGGAGATCGTGGAGATCTTCGCCGTCAGGATCGCGCTGGAGCCCTCAGCGGCGGCCACGGTCGCCCTGCGCGCGGAGAGCGAGGTGGCGGCGGCACTGCGGGAAACCATGACCGCTCTCGCCGCCGCCGCCGCGCGGGCCGACGAACCGGCGTTCTGGGCACACGATCACGCGTTGCACGAGACGATCCTCACCTCGGCGGGCAACCGGCAGGCAGCCACCGTCGTCAGGGGCCTGCGGGAGAAGACGAGGCTCATCGGGCCGGGGACCACGGTCGAGGCGCGCTCGCTGGCCGCGATCGCCGACGAGCACCGGCCCATCGTCGCCGCCATCACCGGCGGTGATCCCGGCGGCGCGAGGCGAACCATGCATGAGCACCTCGTGGCGACGGGGCGGCTGCTCGCGGCGCAGACGATGGGGATCACCGCCGGTGATCCGGCCGTCGACGAACTGTGGGCCGAGGTCACCGGGGAGCGCCCCGAAAGCGATTGATTCGCGTTCCGGAAATCCGCGAGCACCATTTTCCATTACGCGCCGAACAGGAGCCCGCGACAATTCCGCCCGGCCACGACGGTGTGCGGGTCCGGCTTCCGCCATGCGAGGAACACAGTTCGCCGACAGGGTCCCACACCCGGTTTTTTCCGGCCGCTCGCCTCCCCTTCCGGCCTCTTCCCCGCACGGCGGCGGTCCGCACGTTCGTGCATTCACCGTGCTGAACAAGGCATTCGGGAGCGAAGCGCACCCGGGAAGGCCCTCCCACCTGCCAGGACAATACGGGTCGCCGTATCGACAATTGCCGATTCGCGGGACGCGCCGAAGCCCGTAATGACGGTTGTCCGGCATCGATTATGGTGGCGGTTCCCGATTGCCCAGCTGGGCGTCGGCAGCACAAGTTGATCACTATACTTCGCGCAACGCACGACCCATCCCTTCTCTGGAGAGACACTGTGACCACTGCTCCTCCGGGCACGCCTGCCCTCACCGGCTTCGGTGCGCTGCTGCTCGACCTCGACGGTGTCCTCACCCCCACGGCCGAGGTGCACATGCGCGCGTGGGCGCGCCTGTTCACCCCGCTGCTGATGGAGAAGGGGGCGGCCGGCTACACCGACGCCGACTACTTCGATCACATCGACGGCAAGGCCCGGTACGACGGAGTGCGCGCGCTGCTGACCTCACGCGGGATCACCCTCCCCGAAGGTGACTCTGCCGACCCGGCAGAGGCCGAGACGGTCCACGGCCTCGGCAACAGGAAGAACGACCTGTTCTTCGCCGAAATCGAGGAGAACGGGGTCACGCCGTATCCGGGCTCCCTCGCCTTCCTCGACGCGGCGGTCGAAGCGGGATTGCTGGTCGCCGTGGTGTCCAGCTCACGCAACGCCGTCGCGGTACTCGAAGCGGCCGGTATCCGGCACCGGTTCGGCATCGTCGTCGACGGCATGGTCGCCGCGCGCGAGGGGCTTCCCGGCAAACCCGCACCCGACACCTATCTCGCCGCCGCCGCGCGACTGGGCCTTGCGGCCGGCGCGTGTGTCGTGGTCGAAGACGCCCAGTCCGGCGTCGAAGCGGGCAGCGCAGGCTCGTTCGGCCTCGTCGTCGGCGTCGACAGGGGCGCGGGGAAGCAGACCCTGCGCGCAGCGGGAGCCGACGTGGTCGTCGACGACCTCGCCGAGCTGGTACCCGCGTTCGCACCGGCCCACCTCCACAGTCAGCCAGACTCCGCAGCACTCTGAGAGCGAGGAATGAACCCGATCACCGAAACCCTTGATCGAACCCGGTTTCCGATCGACGAATGGGCGTTCGTCGAAACCGAGTTCGATCGCGCCACGCAAGGGCGCTGCGAAAGCCTGTTCACCGTGGGGAACGGCTACCTGGGACTGCGAGGCAACCTCGACGAAGGCAGAGAGGGCGAAACTCTCGGCACCTTCGTCAACGGCTTCCACGAAACCTGGCCGATCCGGCACGCCGAGGAGGCTTACGGTTTCGCGAAGGTGGGCCAGACGATCGTCAACGCCCCGGACGCCAAGATCATCCGGATCTACGTCGACGACGAACCGTTCGTGATCTGCGAATCCGACATCCTCGCCTACACCCGCAGACTCGACTTCCGCGAGGGCGCCCTGATCAGGGAGATCGAGTGGAGGACGCCGTCGGGCAAGCGGGTTCTGATCCGCTCGCGGCGCCTGGTGTCCTTCACCGACCGGCACCTCGCGGTCATGGACTACGAGGTCACGATGCTCGACTCCGACGCGAACGTCCTGATCTCCAGCCAGATCCTCAACCGGCAGGACGGCGCCGACGAGCCCGCGCCGCGCGAACCGGCCGACGGTTTCGACCCGAGGAAGGCCGCCGCGTTCACCCAGCGGGTGCTGCGACCGGAACTCAAGCACGTCGACGGCACGCGGTACCTGCTCGGCTACCGCACCACCAACTCGGGCATGACGATCACCTGCGGGATGGACCATCAGCTCGTCACGGCCAACGCGTGGAGCCAGTCCTCACAGCTCGGTGACGATCTCGCCAAGCACGTCTACCGGGTCAAAGCCGTGGCGGGGCAACCCGTCCGGCTCGTGAAGACGATGACCTACCACACCTCGCGCGGCGTGCCGCCGAGGGAACTCGGCGACCGCTGCGAGCGCACCCTCGACAGGGCCGCTGAACGGGGCGCCGACGACATCGCGCTGGCACAGCGGGAATGGCTGGCCGACTTCTGGCGGCGCTGCGACGTCGAGATCGACGGCCAGCCCTCGCTCCAGCAGGCGACAAGGTGGAACCTCTTCCAGCTCGCGCAGGCGACGGCACGCGCCGACGGCGCCGGGGTTCCGGCCAAGGGACTGTCCGGAACCGGATACGAGGGGCACTACTTCTGGGACAGCGAGATCTACGTGCTGCCCTTCCTGAGCTACACCTCTCCCGTCGCCGCCCGCAACGCGCTCAGGTTCCGGCTCGGCACCCTCGATCGCGCCAGGGAGCGGGCGAGGGAACTGAACCAGCGCGGCGCGCTCTTCCCGTGGCGCACCATCAACGGTCTCGAATCCTCCGCGTACTACGCGGCGGGGACCGCGCAGTACCACATCGACGCCGACATCTCCCACGCGCTCGTGCAGTACGTCGCCGCCACCGGTGACGAGGACTTCCTTGTGCGGGGCGGAATCGACATTCTCGTCGAGACCGCTCGGATGTGGGCTGATCTCGGTTTCTGGCGGACACACGGCGACGAGCAGTTCCACATCGACGGGGTGACCGGTCCCGACGAGTACACGACCGTCGTGAACGACAACCTCTACACCAACATCATGGCGCGGGCGAATCTGCGTGCCGCGGTGGCGGCGTGCGAGGCGCTCAGGACGGGAAACCCCGGCGCGCACGAGCGCATGGTGCAGCGGCTTTCACTCACCGCCGACGAGCTTCGCGAGTGGAGCGCGGCGGCCGACGCGATGTGGATCCCCTACGACGCGCACAGGGGCGTGCACCCGCAGGATTCCCACTTCCTCGACAAGGAAGTGTGGGACCTGGAGCAGACCCCCGCGTCGAAGCGCCCGCTGCTGCTGCACTATCACCCGCTGGTCATCTACCGGTTCCAGGTACTCAAGCAGGCTGACGTCGTGCTGGCGCTTTTCCTGCACGGCAACGAGTTCAGCCTTGAGGAGAAGCGCAAGGACTTCGAGTACTACGACGCGCTGACCACGGGCGACTCGTCACTGTCGGCGGTCGCGCAGTCGATCATGGCGGCCGAGGTCGGATACGCGGAACTCGCCGAGCAGTACTTCCGGTCGGCGCTGTTCGTCGACCTCGCCGATCTGCACCACAACACCTCGGACGGGATTCACGTCGCCTCGGCAGGCGGAATCTGGAGCGCGCTGGTGTGCGGCTTCGGCGGCATGCGCGATCACGGCGGTCAGCTCACCTTCGATCCCCGGCTTCCGGAAGGCTGGCAGGCACTCACCTTCCGGGTCACGGTGCGCGGAACCAGGGTGCGGATCAGGCTGGCTCGGGAATCGATGAGCTTCACCGTCGAAACGGGAACGGGCGCTGAGTTCTGGGTGCGCGGCGAACAGGTCAAGGTGGTCATGGACTCCCCCGCCGTCGTCGCGCTCGGCCACCAGGGCCCTCACCTGACCGAGGCCGCGCCGACCACGAGCGACATTCGCGGCACCCGCCGCGAGGACGGCTCGGTGATCACCGCGTCGATCCCCGCCATCTCGGCGGAACGGCTCAGCCCCGAACCGGCCGAAGCCTGACCCGGGCCCCGTCTCCCTTCCGGTCGAAGGGAGACGGGGCCTGGTCGTCCATTGTGGATGTTCACAAACGGGTACGTGGCAGGACAACCTCCATCGCGCGTAGCCTGCCGGAGGACATGGTGAGCAAAGAGGACGGCGGCGAGGGAGCTCCACGATGACCGACTATGGGCACGACCTGCTCTTCGGAGCGTTCATCACGCCATCGGCACAGCCGGTGACCCACGCGGTCGACCTCGCCGAGATCGCCGAAAGGGCGGGACTCGATCTCGCCACCTTCCAAGACCACCCCTACGTCGCGAAGTTCCACGACACGCTGACCCTGCTCTCCTACACCGCCGCCCGCACCAGCCGGATCCGGCTTGCCGGCAACGTGCTCAGTCTCCCGCTGCGCCAGCCCGCGGTGCTCGCGCGCGCCGCTGCCAGCCTCGACCTGCTCAGCGGAGGACGGTTCGAACTGGGCATCGGCGCGGGCGCGTTCTGGGACGGTATCGAGGCCATGGGCGGCGACCGCATCGGGCCGGGTGAAGCCGTCGTCGCGCTCGGCGAGGCGATCGACGTCGTCAGGGAACTGTGGGCGACGGGCGAACCGGGAGGTGCCCGGGTCGATGGGACCTACCACCGGGTCAAGGGCGCCAAGCGCGGGCCCGCTCCGGCGCATCCCATCGGCATCTGGCTCGGGGCCTACAAGCCGAGGATGCTCGAACTCACTGGACGCCGCGCCGACGGCTGGTTGCCCTCGCTGTCCTACCTGCCGGGCGGGCCGGGCGACCTCACGAAGCTCAACGCGCGGATCGACGAGGCCGCGCTCGCCGAGGGCCGCGACACCGGCGCCGTGCGCAGGCTGCTGAACATCTCGGGCGAGTTCACCCGGCAGGGAACCGGTTTGCTCACCGGCCCTCCCCGGCAATGGGCGGAGGAACTGGCCGGGCTGACGCTCGATCACGGGATCAGCGCCTTCATCCTGGCCGCCGACGAGGCGACACCGATCGAGGTGTTCGCGAACGAGGTCGCCCCGGCGGCCCGCGAGCTGGTGGCCGCCGAACGCGGGTGACATCCCGCGCCGTCAGCTTCCCCTGTTGTAGGCGGCCAGCGACAGCGGGCAGAAGACGGCGAGGATGATCGCCGACCAGATGAGCGTCAGAGCGACCGAGCCGTCCACCGGCGTTCCGGACAGCAGGGCGCGTGCCGCGTCCATGGCGTGACTGACCGGGTTGACGTCCGCCCAGGCTTGCAGCCAGCCGGGAAGCGTGTCGACGGGCGCGGCGAGACTGGTGCCGAGCATGAGCGGGATGAAGGCGATGAACGCGAAGGCCATGACGGCCCCTTCGTCGCGCACGAGGACACCGAGGAAGACGGTGACCCAGCTCAGGCAGAAGCCGAAGGCCAGAACCAGCGCTACCGCCGCGAGCACGGAACCGAGACCGGTCTGGACGCGGAAGCCCATGAGGTAGCCGATCCCGAACAGCAGCGCGACGGTGATGACGTAGCGGACGAGATCGGCCATGATCGAGCCGAGCAGGGGCGCGGACCGGCCGATGGGAAGGCTGCGGAAGCGATCGAACACGCCTTTCTTCCTGTCGATGTTGATGCTGAGCCCGCTGGAGAGCATTCCGGACAGTCCTGCTCCCATGGCGACGATCCCCGGAAACAAGTAGTGCAGATAGTCATCGGTCGATCCGGCGACGGAGCCACCGAAAAGGTAGACGAACAGCAGCAGGAACAGCGCCGGGGTGAGGACGCCGTTGACGAGAGCCCCGGGATCGCGCGCGGACTTGGCGAGGCTTCGCCTGGCGAGAACGAGGCTGTGCCTCAGCAGGCCCGCCAGTCTGGGGCCGGACGGCGAGAGTACGGACTGGTCCATGGTCGTGCCGGTCATGCGCGGCCCTTCTCGGTCGTATCGGTCTGTTCGGTCGGGTCGGTCTTCTCGGTCGGGTCGGTGCCGGGTTCGCCGGTGAGGGCGAAGAAGACGTCGTCGAGGCTCGGCAGGCGCAGCGAGAATTCGGCCGGCGCGATTCCTTGCCGCTCAAGGCGTCGCGCCACCTCGAACACGGCGCTGTCGGTACCGGTGACGGGGACGACGAGTTCCCGCCGGGTGCGCTCGACCGCGTTTCCCGTCACCTCGGCGAGGATGTGCGCAACGTCGCCGGCACGGCCGGGATCTCGTGGCCGGACGGCGATGGTCCTGCCGCCCGCGACGCGTTTCAGCTCGGGTGGGGTTCCGTGCGCGATGACGCGGCCGTTGTCGATGACCGCGATCTCGTCGGCAAGCGCGTCGGCTTCTTCGAGGTACTGCGTGGTCAGCAGGACACTCGCCCCGTCGGCGGTCAGCTCGCGGATGATCCCCCACAGCTGCTCCCGCCTGCCGGGGTCGAGCCCGGCGGAAGGTTCGTCGAGGAACACCATGCTCGGCCTGCCGACGAGGCTGGCCGCGAGGTCCAGGCGGCGGCGCATCCCTCCCGAATAGGTGGCGACCGGCCGCCGCGCGGACTCGGCGAGCCCGAACCGGTCGAGCAGTTCTTCCGCTCGCCGCACGGCGTCCGGCCTTCGCAGGTCGAGCAGCCGTCCGATCAGGACGAGGTTGGCAAGGCCCGTCAGCTCCTCGTCGAGGGTGGCGTACTGCCCGGTCAGCCCGATCAGCCGCCGTACCTTCGCCGCGTCCCTGACGACGTCGAAGCCGCCGACGTGGGCCGCACCTTCGTCGAAACCGGTGAGGGTCGCCAGCACGCGGATGGTCGTGGTCTTTCCCGCGCCGTTGGGCCCCAGCACGCCGAGCACGGTCCCTTGGCGCGCGCGCAGATCGACCCCGGCGAGCGCGGTGGTCTTGCCGAATCGTTTGACCAGTCCCTTGGTCTGGAACGCGTATTCAGCCATGTCCGCCGTCCTCACCTTCACCGCGCAATTCACATGTTCGCATCATTTAGATGATGCTAGCATCTGGATGTTGAGGGTATTGCGCACGCGTCGTCGATGAAAGGAGCGGTGATGACTCGGCTGACCCGGGTCCAGCAGCGAGCGCGCACGCGCGCGATGGTGCTGGCCGCGGCGAGACAGGAGTTCGTCGAGTACGGGTACGCGGTGGCGAAGATCGACCGGATCGCGGAGCGGGCGGAGCTGACCCGGGGCGCCGTGTACTCGAACTTCCCCGGCAAGCGGGCGCTGTACCTTGCGGTACTCGTCGAGCTGGCCGGGACCCAGGATCACGGTTCCCCGGTCTCGCCAGAAGGACCGGCCTTCGCGAGCGAGGTGCTGGGCGCGTTCGCCAGGACCTGGCTGGAGCGACTGCCGCTCGCCGGCGAAGGCCGGCCGCGCCCGCACTCACTGACCGGTGTCATCGACGACGACCACGGGCGCCTGGTGTTGACGCAGCTCGCCCACCTGGAGGCGTTGCTGCTCGCACTCGCCCTCGAAGCGGCCGAGCCGAGTGGTCCCCGGCGCGTTCGGGTGGCCGAACTGGCGCTGACATCGCTGAACGGGGCAAGCGCCATGGCCGAGCTGGCGCCCGGCTTCGGCGACCCTTTCGACCACGCGCGTGCCGTCGAGCACCTGGCCAGCCTCGACCTCGGCGACACGTGGGCTCCGGCGCACCTGCCCTACGTCGAGCCCGCCACCCCGTGCCGGGATGCCTGGACACCTCCCGCCCGCATGACCGACCAGATCACCGGTGAGTCCTTCGACGTCGCGGAGGACGGCGTGGTCGTGGTACTCGGCGCGGCACGGTTGTCCGCGGCCGAGGAGGCCGTCCGCGCGGCGAAGCGGGGCGAGCGGGTGACGGTCGCCGTCGTCACCGGCGATCCGGCGAACACCGGCGCCCTCGTGCGGCTGCGGATCGGCGACCTCGTCGCCTGCCTGCGCGGGGCACGCCCTTCCCACGCCTGGGACGGGCTGAAGCTGGTCGTCGACGATCACGCCGCGATCGCGGCGGCAGCCGGAGTGGACGAGACCGGCGACGAGACCGAAGCGGCGGTCCGCGTCCACGAGCGCGCCATCGTCGCCAGAAGCCGCGGTCGCGGCGGCGCGGGGCACGCCGCCGCGACCGCCGAACCGACCGCCCGGTCTCGCGGAGCATCGGCATGACCCGCGCCGAACTGCCAGTGCTGCACGCCCTGCGCTGCGGTGGTTACTCCGGCACCGCCCGCCTCGCGCGGGCGACCGGCCTCTCCGAATTCGAAACCGAATCAGTGCTGATCGACCTCGCGGCGACGGGGCTCGTGACGCGGGAGTTCGGGGCGTGGGGGCTGACGAACGCGGGCCGCGCCGCCGACGCGGCGCGGATCGCACGGGAGCTGGAGTCGGCGGGGGCTCGCGCCGAGGTGACGGCGGGCTACGAACGCTTCCTCGTGCTCAACCCCGAACTGCTCGACCTGTGCACGGCGTGGCAACTGCGGCCGGTCGACGGAGTACCGGCGGTCAACGACCACGACGACCACGCCTACGACGCGCGCGTCCTCGACCGCTTCGCCGACCTGCACGAGCGGACCGGCCCGGTGCTCTCGGCGCTGGAGGCGGCATTGCCCCGCTTCGGCAGGTACCGGGCCCGGCTCGCCGGTGCTCTCGATCGCGCCTTCGGCGGCGAACTGGAGTACGTCGCCGACGACACGGCCGCCTATCACACGGTGTGGGCCGAACTGCACGAGGATTTGCTTGCCACACTGGGAATTCCGCGATGATCTTCATCCGCCCTATCAGTCCTTTGTGCACTGACTCCCCGGAACTCGTCGGCGCCAAGGCGCACGGCCTGATGCTGCTCCAGCGCCTGGGATTGCCCGTCCCGCCGGGGTTCGTCGTCACCACCGAGGCGTGCCGCGCGTTCCTCGCCGAAGGACGCCATCCCGCCGGGTTCGCCGAAGAACTCACAACCGCCGTCGCCGGTCTTGAAGCCACGACCGGCCGCCGCCTCGGCGGGACACCGCCGCTGGCGGTGTCCGTCAGGTCCGGTGCGAGCGTGTCGATGCCCGGCATGATGAACACCGTGCTCGGCCTCGGCCTCACCACCGAGGCCACCGCCGAGCTGGCCGAGGAAACCGGCGACACCCGGTTCGCTCTCGACTCACGACGGCGGTTCCTGACCACCTTCGCGGCGGCCGGGCACGACACCGGAACCCGGTGGGACCACTGGGTTCCCGACGACGCGGCGAGGCAACTGGAACTGGCGATCGACGCCGTCTTCACCTCGTGGAACACGCCTCGGGCCCGCGCCTACCGCGAACTACACGGGATCGACGACGACCTCGGCACCGCCGTGATCGTGCAGGCCATGGTGTTCGGCAACCGCGACGAGCGCAGCGGCACCGGCGTCGCCTTCAGCCGCGACCCCGGAACCGGCGAGAACACGCCCTCGGGCGACGTGCTGTTCGGCGGGCAGGGCGACGACGTCGTGTCCGGAAGGACGACGCCACTGCCCCTGTCCGCGCTCGCGCGACGCGAACCCGCCGTGTGGGCGGAACTACTCGGTGCGTTGCGCCGGATCGAGGCCGGTTACCGCGAACCCGCCTACGTCGAATTCACCTATCAGAAGGGCGAACTCTCGCTGCTGCAAACCCGGAGGGCGCTTTTCACCGGCGCGGCCGCCGTGCGCTGCGCCGTCGACTTCGCCGACGAGCGGCTCATCACGCGCTCCGAAGCACTGCTGCGGGTCTCACCACGGCACCTGGAGCTCGCTCGCACACCCCGCATCGCGCCGTCGGCCGACGTTCTCGCCTCCGGGGCTGGAGCGAGTCCCGGCGTGGCCGTCGGCATGATCGCGACGACGACCGAGACGGCCGTCCGGATGGCCGCCGACGGCGAGGTGATCCTCGCGCGCCCGGAGACCTCACCGCACGACATGCGCGGACTGGCCGCGGCGAAGGGAATCATCACCGCCAGAGGCGGAGCCGCGAGTCACGCCGCCGTGGTGGCGCGGTCGCTGGGAAAGCCAGCCGTCGTCGGTATTTCCGGGCTCACCGTCGACGACGTGCACGGCACGATCACGGTCGCGGGGCACACGATCCGGGAAGGCACGCTCGTGACCGTCGACGGCGGCACCGGGCGGGTCGCGCTCGGTGCCGCACCCGTCGTCAGCGGCACGACCGAGGAGTACCCACACCGGTTGCTCGCCTGGGCCGACGACGTCTCGGGAGACCGTTCCCGCCGCGACGACGCCGAACGGCTCGACGCCGGGAGGGCGAAGGTCCGCGCGAACGCCGAGGACGGGAACTGAGCGGTTCCGGGCTCAGGGGCGCGTTCCCGCTCCGAACCCGGTCCACCGCAGCTCGACCGGCAGGTGCCCCATGTCGTTGTACAGCAACAGATTCGGCGCGGCGCCATCGTAGTAGTCGATCGCCGTGAGCGCGGTGTTCCCGCAGTTCAGTCCCATCCAGCGCTCGGCAGGGGCGCCGAGGGCGTGGCGCACCAGCCACGCCACCGGATACGCGTGCGTCACCAGAACCTCGTGCGACTCGCCGTCGGCGGGAAGCGCGAACCGTTCGAGCAACGCGGCGGCCCTGGCGGCACCGGCCGCGGCTTCGTCCCTGTCGTACCCGTCGAAGAAGCCACGCCACGCGGGCGGCGGATCTTCCGGCACGAACGGCACGTGGTCGATCAATTCGGCGGCCTCGCGCACGGGGACTCCCGCGAGCCGCTTGCCGATGATCTCCGCCGAGGCCACCGCGCGCGACAACGGGGAATGCCACACGGCATCGACCGGCAGCTTCGCGAGCCGACCGGCCAGCAGTTCGACTTGCCGCTCCCCCGCCTCGGTCAGCTCGCCGAACGGGTCGGCAGCCCCGTGCCTCACCACGTACAGATGCCGCGTCGCCATGACCTGCCCCTTCCCCGGACGATACCTTCAAGATACTCATATCATCGCAATGATGTGAACATCTGAAATGCTACCGCCGTCGTCCGGGTCTTCGCTAACCACGTGGCACGAGCACGCAGCGAGTACCGGAGCGCTCGTAGATCGTGGGCATGCATTTGTTGCAGTGCACGCACAACGACCTGGTTCCCGCGTCGCGCTCGATCTTGGCGACCAGGTCGGGCTCCCGCAGCAGCGCCCTTCCCATCGCGACGAACTGAAAGCCCTCCGCCATCGCCAGATCCATGGTCGCCTTGCCGGTCACGCCGCCGAGCAACACCAGCGGCAGCGCCACGGCCGCCCTCACCTGTCGCGCGCTATCCAGCAGGTAGGCGTCGTGATAGGGGTACTCGCGCAACAACAGCCGCCCTGCCAGCCGCACGCCGAGCCTGACCGGCGGCGGCATCGCGGCGGCGAACTCCCTCATCGGCACGTCACCGCGAAACAGGTACAGCGGGTTCTCCAGCGAACTGCCCGCTGTCAGTTCCAGCGCGTCGACGGTGCCGTCACGTTCCAGCCACCGCGCCACCGTGACGGCCTCGTCGAGCCAGAACCCGCCGGGAACACCGTCGTCCATGTTGAGTTTGGCGAGCACGGCGATCCTGCCTCCCGCCGCCTCGCGCACCGCGCGCAGGATCTCCCTCGCCAGTCGCGCCCTGTTCGCGAGGCTGCCACCGTAGCCGTCCTTGCGCCGGTTGAGCCGGGGACTGAGAAACGAACTCGCGAGATAGTTGTGTCCGATGTGGACCTCGACGGCGTCGAAGCCGGTATCGATCGCCATCCTGGTCGCCCTGGCGTGCGCGGCAACCACGGCGCGCAGATCGGCGACACTCGCCTTCCTCGCGATACTCATGGAGGTCGCGTGAAATCGCGCGTTCGGCGCCAGCGAAGGCAGCCCGTTCGCCTTGGCGTTGGCGACCGGGCCCGCGTGCCCGATCTGGGCGGACACCGCGGCCCCTTCCGCGTGCACCGCGTCGGTCAGCGCCCGCAGCCCCGGCACGGCATCGGGAGTCCACACGATCTGATCGCGGTGCGTCCTGCCATCCGGTGAGACGGCACAGTAGGCGACCGTGGTCATCCCCACGCCACCCGCCGCGGGCTGGACGTGGAAGTCGATCAGCTCGTCGGTCACCATGCCGCGTTTCGCGAGCCCCTCGTAGGTCGCAGACTTGATCACCCGGTTGCGCAACGTCACCGGGCCGAGCTTCGCTGGCCGGAGGACGTCGGGGTGCCGGTTCGTGGTCACGAATTCTCCGTTCTCGCCGCTCGGGACGTACCCATCGTGTCCGGCTTGCCTGCTCGGGCACAGCGACGATCCTGCTCACCGGGAAGCGGTGTGGCAACGCTTCGCGAGGGTGCGTATCACGGGAGAACACCGTCCCGCACGGGAGGAATCCTCATGAGCACGCACACCGGGCAGGATCTCGCCGATGTCACCGCCGCGCTCACCGGACCCGGCGGGCCCTTCGAACTCACCGAGGAGCCCGTGCTCGGCGTACCGACACCGGTCTTCAGGAACAGGGCCCGCTCACTCGCCGACGTGCTGACCGCCTCCGGCACGGTGACCGGAGCCGACTACCTCGTCACGGACACGCGCCGCATCGGATTCGCCGAGCACGCCGACGCGGTCGCCGCTCTCGCCACGGCCCTGCGCGAGGACTACGGCATCGGCAAGGGCGACAGGGTCGCCATCTTCGCGAAGAACTGTCCGGAATGGATCATCGCCTTCTGGGCGACCGTCTCGATCGGCGCCGTCGCGGCGGGGTTCAACGCATGGTGGTCCCGGCGCGAGGTCGGGTTCGCGTTGCGGCACTGCGCGCCCTCGCTCGTCTTCGCCGACGCCGAGCGCGCCGCCGACCACCGCGGGCCAACGGCGGCCGAGACGATCCCGGTCCTCGGTATCGAAACGGATCTGCCCGCGCTCGTGGCCGCGCACGAGGGCGCGCCGCTGCCCTGCCGGGACATCGCGGAGGACGATCCGGCCACGATCCTTTACACGAGCGGAACCTCCGGCACGCCCAAGGGCGTCGTGCACTCGCACCGCAACCTGTGCGCGGTCATCGAGTACCACCGCTTCACCGACGCCGTAGCCGCCGCGCTCGGCGCGGCACCCGCCGCCCGCCGGTACCTGCTGACCTCGCCGCTGTTCCACATCGCGAGCCTGCACAACCTCGCCGTTCCCCGGCTGGCGACGGGAAGCACGGTCGTACTGCACCGTGGCACCTTCGACGCCGAGCGCGTGCTGCGGTTGATCGAGCGGGAGCGGGTCACCAACTGGGGCGCGGTTCCGACGATGGCGGCGCGCCTGCTCGAACACGGGAACCTCGACGGCTACGACCTTTCCTCACTGACGTCGTTCGCGCTCGCCTCGGCCCCCTCGTCGGCGCGGTTCAAGGACCGGCTCCGCGCCGCGCTGCCCTCGGTCGCCGCGACGCTGGTCGACAGCTACGGGCTGACCGAATCGAGCACAGGTGTCACGGTCGCCTCACCCCGTGATCTCGCCGAATCCCCTGGCACGCTCGGCCGTCCGGTCATCGGGATGGAGCTGGAGATCAGGGACGAGCGGGACAGGCGGCTTCCCGAGGACACCGAAGGCGAGATCTGCGTGCGCGGCCAGTACGTGATGGTCGGCTACTGGAACGACACGGCCGCCACCTCGGCCGCGCTCGACGCGGAAAGGTGGTTGCGCACCGGCGACATCGGCGTCGTGTCCGGGGGCAGGCTGCGCCTGACGGCCCGGCGCTCGGATCTCATCATCAGGGGTGGCGAGAACGTCTACCCCGCTGAGGTCGAGGCCGTCATCGCCGAACATCCCGCGGTGCGGGAGTGCGTCGTACTCGGCGCCGACGACCCCGAGTACGGTCAGCGAGTCGTCGCCGTCGTCGTGACGCGCGAGGAAACCGGCCAGGTGAACCAGCGGCAACTCCACGACTTCACCTCGGCGAACCTCGCCTACTACAAGGTTCCCTCCGTCTGGCGGTTCACGAAGAAACCGTTGCCCCGCAACGCGACCGGCAAGGTCATCCGTGCCGCCGTACCCCACTGACCTCGCTAACGGAAAGGCTCGCGCTCACGCAACAACATGCGGCAGGCCACGCGCACGTCGGCTGCCATCTCGGCCGGTTCCATCCTCCCGTTGAGACACCGCATCAGAGAGCCGTGCCAGCAATGCACGAGCAGCCGCGCGATCCGCACGTCCTCACCGACCGGGTCACCGATACCCAGTGCCAGCAACACGATCCGCCCGAGTTTGTCGTCGTTGCGATCGGCTTCGGCGCTCGTTCCCGCGTGTGCCGCGTTGTTCGACTGGATCATCGCTCTGGCCAGCAGTGGTCTCGCCAGCAGCCGCCTTCCCGCCTCGACGAGCAGGGCCGCGACGGCTTCCCGCGATCCCCTTACGCCTGAACAATCCACTGTGGACACCCCAGATACCTTGGAATGCGCGAATGAGCCCAGGGTGTCCTCTGCGAGCCGGTCGAGCTGGTCCCCCATGACGGCGGTGAACAACTCCGTCTTGGACGGAAAGTAGCGGTACAACGTCGCGATCGCGACGCTGGCCTGCTTCGCGACCTCCTGCATTTGCACGTGATCCAGCTCGTACTCGCCGCCGAGCCTGGCCGCCGCACGCAGTATCCGCCGGACCCGAGCCTGCTGTGTCGGCGAATGCGGCTCCGCGGGCGCTCGTACCTCGCCGATTCGCGGCATCGGGCCCCCACGCGGTCGATCGTCCAAGTACCGGCAAACCCTACCGGCGGCGGTGGCTGGGCGAGTGTGCTGACCGCTGAGCGAGACACTGCGAAGCCAGCGCGTCGTCGGCTTCGAGGTGATCGACAAGCGCCGCGCCGTTGCCGACGAACGCGTCCTGGAGGCTCCTCGGCGTGCGGTCACCGACGACGGCCCGGTAATACGTCCTCGCGGCCTCGATGGTGTCGGTGGTGTCAATGTTGTCAGCGCGGCGCAGCACGGCGTTGCACGGCAACCACATGCCGCCACCTGAATAGGCCGTCGTGCCACCGACGAAGCCGGTGGCCTCGGCGACGACGACGGACAGTCCCGCTTTCGCCGCCGTGTACGCGCCGGTGAGGGCACC
Source organism: Prauserella marina (assembly GCF_002240355.1). GTDB lineage: Bacteria > Actinomycetota > Actinomycetes > Mycobacteriales > Pseudonocardiaceae > Prauserella_A > Prauserella_A marina. The sequence goes on from NZ_CP016353.1 coordinate 4,115,299, forward strand.
TCCGCCCGACCCGATCACCAGAACGTCGCAGTCGTGGGTCCATTGCCGCATGCGCGTGCCTCCTCACCCGATCGCCCGCCGGACGCCAGAGTTCTCGGGCGCGAAAGGAACCGGTTCGGGCAGCAGCGCGCCGGACACCCTGCGAGCCGCGTCGATCGCGAGCGGGGCGACCCGCTCCAGCGGCGTGGTGTCGGTGCCGACCAGCGAGATACTCGCCACCGGACCGTCCGGACCGCGAACCGCCGTCGCGACACACGCGATGTGAGGGAAGCACTCGCCACGCTCGAACGCGAGACCACCGCGCCTGCGAACCCGGTCGAGCTCCCTGTGGAAAAGGCCGAGGCTGCCGATGGTGCGCTCAGTCCGCCTTCCCAGCGTTCGCGGGTAAAGGCCGTCGACAGCCTCGGGCTCCAGCCAGGCCAGCATGGCCTTGCCCAGCGCCGTGCAGTGCCCTGGCGCCGACGCGCCGACCCGCGAAGGCACGGCCGAGGCGAACCGGCCACCTACCTTGTCGAGGTAGACGACCTCCGCGCCACTGCGTACCGCCAGGTGCACGACCATGCCCGTGCGCAGGGCCAGTTCGTGCAGCAACGGCGCGGCGGCGTGCCGGATCGCCGCGTGCGCCTGGTCGCCACCGCCGAGCCCGATGGCCCTGCTGCCGAGCCCGTAGCCGGTGGCGCCGTGTTCGAGCCATCGCAGCCGGACGAGCTGGTCGAGAATGCGGTGCGCGCTCGACCGGGGCAGCCCGGTGAGCCTGGTGATGTCCTCCAGCGTGAGCCTGGTGATCCTGGAGGGAAACGCGTCGAGGATCAGCGTGATGCGCTCGACCATGGACGGCGGTACTCCGCGCGGCAGTTCGTCGGCGGCGGTAGCGGTAGCGGTCATGGACACCTTCCCGCACGAAACTGAAACGAATTCTCGTCCCGACGTTAACAGTGCAGCTCCACGCAGGGAAGGTACAGAGGAACCTGTATCAGTTAGGTGCGCGACACCCTGGCCCGCACCGCGGAGACGACGCTGACGAACCAGGCGATCAGTACGACAGCGGCGCCTCCCCCGAGGAGCGTGATCCACACCCAGTCGACGGAGCCGTTCGCCGGGTACACGCCACGCGGATTGCCAGTGTCCAGCGCGTCGATGGTCTCGCCGACCGCGGAGACCCCGCCGCCTGGCACGAGTGCGATGTCGCGGCGCTCCGGCGAGCCGTCCGACGGCACGAAGTCGCCGTAGTACATGGCCGAGCCCCGCGCCGCGCTCACGACCCTTGTCGCCGTGAACTCACCACTGACGCCGGAACCGAAGCTCGCCGCGAACGCCGAGGGCGCCTCCCGCACGGCGAGCACGATGATCAAGACCGAGATCAGCGGTGCCAGCAGCCGCCATGTCCAGATCACTCAGCCCCCAGCCCGCAGCCTCGGTGGTGGTTCGACCACCGCCGATGAGCCTAGCGGGCCGGGGGTGCCGTACCCACCGGACGGTTCACAGGGCGCCGAGCGCCGACAACGCGGTCTCGGCGAGCACGACTCTGCCCGCGAGGCAGGTCGCCGGACCGGCTTCGCCTGCGGTCGAGCCGAGGTCGAGCGAGAGCACCTGGCCGTTGCCGAACTCCGCGGACACCACACACCGATCGGGCGTCTGCTCCGTGCGCAGGGGCAGCGGACCGAGGGATGTCTCGGTCACCGTCGCCCCCTCGGTCGCGGGCAGCCCGGCGAGCCCGGTGGATTCGGCGGTGACGAGCGCGTCGAGGCTCAGGTCGCCTTCCTCGAAGCGGCACAGGTCGCCTCGTTCGTCACTCTCCTGCCGCCCTCCCTCCGAGGAAATGCCGAAATAGACGACGGAGGTGCCGACGACATCGCAGGCCGTACCTCCGGCGAGCGCGTCATCGGGAGGCCCTTGTGGAGCGTCCGGATGCGGCGTGCCACCGGCGAGCGGCACATACCTGGCCGCGAGTGCTTCGGCAGCGGAGAGCGCCATGTCGCAGTGCGCGTCGCGGTCACCGCCGTCGTCCCTGGCGTAGCCGTCGACGGCGAGCGAACCCAGCGACCGCACATCCAGTTCGACGCTGCAATGGGTGCTGTCCTCCGAGTAGCCGAAGTCGTACTTGCGCCCGGTCAGCCCCGCCACCTCGACCGGCTCCATCAGTTGCGAGTCCTGCGTGACCTCGTTGTACGGCTGGTACGTGCGGACTTGCACGACGGTGTTCTCGTCCTGCTTGATGAACTGGCAGCCCGTTCCGGAGACCCCCGCGCGGGCGAAGCCCAGCCGCTCCATGTCCGGCATCGCGTCGTCGGTCCACGCGCACTCGGTGTCGACGGGCAGCGGCAGCGGCTGATCCCATTCGGCCGTACTGTGCGCCTCGGCGGTGTTCTCCGGTTCGTAGGCGGGAATACCCGCCTCGCCCGGTGGCTGCCCGTTCCCGCGCGCCGCGTCCCCGCCGGATTCGTCCCCGCCGAGCAGGACGACCGCGGTCACGGTAACGGCCGCGACGACGGCGACCGCGATCGCGGAGAGGGCAATCACCTTGCCCCGCTTCGGTTGCCGGGGCCCGCCCGGTCCTGACGCGTAAGCCTGTGGCGGCCCCTGCGCGGGAAAGCCCTGCCATGACTGGGCCGGTGGCACGTGCCGACCCCCATGCGGCACGTGCCACTGTGGACCCCCCTGGGCCCCGTTCCGATGTGTCATCCGTTCCTCAGCTCACTCACCCGGCCGCGCGAGTACCGGCAACCGATTGCCGGGATTCCCGACGGTCGTCGGCCACACCAGCGCGGGCGCGATCATGCCGCCCGCGAGTGGCACTCGGGTGGTACTCCGGTGACAACGGCCCCGGTATCGCGTGATCACCACTCCTCCGAATGCCGTATTGACTTGGCGACACGGCGAAGTAGCGTGGTATACGCCATCAAGAAAGCGCTTTCACGCGACGATCGAGCAGCCTGAGGGGCGGGCACGAATCCGGCGACGTTGCCCGCTGCCGCTCGCAGCACTCTCACCGTGGAGAGGAGTCCCGTGTCCTTCTCGCGAAAAATGGCCGCCACACTGGTGGCCGTGTTGATCGCCGGACTGGCGGCCGCGTTGCCGGCCTCGGCGGCGAAACCCGCGTTCAACCTCCTGGTCTTTTCCAAGGTCACCAACTTCGAGCACGACTCGATCAAGGCCGGCGTCAAGGCCATTCGCGACCTCGGCGCCAAGAACGGGTTCACCGTCACGGCCACCGATGACGCGAAATCCTTCACCGACCGCAATCTGGCGCGATTCGACGCCATCGTCTTCAACAACACCAATTCCACTCCGGAATCGGGCGACCTGCTCGACGAGAATCAGCGGGCCGCGTTCCAGCGGTTCGTAGAGGCAGGCGGCGGTTTCATCGGCATCCACGCCGCGTCGGCGAGCGAGCGCGACTGGCCGTGGTACGAGGGACTTGTCGGCGCGATCTTCGACAATCACCCGGAGCCGCAGGTCGGCAGGGTCAAGGTACTCGACAGAGTCCATCCGTCCACAAAGGATCTCCCAGAGCTGTGGGAGAAGAGCGAGGAATGGTACAACTGGCGGGTCAACCCGACGGGCAAGGTGCACACGCTGGCACAGATCAAGGTCGGGGACGGCGTCACCGGACTCGATCAGGGCGTCGACCATCCGTGGTCGTGGTGCCAGAACTACGAGGGCGGCAGGTCGTGGTTCACGGCGGGAGGGCACGACAAGGAGACCTTCGCCGACCCGCTCTTCAGGACACATCTGCTCGGCGGGATCAACTGGGCGGCAGGCGCCGTTCCCGGTGACTGCTCGGCGACGCAGACCGGAAACTTCCAGAGCATCCCGCTCGTCACCGAAGGTCTGGCCGACCCGTTCGAACTGGCGGTCGCCGAGGATCGCAGGGTCTTCTACATCCAGCGCACGGGCGCGCTGAAAGTCGTCGACCAGGAAACCCTTGAGACGACGACCGCGCTGGACTTCGCCTACTCGTCCGACATGACGAGCCAGTCCGACGGGCTGCTCGGGCTCACCCTCGATCCCCGCTTCGCCGACAATCAGTGGCTGTACCTGATGTACTCGGACAAGGAGAAGGCGCAGCTCAACGTATCCAGGTTCACGGTGTCCGAGGACAACACCGTCGACGAGGCGAGCGAGCGGCGGCTGCTGGAGATCCCCACCTTCCGGGGAGAGGGAAGAGCGAACTCGCACATGGCCGGTTCGCTCGCGATCGACGACGGTGGCGATCTGTACATCGCCACCGGTGACAACACCGATCCCTTCGCCTCCGACGGGTTCAGCCCGATCGACGAACGCGAGGGCAGGCGGGCCTGGGACGCCCAAGGCACGAGCGCGAACACCAACGACCTTCGCGGCAAGGTCTTGCGGATCACGCCACAACCGGACGGCGGCTACACCATCCCCGAAGGCAACCTCTTCGCCGAAGGCACGGAGGGAGCCCTGCCGGAGATCTACGTCATGGGGTTGCGCAATCCGTTCCGGATCACCGTCGACTCGCCTACGGGGGCGCTGTACGTCGGCGACTACGGGCCGGACGCGCGGCAGGCGGATCCGCAACGAGGTCCGGAAGGGACGGTCGAGTTCCTTCGCGTGACGGAAGCCGGAAACCATGGCTGGCCGTACTGCGTCGGCGACAACATCCCGTTCAGGGACTACGATTTCGCCACCGGTGAATCCGGTCCCGAATTCGACTGCGCCGCACCGGTGAACGACTCGCCCAACAACACGGGGCTTCGCGAGCTTCCCGCCGCTCAGCCCGCGTGGGTCCCCTACGCCTACTCCGCTTCGGCCGAATTCCCCGAACTCGGCACCGGTGGCGGCGGCCCGATGGCCGGTCCCGTCTACCGCTACGACCACGACAACCCGCTCGTCACGAAGTTCCCCGAGTACTTCGACGGCAAGTGGTTCGCCTTCGAGCTGACGAGGCAGTGGTTCAAGACGATGTCGGTCCAGCAAGAGGACCAGAGCTTCACCGATCCGCGATTCGATCCCGCGCATTCCGGTGACCTGCTCTCGATCAACGGCATATTCGACGACATGTCATGGACTCAGCCGTTCGAAGCGGAGTTCGGACCGGACGGTTCCCTGTACGTCATCGACTTCGGTGAGGGAAGCGGCACCGGGCGCGGCGGCAGCAACGAGGGCGCCGGTATCCACCGCATCGACTACGTCGCCGAAGGCAGGGTTCCCAGCGCGGCGATCGGCGTCTCGGCCGATTCCGGTCCCGCGCCGCTGACGGTGGAGTTCTCCAGCGAGGGATCGGGCGGGGGCGACGGCGAGCCCGTCAGCCACGCGTGGGACTTCGACGGTGACGGCACCGTCGACTCCACGGAGGCCAACCCCGTCCACACGTTCACCGAACCAGGCCAGTACCGGACCAGGCTGACCGTGACCAGCACGACCAGCGAACTCACCGCCGTCGCGGCCTCGGTCATCACGGCGGGCAACACCCGGCCCGAGGTCACGATCGAACTGCCACCGCACGGCGGCATGTTCGACTGGGGCGCCTCGATCCCGTTCGCCGTCCACGTCGAGGATCCAGAGGACGGCGAGATCGACTGCTCCCAGGTCGTCGTCCAGTCCCAGCTCGGGCACGACGATCACCTGCACCCGATGGACAACGTCACCGGATGCACCGGCGAGATCAAGACCGACACCGGTGACAGCCACGGGCCGGGGCAGAACCTCTACGCGGCACTGAGCGCGCAGTACACCGACGGTGGCGCGCCGGGTGTTCCCGGTCTCACCGGCTCGGCACACCTCACGCTGGAACCGAAGCACAAGGAGGCCGAGCACTTCGAACAGAGCGAAGGCGTCGAGGTACTCGACCGGCCCGGCGCCTCGGCAGGCAAGCGGCTCGGCGAGATCGAGCACGGCGACTGGGTCGCCTACGATCCGCTCAACCTCACCGGCATCGACTCCGTGACGGTCACGGCGAGTTCGGGTGGCCTCGGCGGGGTCATCGAGTTCAGGGCCGACGGCCCCGACGGCGAACTGCTCGGCTCCACGGACGTAGGCAACACCGGCGGCTGGGACGACCTGGTGGATTCCACGGTCGCTCTGACCGACCCGGGACGGAGCTTCACGCTCTACGCGGTGTTCGTGAATCCGGAATGGACACCGGAGAAGGACGACCTGCTTTCGATGGATGTGCTGCAATTCAACGGAAAGGGTGTGCAGCAATGAGAGCGAGCAGGCGTGGTTTCCTCCAGCTCGCCGGAGGTGCCGCCATCGCGGGAGCCGGGGCGCTCGCCTCGGCCGGTCCCGCCGTGGCCGTATCCTCGCGGCGGGTGGTCCCGCCCGGCCACATCGGCATCCAGCTCTACACGGTGCGGTCACTGATGACCGAGGACGCGCAGGGAACGCTCGACGCGCTCGGCCGGATGGGCTACGCCACGGTGGGGGTCAGCGGTCTCTACGGCCACTCACCGGCGGAGTTCCGCGCCATGCTCGACAGGGCGGGGTTGCGGGCGGTGCTGACCCACCTGAGCCTCGACGCCATCGGGGGCGACTGGCAGCGAGAGCTCGACGACGCGCACGTGCTCGGCGTCGAGTACGTCGTGGTCCCGTCGCTGCCGGGCTCGTTGCAGAACCCGGCGGGCTACCGCCAGGTCGCCTCGGAGTTCAACGTCGCTGGCGAGGCGGCGCGGGCCGCCGGTCTGGGGTTCCTTTACCACAACCACGGGTTCGATTTCGACACCGTGGACGGCGAGGTGCTTTACGACATCCTGCTCGACGGTACCGATCCGCGATACGTGGACTTCGAGCTGGATCTGTACTGGATCGTGCACGCGGGCTACGACCCGGTCGCCTATTTCCGGCGTGCTCCCGGCCGGTTCCCGGTGCTGCACGTCAAGGACAGGGCCGTCGACGGGTCGTTCGCCGATCTCGGGTACGGAACGATCGACTTTCCCCGCATCTTCGGTCAGCGCCGGTATTCCGGCACGCGGGAGTACGTCGTCGAGCACGATCAGCCGGTCTCGCCGTTGCTGACCGCGAAGCGTGGGTACCGGTACCTGCGCACGGTCCGGTTCTGAGTACTCGCCGGGTGGCGGGGGCCGTGCCCGCCACCCGGCGAGTCCCCCGTCCAGGGCGACGAGATCCGCATCCGGGACGACGAGATGCCCCTTCGTGCTCTGTTCCCCGGCGGTGATCGCCGGATTGTCGGTGCCGTCGGCGAGAATGTCCGGCATGGGAGTGCGAGCCGACCAGTTTCTGCGAATCGTCAACGACCTGGCCGAGGTCGACAGTGCCGCGTCAGCGGAGTACACCTCGTTCAGCGTGCGCGGCACACGGTTCGGCTATCACTGGCCGAAGACGCGGACGGTTGGTCTCAAGCAGACACTGTCGGAGCAACAGGCGCTGGTCTACGAGCGGCCGCAGGTGTTCGAGGTGCAGTTCACGACCAGCGGTTTCGGCTGGGTCGTCGTCCAGCTCGCGAAGATCGACGCAGCCGAACTCGGCGAACTGGTCTACGAGGCGTGGCGGCTGTCCGCTCCCGAAACACTCGCCGAGGAGCACCCCGTGCCCTGATCCGGTGGCGTGCTTCACAATCTCCCCTCGACACGATCGCGGCCGATGAGTTTCCCCCGAGCCGGGAGTCGAACCCACGACGGCAGATCGTCCCGATAAGGAGAAAAGCATGGGAAGAACGCTGGTGCACGTCTCGATGTCGCTCGACGGCTTCATCGCGGGCCCTGACCACAGCATGGACTGGATCTTCGATTACGCGGGTCCCAACGAGGAGGTCGACGAGGTCATCGCGACGACGGGAGCGATCCTGAGCGGACGGCGCTGCTACGACGTCGGCCGCGACACCAGCGGACCGGAGGAGACGAACGAACCGTTCGGCGGAGCGTGGAGCGGGCCCCAGTTCGTGCTCACCCACAACCCGCCCGGCGACGAGCGGGATCCCAGCATCCGGTTTCTGGACTGTCCCGTCGCCGAGGCCGTCGCGACGGCGCACGCCGCGGCCGGTGGCGGCAATGTTCTCGTCCTCGGCGCGAACGTCGTCCAGCAGTGTCTCGCCGCCGGACTCGTCGACGACATCCTCATTCACCTCGCGCCCGTGCTGATCGGTGAGGGAACCAGGCTGTTCGGCCAGGTCGAGCAGCACATCAAGCTCGAACCGGTCAGTGTGACGCGCGCCGGAAAGGTCGCGAATCTACGGTTCGCCCTTCGCTGACCGTCCTCACGCGATCCGCTGCGGCTCCATCGTGAGCGGATCGTCGCCGGAACCAGTGGTATAGACCATGCGCTCTCAGTGACACCCAAGGCAAGTCGCTGGTCAACCCGCCAGTTCGCCGAGCATGGTCGCGGCCTCGGCCGGGTGCACGACGAACCTCATGTGACTACTGGTCAGTGACCGGACATCGAACGGGTTGTCCGGAGTCAGCGCGTCGGCCTCTTTGATGAAGCGATCCTGGAGCGCCACCGGGATGGAGCGGTCCTCGGTGAGCCGGATGTAGGTGCGCGGCACGCGACCCCAGGTGTCGGCCCGTGCCCGGTCGGCCTCCGTGCCGATGTCGAACATCTCGTCGGGCTCAAGCAGGTTGAGCACGGCGTGGAATTCCTCGTCGGTCCCGTCCTCCAGCATCGTGCGCTTGAGAACGGCAAGCAGCGCGGGATCGGCCGTCCGCCAGTTCATCCTGATCGCCCCGAGCGAGGCGGGGTCGGCCACGACGACGCCGAATGCCTCCGGCAGCAACGATTCCGCGTTCTCCGGCGACTCGCTGTATTCGGCGCCGCTGACATCGACGGGGCACCACGCCGAGATGTAAACCATGCGGGCGATCAGTTCGGGGTGGTTGTTTCCCAGCGAGGTCAGCGGAAATCCGCCCCTGCTGTGGGCGACCACGATGACGGGCCCGTGCTCACCCGCCCTGCGCACGACATCGGCGAGGTGTTCGGTGGTCTCCGCGAGCGTGATCCCCGCCATGGCCGAGGGCGTGGTCGCCAGCGCGGCCGGGTCCTGCGGGGCCTGGTACCCGGAAGGGAAGGTCGCCGCGTAGCCGTGACCGGGGAGGTCGACGGCCAGTGAGCGGTGTCCGGCGAGTGCAAGTTCCCGCTGCAACGGCGCCCAGTAGAAGGAGTTGCCGTTGGACCCGTGAACGAACACGAACGTAGAACTCATCCGTCCATTTTCGCATCACGCGGCGAGCCATCGCGCCGGTGACCTGATCAGCTCACGGGTCACCGTCGCCGCCGCCGTTCTCGCCACGATGTCGGCAGGCATGGCGGACACGCGCACCACGAGTTCCGTCGCGAGCGCGGGACTGCGCTTCGCGAGCGCGGCACGGACGGCATCGGTCAGCGGCTCCCCCAGCGCGGCGAGCCGCCCGCCGAGCACGATCAGCCCGGGATCGACGGCGGGGACGAGGCCACCGAGTACGTCGCCGAGTGCCGTGCCCGCGCGCCGTACCGCGGCGAGCGCCGCGCGATCTCCCTCCGCGAGCAACGCGGGCAGCGGGCCCGCGCCGCCGGTGAGCCGCGAACTGGCGGGCCTGCCGGTTCCGGCAGCGGTCAGGATCGCCTGCTGGCCCGCGACGGTGTCGAGGCAGCCCATTCGCCCGCACCCGCAGCGTTCGCCACGCGCCCTGACCCTGACGTGCCCGATCTCCCCTGCCGCTCCGTTGTTTCCTCTGAGCGGCACGCCCTCGTTCAGTACACCGGCGCCCAGCCCGAACTCGCCGCCGACATAGACGAGCGGGACACCCCCCGCTCCGCCGGACCATTCCTCGGCGAGCGCCCCGAGCCGGTCGCTGTTGTGTGCGGTGACCGGGATACTGCCGCCGCCGAGCCCGTCGAGCCGGGCCCCGAGCAGGCGGGAAAGGCCGGTTTCCGGCCAGCCGAGTCCGGCCGACGACACGGTGGCGGTCTCCGGCCGCCCGCCGATCCTGCCGGGTAGCCCCACCGCGACTCCCGCCACGACGTTGTCCGTGCTGTTGGCCGTGTTGAGCAGGCGCCGCAGCACTGGTTCGGCCGCCCTGACCGCCCTCGCCGGATCGCCGCGCAGATCGTCGGCCTTGCGAAGGGCCCTGTCCCTGACCCTGCCGGTGAGGTCGACGAGGCAGCCCGCGACGTGATCGGCCTCGATCTGCAATCCGATGGCGGCCGGTCCCAGCGAGTTGAGCACCAGCAGGTTCGCCGGCCGCCCCGGTCCGCTCACCCTGCCGGTTCCGATTTCCCTGAGCAGTCCGCCCTCGATGAGTTCGCCGGTGAGCTGGGTGACGGTGGACTTCGTGAGCCCGCTCGCCTCGGCGAGTCGTGCCCGCGACGAGGACCCCTCGGCAGCGGCGAGGCGCATCACGAGCGCGAGGTTGTGCTCGTGCTGGCGCACCGGTCTGGCAGGTGAATCCGCTTCCACGCCGCCTCCACGGACTAGGTTTGTTCGTCTATTGGACTATTTAACTCTAGTCACCGGAGAGCGGTGTCGGCTAGACAGTGTGCACCCGGCGGGCCAGTAGTGAGGGCCCGCACCGCATGGAGAGGACTCCCGCATCATGGCCGATGTCGCGTTCCGCGAAGCGTCCCGCGTCTACCAGGGCAACCCGCCGGTGCGCGCCGTCGACACACTGTCACTCGACATCGCCGACGGCGAGTTCCTCGTGCTGGTCGGTCCTTCGGGGTCGGGGAAGTCCACGGCGTTGCGCATGCTCGCCGGTCTTGAGGACGTCGACGAGGGCACGATCACCATCGGCGGCAGGGACGTCACGGATGTCTCGCCGAAGAACAGGGACATCGCCATGGTGTTCCAGTCCTACGCGCTCTATCCGCACATGACGGTCGCGGAGAACATGGGATTCGCGCTCAAGATCAAGCGCATCAGCAAGACGGAGATCGCCTCGCGCGTCGAGGAGGCGGCGAAGCTGCTCGATCTGACCGACTACCTCCACCGCAAGCCGAAGGCACTCTCCGGCGGTCAGCGGCAGCGGGTCGCGATGGGCCGCGCGATCGTCAGGGAGCCCGCCGTGTTCCTGATGGACGAGCCGCTGTCCAACCTGGACGCCAAGCTCAGGGTGGAGACGAGGGCGAACATCACCGCGTTGCAGAGCAGGCTCGCGACGACCACGGTCTACGTCACGCACGACCAGATCGAAGCCATGACCATGGGGCACAGGGTCGCCGTGCTCAAGGACGGCGTTCTCCAGCAGTGCGACACTCCGAGGACGCTCTACGACACGCCGGGCAACGTGTTCGTCGCGGGCTTCATCGGCTCCCCCGCCATGAACCTCACGACCGTGCCGCTGACCGCCGAGGGCGCGAAACTGGACGGCCTCACCGTGCCCATCGCGCGCGACGTGCTGGCCGGGGCGGACGCGAGCCTGCGCGAGGTCACGGTCGGGATCAGGCCGGAAGGGCTGCGGCCCGCCGATCCAGGCGAGCCCGCGCTCGAACTGAAGGTGGAGCTGGTCGAGGTACTGGGTTCCGACGCCTACGTGTACGGCCAGGTCGACGTCGGCGGCAATCTCGAACGGTTCATCGTGCGCACCGAGGTGCACAACACCCCTTCGTTCGGCGACACCATCAGGGTGACGCTGCGGGACGCGGGCGCGGCGCACACTTTCGACCCCGAGTCGGGTATCCGCCTGACCGGCTGAACACCGCTGGTGTACCCGGCCGAGCGCTGAGAAAATGGCCCGATGTCCACACCTGGGCCCTACGGCCATTCCAGCCAGCCCGGAGCGGGAGACGAGCAGGTGCCCGGCGCGCCGCAGGGCGCATGGCCGCCGCACGCTTCCCAGCCAGGTCAGCCCGCTCAACCGGCGCCTGGCGGGCAGGCGGGGCAGTTCGGTCAGTACGCCCAGCCCGGTCCCGCGCACGCCACGGGGGCACCTCCGCCCATGCCTGGCGGGTCCGGGCGATCGGTAGCGAGCCGTTCGTTACCGGTCGCGGTGTTGTGTGTGCTGGCCGCCGCGCTGACGGTCGCCGGTTCGTTCATTCCGTTGTTCTCGGGTGAGCTGAGCCTGCTCGGCACGCGCCAGCTTTCGATCGGCATCACCGCGTGGGGGTTCGACACGGACGCGCCCACGCGGGAGGGCGGCGTCGCGGTCAATGGTGTTCCGCTGGTGTTCGCCGCGGTGCTACTGCTGGTCGCCGCGGCGCTCGTGCTGTTCACGGCGCGCGCGAGCGGCGCGGCCAGGCGCGGGCTGGGCGCGGCGTCCGTCACCGGTGCCGCCGCCTTCCTGGCCGGCACGGTATGGACGGTCGGAATGCAGGCGGCGAGCTGGGTGGACACTTTCCGGCCGACGGGCGACGCGGCAGGCGATTCCGACGTCGGCGTCGACGCGGGGCTGAGCGCGGGTATGTGGCTGCTCATCGCGGCGGCGGTTCTCGCGCTCGCCGGTGCGGCATGGGCGCTGGTGGCGCTGCTGCCCGCTGGGGAGCGCGCGGAGCCCGTGACGCCTCGCTACGGGTTTCCCGCCCAGCAGGCACCCCGGCAGCCGTGGGAGGCAGGGCGTCCGGGTGCCACTCCCCCGCCTTCGCCGCAGTACCCCGGCGCCGGGCCGGAGGAAGGGCAGGGACCGGCGAACCGCGCGTAGCGCCGCACGGGTGACGTGCCGTTTTTCCGCGCAGGGGCACGGGTAGCCGGGACGCGGGGATCACCGGTGGTCACGAACCGGAGTGATGGTGATGCCCGAGGACGGCGAGGACGCCAAGGACACTGTCGTCAATGTCGCGGACAGGGCGGCGGTCAAGCGGGCCGTCACCGCCTCGGCCATCGGGAACGTCACCGAGTGGTACGACTTCGGGGTCTACGGCTATCTGGCGGCCACGATCAGCAAGGTCTTCTTCTCCGGCCTTCCTCCCGCGATGGGGATCATCGCCACGTTCGGTCTGTTCGCGGTGTCCTTCCTCGTGCGTCCCCTCGGCGGTCTCATCCTCGGTCCGCTGGCCGACCGGGTCGGCCGCAAACGGGTCCTTTCGCTGACGGTCATGATGATGGCGGTCGGAACGTGCTGTCTCGGGCTGGTTCCCAGTTACGCCTCCATCGGAATCGCGGCGCCCATTCTCGCGTTGCTGGCACGGCTGGTGCAGGGCATCTCGACGGGCGGCGAGTACGGCAACGCCATGACTTTCATCGCGGAGTACGCGCCCGACCGGCGCCGCGGCTATCTGGGGAGCTGGCTGGAGTTCGGGACGCTCACCGGCTACATCCTCGGCGCGACGACGGCCACCGTGCTGACGACGTCGCTGACCGAGGAGCAGCTGCTGAGCTGGGGCTGGCGCATTCCGTTCCTCATCGCCCTTCCGCTGGGCATGATCGGGCTCTATCTCCGGCTGCGGCTTGAGGAGACTCCCGCTTTCGGCAATCTGGCCGAGGGCCGTTCCCCCGCGAAGCTGACCTCCACCGCGAGCGAATACCGGGTCATTTTCACGAAGTACTGGCGCGCGCTGTTGCTGTGTGTCGGACTCGTCCTGGCCTGGAACGTCACCAACTATCTGCTCACCAGCTATGTTCCGACGTTCCTCACCGAGACCCTTCCCGAGCACGGCGAGCGGGGTGCGGGTCAGACCATGTCCCAGATCTTGCAGATTTCGGTGTTGCTGTTGCTCATGGTCGTGGTGACCTTCGTCGGCAGGCTCAGTGACCGGGTCGGCAGGAGGCCGGTCCTGTTCGCCGGGTGCGCGGCACTTGTGGTGTTGTCTCTTCCCGCCGTGTTGTTGCTGCGTGAGGGAGGCACGATGGCGACGTTCTTCGGCCTGGCCCTCATCGGGCTCACCCTCGTGTGTTTTTCCGGGACGATGCCCTCGACGCTGCCGGCGCTGTTTCCGACCGAGATCCGTTCCGGCGGGCTCTCCATCGCGTTCAACGTGTCGGTTTCGCTTTTCGGCGGGACCACCGCGACCGTCCTCAGTGCACTCATCGCGGGGACGGGGGAGCTGAACATGCCCGCCTACTACCTCATGGGCGCCGGCGCGATCGGCCTTCTTTGCGTCGTGTTCCTTCCCGAGTCGGCCGGACGGCCGCTCGCGGGGTCGGCGCCGACGGTGACGTCGGATTCCCCGGAAGGGCGGCGGTCAGCGATCCGCCGCCGGGACTAGCCCGCCGAGCAGGGTTTCGACGAGTCCGGTCGCGGCGTCGGCGCTGTGCCGGTCGCTCGCGGCGCCGTGCTCGAAGTTGACGAGGAAGCCCTGCTGGAAGCACGCGCCGAGCAGCAGTGCCGCCGCGGCATCGGGGTCGGCGTCCGGCAGCACCCTTCCGACGCGCTGCTCCTCGCGGAGGTAACCGGCGAGCAGGTCGATGGGCCGCCTGGGCCCGGTACCGCCGTCGAGTTCGGCGAGGCGTTCCCTGTGCGCGTCGAGCAGGGCCCTTGAGGAGAACAACGAGGCGGAGATGGGGAAACTCTCGGCGTAGAAGCCGATCGCGGTGGCGGCGACCTTGCCGAGGTTCGCGGCGACGGTGCGCTTTCCGACGAGGTCGCTCAGTTCGTCGAGCGAGGTTCCCAGCGCGGGAAGGTGCCGCTGCAGGACGTTGAGGAAGATCTCGGTCTTGTCCGTGAAGTGCTTGTAGAGCGCGGCCTCCGAGTATCCGGCCGCGCGTGCGATCTCCTTCGTCGTCGCGCTGGCGTAGCCCTTGGTGCGCATGATGTCCGTCGCGGCGGTGATGATGTCGTCGCGTGTCCCCACTGCTCAGCGTCCTCTCGGTGCCGCACCAGACCGGTTAGTGAGCACTCACTGTAGCGGGCGGCCGATTCTGAGGACAGGTGCGCATATTGGTGCGGGCAGCCCGCGCGTCGCGCCGGCTGCCCGCACCTCCAGCGGGATCGTGCACATGCCAAGTGGCCCCGACTCCTGCTCAGCGTGCACTCCCCCGATATCGACCGGTAATTTCCCCGCCACCGACCGATACCTGCCGCGGACGGACCCCTGAATTCGCTCGTTTCACCGCGGCCCTAACGGGCGAACGGATATAGCTTGACGCCGGTAGCGGAACCGCGGCAGGGCCGAAAGCCCCCAATTCCACCGCGGTACGCGGCTGACCAGCGGCCAAGGATCCGTAACAGCCCGGGCACACCAGCCAGCCCTCGCGCACGGCGACCAGCGTTGCCTCGACCAGTTGTTCGCAGGCAGCGCAGCCGAATTCGATCGCGGCGGCGAGGCTGTACAAGCCCATCCCGCCGCACACCGGGTATGCCGAAAGCACCCCGACCGACATCTCGTCGGCCCACATCATCCGCCCCGCGCGTCCCCCGACGACACGCACCGGACCGCACTCCGCCCCCACCATCTCCGGCACCGCGCTCATGATCAGGACTTGCCGGTCGGCCCAGCGCCGAAACAACCACAAGCGGGGGTTTAAAGTGATACCCGAACGGGTAACAGGCCCGCAGTACCCGCCGGGGCCCCGCGAGTACTGGACCAACTGGGAGCATGGCGATGCACAACAGTCTGCCGAGGTTCGCAGCCAACCCCTACATGGCCAGCCAGGCGGGTGAACTGCTTGCCGCGACGAGGAACACCGATTCCGGTCATGCCGTGCAGGTTCTTCGGCACGTGTTCGCGGAGGCGGGTACGGCCGCGGGTCTGTGGCTGGCCAACTGGTACTTCGACACGATCACGCTCGGCTCGGACGATCCGAGGATGCACGGGATCGTCGACGACTGCATCCACGAACTCGAATCCGCCTACGGTGTCGCGTGATCAGGCCACCAGGTCCGCGAGACGGTCGATGAAAGGGCGCTGCCCCTTGACGAGTTTTTCTTTGGCGCTGGTGAGGCCGAACCAGCCGGCTCTGTCGATTTCGGGGAAGTCGGTGTAGCGACCGGACCCGCGTGGCCATTCGAGCCGGAACGTGCCCGGCACGATGTCGCCTGGGTCGAGGTCCCCCTCCAACGCCCAGACGGTGACGAGCTTGCCGCCCGATTGCCTGACCTCACCCAGTGCTCGCGGTTCGCCCGACGGCGGCGCTATGCCCAGTTCCTCCTCGAATTCCCGTCTCGCGGCGGTGAGCGGGTCCTCGTCCTGGTCGCATTCGCCTTTCGGTATCGACCACGCGCCGTCGTCCTTGCGGGCCCAGAACGGCCCGCCCATGTGACCGAGCAACACCTCGGTCCGCTCGCCTTCGCCCCGGAACAGCAGGATTCCAGCGCTGTGTTTCGCCGCCACGGCGTGATTGTGCCGCACGGCGTCGCGGGATGCCCGGGCGCCACCAGCGGCGCCGGGCCGCCCTTTGTCCCAGCCCGGCTCAGTTGCCGCCCGCGTGACAGTGCACCGGTGCGTCCTGGCGTTCCGGTGGCGTTCTGCCTTCCTCCGCGCCGAGTCCGAGCATGTCGAGTAGTTCGGCGAGGTCGGCCGCGCCGGTGGCGTGGTGCGCGATGGCGCGGGCAGCGCGGTGTCGTTCCTCCGCGGTGGGTTGCCACTGTGCGGGTGCGCTGTTCATCGAGTTCCCCTTTCCTCGAAGTTTCCTCTCCCTGTCAACGAAAGTAGAAACTCACCGGTTCCTTCGCCTCGGACGGAGGTCCTGACCGGGCGGGACCTTGGTCCCGCGCCGCTTGCCTCAACCGCTCATCGGCGAGGACAGTTGTGTCCGCAGGGGGAATCCCGACAGGAGCTGACCATGGTCGCTATCGGCACGTGGAATCTCGAGAACCTGTTCCGTCCCGGCACCGCGGCAGGGCCGCGCACGACCGAGGCCTACGAGGCGAAACTACGGACGCTGGCGGGAACCATCGGCGATCTCGCTCCGGATGTACTGGCGGTGCAGGAGGTCGGCCAGCCCGAAGCGCTGGGCGACCTCGTCGAGCGGCTCGACGGCGCGTGGCACACCGAGCTCGCGGAGCCGGACAGCAGAGGCATCAGGGTGGGTTTCGTCTCGCGGCTGAGGCTGTCGGCCCCTCGGCAGGTGAGCAAGTACCCCGATCCGCTTCCCGCCGTCCGGGTCGACGACGACGGCGACACGACGGACCGGATGGGACGTCCCGCGTTGCACTGCACTGTCAGCACGGGGGATCACGACGTCGAGTTGGTGTGCTGCCATTTCAAGTCCAAGCTGCTGAGTTTTCCCGGCGGCCGGTTCTCGCCGGAGGACGAGGACGAACGCGCCAGGTACGCGGTGTACGCGCTGGGTAGGAGGGCGGCGGAGGCCGCGACCGTGCGCGCGTACGCCACCGCGCTGCTCGACGGTGATGGCAGACGGCGGCGACTGGTGGTGCTGGGTGATCTCAACGACGATCCGTCCTCGGCGACGACCACACTGCTCAACGGTCCTCCCGGTTCGGAGTTCGGCACGGCGGGTTTCAACAGGCCGGATCGCGGCGACGGCGACCGGTTGTGGAATCTGGCTCCGCTCATCGAGGACGTCAGCCGGTTCTCCCGTGTTTACCAAGGGCGAAGGGAACTCATCGACCACGTTCTGGTGAGTAACGCACTGGTGGGCAGCATCGGCACAGTGACAACGGGTGGCGGCATTCCGGGTTCGGTCGGCGACGATCCGGCCGCCCGTCGCGACAAGCCTGGCTCCGATCACCGTCCGGTGATGGTCGTGATCGACGACTGAACCGGCACCGGATCGTCCTTTGTAGACAACTCGGTTACACGGGGACCGCTGACTTCACCGGCGAGGGTGCGTCCAGTTCCGCGGCCGCGTCCTTGCCGGGATGGGTCCAGAGCACCACCGGTGTTCCTTCCTCGGCTCCCGCGGTACCCACCGGTCGCTGCGCGGTGACGATGCCGGTCGTCGGCTCGTCCTCGCCGTCGGGACCGATCGGGACGAGCCCCGCGCGGCGCACGATCTCACATGCGTCGCCTGCTTCGAAACCGACGACGTCGGGTACCTCGGTGACCGGGCGAGGTTCGCGCATGGCTCGATTGTAGGGGCGTTTTCCCCGCCCGTCCGCATCGCGCGCTCACCGGGCGGCCACCGAGCCCCTACCGCGACACCCGGGAGAGACACTGCCTCGCCGGTCGTTGCTCGCGGGCGCCCCGTCGCCTGGCTGTCTCCGGCGCTCGGCGCCAACCACCCAGCGACGCGATCGTCACTCCATCGTGCCCTCGAACGTGTCCCGCGGTGTCCCACTGTCGCCCGCGCGCGAGCGGATCGGCCGGGCGCGGCGTCACCGACGATGCCTTAGGCTCGGCCAAAAGCCCATCGAGTACGAAGGTGACCCCGCGTGAGCAAGCACAGAGCCCCCGCCGGAGGCGAAGGCCGCCAGGCCGACAACGACACCGCAGCCGCCCTCGTCGACGCGGCGGCCACGAGAAAGGTGCGCTGGCAACAATTGAGCGGCCCCAAGAAGGCACTGCTCGTCGTGGCCACCGCCGTACAGTTCGGGCTCGCCGGACTCGCGTGGACCGATCTCGCCCGCAGGAAACCCGCCGAGGTCAAGGGACCGAAGCGAATCTGGGGCCTGGTCATCGGCATCAACTTCGTCGGCCCGATCGCCTACCTGCGGTTCGGCCGCAAGAACGCGGACAACTGAGCGAAGACGATATTCGGGGACCACGGCGGTTTTCCGGTTGTCTCCAAGGGGTTCGGCCGTCGCCGGTTCATGACGTCCATCACGGACGGTGGCGCGCGCCGGACTGCCCTCGGCCTGTCACCGCGCCGAACGGGACAACCTGTCAGGCCAGGGACAGGAACAACTTTTCCAGTTCCAGCCGGTCCGCCCTGACCTGTTCCGAGTCGGGGTCGGCGTCGCGGCCGCATTCGGCCAGCCCGCTGGCGATGATCTTGAACCCCGCCCTGTCGAGTGCTCTGCTGACCGCGGCGAGCTGCGTGACGATCTCACGGCAGTCCCTGCCGTCCTCGATCATCGCGATCACGCCGCCGACCTGGCCCTGGGCCCTGCGCAACCGGCGAACCACCTCGGCCCCCACGTCTTCGCTGATATCCACGCCAACACCTCCGTCGGGATACCCCAGAGGGTACCCAGTCAGTCGGTCTCGGCGATCTCGCGCCGCACCTCGTCCATGTCGACCTCGCGGACCTTGCCGATCAGCTGCTCGAACGCGGGCTCGGGAAGCGCGCCTGGTTCGGAGTACAGCACGACACCATCACGGACGGCCATCAGCGTCGGGATCGAGGAGATGCCGAACGCCTGCGCCAGTTCCACCTGCTCCTCGGTGTTGACCTTGCCGAACACGATGTCGGCGTGCTGCTCGGCCGCCTTCTCGAAGACCGGCGCGAACATCCGGCACGGGCCACACCAGGAGGCCCAGAAGTCCACGAACACGGTGCCTTGCTGGCTCACCACGTCGTTGAAGTTGTCTTTGGTCAGTTCGACCGTCGCCATTCCGTCCTCCGTTCGAATACCGGTACGGGTATTGCAACAACGATCAATACCACCGCATTCCGTCCCGAGGAGACGGTACCTACCGCGGGCAATCCGCCAGCCGGGTCCGTTTCGGCTTCGGACCCACATCACCCACCAGAGTTATCGAACTCCTGTTCGATTCCCTGCTACCATCGACCCATGTCACCCGCACTGCAAGGCTCACTCTTCGCGGCCACCGAGGAGACGGCACTGCGGTCACTCGACCTCGTTCGAAGAGAGCGGTTGGACGCCGGCGCGTGGATCGACGTTCTTCCCGGATGGCTCACCGGTGCCGATTCCTTGTTCGAGCGGCTGGTGTCCGCGGTGCCATGGCGTGCCGAACGCAGGCAGATGTACGACCGGACCGTCGACGTTCCCCGGTTGCTGAGTTTCTACGAGGAGGAGGATTCATTGCCAGAACCGGTGCTCGACGATGCCCGCGCGGCGTTGACCGAGCACTACGGAGCCGAACTGGGCGAGCCGTTCCGCACCGCGGGGCTGTGCTTTTACCGCGATGGCCGAGACAGCGTCGCCTGGCATGGCGACACCATCGGCCGTGGCAGCACGGAGGACACCATGGTCGCCATCCTGTCGGTCGGTGCCCCGCGTGCGTTGCTGCTACGGCCCCGAGCACGACCTGCCGACCGGGGAACGAGCGGGCCCCCTGTCGCGGGCACGGTGCGCCACACCCTTGGCCACGGCGACCTGATCGTGATGGGCGGCGCGTGCCAGCGCACATGGGAGCACGCGATCCCGAAGAGCGGCAAGCCGGTCGGGCCGCGGATCAGCATCCAGTTCCGCCCGCGGGGTGTCCGTTGACACCGGGCGCGATCCGGCGCGAAGGCCCCTGCGACGCGCTCTGAAACGCTTCCCGGAACCGGGATCCGCGGCGGATCCCGACGTCCGTTCCCACGGGGGGGCCGACCGAACGGCACCAGGTCTCGTGGCGGGCCCGGCGTCCCGCATAGCCCGGTCGGCGACATCTCTTGGCATCGCGCCAAGGCGGCCGTGTGGTGCTGGTCTGGCGACGCTATGACGGCGTCACGGCGCCAGCCGTCGTCGTGGCGCCGTGCGGCGGCTGATGCTGGCTGGCACAACGTCGTCGTGCTGACGTCATGGGTGCCGTCGGTACGGTGCAGTGGAGCGGGCACGGCGCGTTGGCGCCGTCGGCACGGTTCGGCTGGGCTCAGCCGTGTCCGGGTGTCCGGGTGTCCGGGTGTCCGGGTGTCCGCTGTGGACCCTGCCCCGCGCCCCGGCGGGTGCGCATCCGGGGTGTGGTCTGGCACGCGACCAACCGCGACAATCGATGTGCGGCGACGGCGACAAGGGCGACAGGGGCGAACCGGGGAGGGCGGGTGGGGGGCGGGGCCCCACGGTTCAACCCGCTGTCAAGCAGTTGCCGGGGTTATTCGTCATCGTCGTCGGGGCTGCCGCAGACGATGGCGGGTTGCGGGTTGTATACGACGGTGCGGGTGTCCCTGCTGATTTCCTTGCCGGTGCCGATTTCGGTGATGATGCGGGTGTCGCTCGTGCTGAAGCCGCCCGCGCCGCTGCTGGGTACGCAGTTGCCGGATTCGCCTTGCTGGGTTTGCGGTGAGGTGTAGTTGAATCTGCCGCCGGTCACCGACTGTACGTCGTATTGTTTGGTGCTCCACAGCCGCACGGTGATGTCCGTTGGAGTCCACTGTGTCTGGATGACGACACCGTATTCGGTGTTGTTGCGGAACTTCAGATCGATGACGCTGGTGCCGTCGGGGTTCTGGAACACGGTGGCTTCCCTGGCTTCCGGGTACCGGCTGATGTAGTAGCTGTGTTCCTTGTGTTCGGTGTCTTCCATGCCGGCGAAGTAGGCCGCGTTGTAGAGGGTGGTGGCGAACTGCGAGATGCCGCCGCCGACGGCACGTCCCGGCGCGCCGTTTTCGATGATCCCGGCGGCGACGTATCCCTGGTCCGTACCTCGTGGCCCCGTGTGGCCGTTGAGGCTGAACGTGTCTCCCGGCTTGACGATGGCTCCGTTGACCGCTTCGGCGACGACGCGGATGTTCTCTCCGGAGTCACTGGCGAATCCTCCCGTGGTGAATTCGCCGACGACGTCCTTGATACCCAGCCCTTCGAGTTCCTCGGTGGTGATGTCCGGCTGGTATGTGGTGTAGACGGCGTCGATCCGCCGGTCGCCGTCACCGGTAAAGGCACCGGGAAGCGCGCCGAGGGTCGCCTCCCAGTCGATGCTCCTGCCTGTTCGCGCGGCCTCGATCCGTGGGCCGTCATCGCCGAACACGACGCTGGCGTTCTTGCCCGGGTTCTCGGTCGACGCCAGCTCGCCACCGATCGCGTCGACGACAACCTCGGTGTCCACGCCGGGCGTCAGCGCACCGTCCTCCGTGGCGGTGAAGCGCAGCGCCGCGGCGATGACCTCCGTACTGATGGTCGCGGTCGCGCCCTCTCCCCTGACCGTGACGGGCGCGGCGACAGCCGGCTTGGCGAACTCGGCGACCGCGGCGCGGACGGATTCCGGGGTGCTGCGCACCGAGCGGGTTTCGACCGGCAACGTCACGGGGCCAGGGGAAACCCAGTGCCGCAGGATCTCGTCGGTGACCGTGTCGGCGTCGAGGCGCAGGCCCGGCACCGGGTCGACGGGAACCGGCGTGGTGCCCGCGAAACGCACGGTGCCCTCTTGGGGTTCGCGGTCGATCTCGCCTTTCAGCCGGTCGACGGCGTCGGCCAGTCGTTCCGGATTGGAGTGTGAGACGACCCCGATCTCGGTGCTGCCGAAAAACGAGGCGATCCTGCTGAACGGGTTGAGCGGCTGGTCGGTGGCGGCGTTCATCGTCCGCGGCCAGTCGACACGCAAACCCGCGGCTTCGGGGTCGAGCTGGTGGTTGATGTCGCCGGCGTTCAGGTCGACCGGCTGGTCGAGTCTGGGCTGCACCGTCTCGCGCAGTACTTGCTCGGCTTCCACCTCGCCCATACCGCCGACGTCGACACCCGCGACGGTCACACCGCGCGCGACATTGCCCTGGCTCACCAACAGGTCGATCCCGTACAGCACAACGAGGACACCGAGCACGGCGCCCGCGATCACTCCCGCCTTGCGCGTGCGAAGCCGCGTGTACCACGGAGCGGACTGTTCGGCGGAATTGTCAATATCGGTGGCGGCCGCGGGACCGGACGCGATGGAATCCGCGGCCTCGACGGACTCAGTGGACTCGGCAGGTTCTCCCGGCTCGGCTGTCTTTCCTTCGCCTGAGCCTCCGATCTCCGTCGTCCCGCCCACGGGGACGGCGAACGCGATGATCTCCGTCGTTTCCGTGGCGTCGGCCGCCTCGGCGGCACGGTCGCGTTCCCGCGAATGCCCCGAAGCCGGGTAGCCGTCTGGGGCTTTTCCGGCGCTGGGAGAAGATCCGGTGCCTTCGCCGGATCGCTTCTCGCCAGCCGGTGCAGGAAGCGGCTTCTCCGGTTCACCGGCGGATTGCCCGACTGACTCGGTGTTCGCTGATGGTGTAGCGGCGGGCTTTTCCGGAGCAGCGGCCGGTTCGGCCTCCCGTTCCGGCTTCGTCCCAGAATCCGTGTCGTCGGCGATGTCCGAGGCTGTGTCCCGCTCGACCGAACCGGGGCGCTCGGCGGTTTCCGGCGAGCCGGCCGGGGCGGCGGTGTGCTCCGTGTTGTCCTTGTCCCCGGGGTCGTTCTTGTCCTCGGAGCCGCCATCGGAATCGTCGCCGTCGGAATCGCCAGCCGCGCGCGCGGCGGCTGGATCGTCGCCCGTGGCTTCGGTTTCGGCCGAAACAGTTCCGGCTTGATCCGCGTTCACCGGGGTTTCGACGGCCCGGTCTTTCCCCAGTGGATCCTCCCCCGCCGGATTCCCCGTTCTCGGCTCTGGTTCCGGGTCGTCCGGCGCTGCCCCGGTACCCCGGCTACGCTCCTCGGCGTCACTCACCTCGGAGTTGTCCGCCTCGGACGGCCAAATCGTAGGGGTTTCGCCCTCGGGCGCACGGTCTTCCTCAGGCGTGCTGTTGTCCTGACTCAAGATGTCCCCGGCTGGTGATCATTCGTCCGTCGTGACCGGACAAAGAAGTGATGTCGGCGCCACCAAAACTACCGCAGGTGAGGAAACCTTGAGTCCGCAACCCTGAACCCGTTCAGTTGTCGTCCTCGTCGTCGTCGTTGCCTCTGCCCTTGCGGTCGTCGTCGACCTTGCGGGATGACACGACCTCGTCGGAGTCGATGAGCGGGCGGCCGTCCTCGACGACCATGCCGAGCCGGTGAACCTCGCGGTGGACGTTGCCGTTTTCCATGACGAACTGGAGACCAACCTGGACAGTGCTGTCGTCGAGCGCGTTCGGCCCGCTGACGACCTCGACCTCGTCCACCTTGTCCCAGAACTTCTCGTACTTCCGCTCGCCTTGTTCCCGCAGACCCTCGCCGAGGCCCTGCCACGCTTCGTCGGTGTCCCCAGGCAGCATCGCGTAGTACGCGCTGACCGCGTCCTCCAGTTCGGCGGGACTCGGTCGCTCCGGGGTCGGCGTCGTCGTGGTCACGGCCGGCGTCGTGACGGGCGCCGCCGGGGTGCTCGACGTGGTCAGTGGCGCCGCGGCGGCGGCTCCGTCGTCGTCGGTGCTGTTGACCAGCAATTCCGCGACAAGGATGCCGATGGCCGCCGCGGCGAGCACCGCCAGCGCGGCGATGGCGACCCGTTTGGGCGAACGTGGTGAACCCGAGGGGGCTTCCGCGGCGACGGCGTGCTGTTCCTGCCTGCTCGGCGGCGCCGGGGCTGGCGGCGGCGCGGCCGCCGGGTGCAGATCCAGCCTCGTCGAAGGGCGCCGTGGGGGTGCGACGGGGACCGTCGCGGGCATCGTGGGCGGTTCGAGCGCGGCGGGGGCCCTGCCTTCGGCAACGGCCTGCAACGCCCCGGCGACCGTGGCCATGTCGGGCCTTGCCTTGGGCTCGGTCCTCAGCATCTCCTGCAAGGTCGCGGTGAGCTGCCCCGCCCGGCGCGGCGGAATGACCTGGCCCGTCGCGACCGTGTGCAGCAGGGCGATCTCGTTCTCGGTGTTGCCGAACGGAGGCATTCCCTCGACGGCGGCGTACAAGGTCGCGCCGAGGGAGAACACATCGGACGCCGGTCCCGGCTCGGCACCCCTCGCTGTCTCCGGCGACAGGAAGGCCGGTGTCCCCGCGAGCAGCCCGGTGCTGGTCACCGTGATGTCACCGGCGGCTCGTGAGATACCGAAGTCGGTGATCTTGGTGGTTCCGTCCTCGCCGAGCAGGATGTTGCCCGGTTTGACGTCGCGGTGGATGACGCCCGCCTCATGGGCCGCCGTCAGGGCGAGCGCGATCTGGGCGCCGATCCCGGCCGCCTCGGCTGGAGGCAGCACTCCCCTGTCGTCGAGCACGTCGGCGAGGCTCTGGGACGGCAGGTACTCCATGACCAATACGGGGGCACCGTCGTCGTCGGCGACGTTGTAGACGGAGATCGCGTTGGGGTGTTGCAGCCTCGCCGCGATCCTGCCCTCGCGGAAGGCCCGCTGTCTGGCCTTGTCGGCCTCGGTCTCGTTCAGTCCCGGGGGTAACAGGAGCTGCTTGACCGCGACTTCCCTGTCGAGGCGGTCGTCGATGGCGAGCCACACGACTCCCATCGCTCCGCTGCCGATCCGGCTCCGCAGACGATAGCGGCCGGCGACCAGCCGCCCCTCGTCCGCGCTCACCCGCGCCTCCCAGTCACTCAGACAGGGTAGAGCCTGTGCCGCTCGGTGACCTCCGTGGTCCGCAATCCTGCTGGTTCCACCACGATGGGGGCGCCGTCCACAAGCGGGTGACCAGTTCGTATGCTCTCCGGTCATGGGTTGGTTGTCGAGCGCGTGGCATGAGTCTGCCGCGAGGCGTGAACTCACCGTGCTGGCCGACCGGTTGCGGAACGCGGGCCTCACCCCTGGTGGCCTCTCACCAGGAGCACTGGCCACCGTCGATCAGCACGCGGCCGCGGTACGCGACATCCTGACCCTCAGCGGAGGCCGCGCGGGCCCCGTCGAACTGGCCGGCTACGCCCGCGGGGTGCAGGACGCCGCCCGGGATTCCGGCTGGTTCCTGCGCAAGGACGAATCGCCCAACGGGGACTGGATCAGCCTCCGGCTCATCGCGGTGTGCCTGCTGGCGACCGAGGGCGTCACCCTGGTCAGCGGCGGCGACCTGGACCCGTTGCTGTTCTCCTGAGCAACCCCCAGCACACAGAACAGCACGGAGAGCAGGCCCAGCCTGCTCTCCGTGCTGTGTTGTTCCGTTCGTGCCGTCCTCGCCGCCGGGACAGTCCCGGCCGCGGGGGTATCAGCGCGAGTAGTCCTGCGGCGTCTGCTGTTCGGCCGGTGTCTGGATCGGCTCGGTCTGAGCCCGCATCGTGTCCTCCCTGCCTCGGTCGTAGGCTTCCTTGCTCGCCTTGGCGTTGGGCAGTTCCTCCTCGGCCCTGTTCAGCCAGCGTTCCCAGCGCTGCTGCATCGGGCGAACCATGCCGCCGCCGACACCCACGATGACGACACCGGCGATGGTGGCGAGCACCGCGACGAGCACCGGGGTGGTGACCGCTGTCGCCACGCCGATCTGGTTGAGGGCCGCGATGACACCGAGCGCGATGATGAAGATCTGCGCCACCCTGGCGAGGAACGGGCCGTAGCTGAGCCCGCCCATGGCGCTGGCCGCGAGATCGCGCACCGCGCTGGCGATGGCGGCGGCCACCACGATGATCACGATCGCGACGATGGCGAGCGGCAGCCAGGCCACGATCGCCGTCAGCATGGCGCTGACCGGGTTGGGGCCGAACACCCCGAACGCGATTTGCAGCGCGATCAGCAGGATGGCGTAGTACACCAGTGCCGCGATGAGGCCGGTCGCGTCGTATTTGGAACGCGCCAACGCTTGTTTGATACCGCCACGCTCGACCGCTTTGTCGAAATTCACTCGGTGGAGCACCACGGTGACAAGCTTGCGAAGACCTTTCGCGACAAGCCAACCGATGATCAGGATGACCAGGAAAACAACAAACTTCGGAAGGAACGTAATCACCGACCGAAGTGCTTCGTTGAACGATTCCGTTATGTTCATCCGGTTCACATTCCTTTCCTTGGCCGGCCGTTCCCGGCCCGGTGAAGGGCCATACGGCCTGCATCCGGAGTGGACTGTCCAATCACGCTCGACAATCCGTCCGGACCCGTTGCCGGGCCATGATCGTGAAGCGACTCCGGGGTACCCGGAATCCGAGCGTCACATGCCTGCTCCGGCCATGCCGTTCGAAAAAAGAACTCCGCCCGATCAGGTGAGGTGAATGTGCCGGGCCAATGTCGCGATATCTGCCGGGCGCACGCGGCAGCAGCCGCCGAGCAGGGCGGGGCCTCCGGTCGCGTGCGCGGCCAGTTCGGCCGGGGAAAAGCGTGGGGCACCTCGCCACTCCCTGCCGTCCGCGTCCCAGTTCTCCCCGCTGTTCGGGTAGGCCACGACCGGCTTGCCGGTGATGTCCCTGGCCAACGCGACGGCGGGGGCGACATCGGCCGGATCGCAGCAATTGACACCCACGGCGACGATCTCGTCGCGCTCGGCGACGACCGCGAACGCCTCGGCCAGCGACTGCCCCGCGCGGGTCGTCCCGCCCTCCACCGTGTACGACAACCAGGCGGGAAGCCCGAGCGACTCCAGCGCCTCGACGAGCGCCGCCGCCTCGTCGATGTCGGGGACGGTCTCCAGCGCGAGCAGGTCGGGCTCTGCCTCGGCGAGCACCTCCATCCGGGGCAGGTGGAATGCTGTGAGCTCCCGCCGGGACAGCCCGTAGCGGCCCCGGTACTCGGAGCCGTCGGCCAGTGTGGCTCCGTAGGGGCCGACCGACGCGGCGACCCACCGGCGCCGTCCGCCGCTCGGCTCCGCACTGTCCCTCGCTTCTTTCGCCAACGTCACGCTGCGGCGAAGCAGCCCTGCCGAGGTCCGGAGATCGATGCCCCTCGCCGCGAAACCGGCGAAGCTTGCTTGATAGCTGGCCGTCGTCGCCACGTCGGCGCCCGCCGCGAAGAACGCGGCATGGGCTGCCACGATCTCCTCCGGCGCGTCGGCGAGCAGGCGCGCCGACCACAACGCGTCGGAGAGGTCGTGCCCTCGCGCCTCCAGTTCGGTGGCGAGTCCACCGTCGAGCAGGATCGTTTCGCTCGTGAGCACGACTCCAATCTAACCGCCCGCGCCACGAACTCGGCGGCTTCGGCGGCTCGGTCCTCGAGGGCGGAAAGCCTTTAGCACACGCGCATTCCACCCTGACGTGGCGGGCGGCCCGTTCCGGCCGTGGCGTGGCACGCCATATTGTGTGCGCTGCCAGGCGCGGAGGTGAGCGTGCACGACGTCGACTATTACGAACTCCTTGGTGTGCGACAGGACGCGACACCATCGGAGATCAAGTCGGCCTATCGCGCGCTTGCCAGGTCGATGCACCCCGACACCGGTGGCACCGCCGGTACTTTCCGGCTGTTGCGCGACGCCTACGAGACGCTCAACGATCCAGCACGGAGGGCCGAGTACGACCGCGCGACGGCACCTGACGAACGAGCCGGATCCGTGACCACCACCATGTGGCCTCCCCCTCGCGGTTTCGCGCGCAGGCGGCCGCGCCGGTTCGGCGAGGAGCCCGGCTTCGTGCCGAGCGCGCCGAGAGTCGACGTCACCTCGGTGCCGTGGTGGCACGAGGTCGACGCGATCGCTCGTGTTCACTACGCGCATCCCGGGTCGCCGGGGCACGCGCCGACGGTCGTCGCGGCGGGGGCCGTGCTGTTGCTCGTGCTGCCGTTGTTGTTGTTCGACTTCCCGCTCCCGCTGCTGCTCGTCTGGTTGTCGCTGCTGGCCGGCGCGCTGGCTGCCGCGGTCCTGCTCGGCAGGAGGCATCTGGCGACCCTGCACACCGTGCGCGCGTTCCGGAGCGAGTTCGGCGGTCGCACCGTGTTCGGGAGGCCGGGCTCCGATGACGATCAGATCGGGGAACGACTCACCGCCGACCTGCTCTCCCGCTATCTCACCCGCCTGCCTGGCGTGCGGATCTTCCACGGGCTCGCCTGGCCGGACTCGGTGTTCGCCGACATCGATCACGCCGTGTTGTGCGGGCGGCGGCTGGTGCTCGTCGAATCGAAGCTCTGGCTGCCGGGCCACTACTCGACCGGCGAGGACGGCGAACTGTTGCGCAACGGGCGCCGGTTCCTCGGAGGTGGCAGCAGGCTGCGGGAGAGCGTCGCCGAGATACAGGCGCTGCTTCCCGGCGTCGAGGTACGCGGAGCGCTCGTGTTGTACCCGAGCAGGTCGGGCGAGCTCAGCGCCGAATCGGAGCCCGAAGACGACGTGCCTCCGATGACCCCGGAGCAGTTCGTCGGCGAGATCGGCGAGTGGCTCTCGGTTGAACCGTCCACTGTAGATCGGAACGTGTTCCGCATCGTTCTCGGCCAGGTCATACAACCCGGGTAGTACGGGGGATTCAGGGGCCGCGGTTCAGGGGACGAACGGGGGCCTTTCCGGAAGTGCGGGCACCCCCTCCGCTGCTGTGCTTGGCGGCATGAATTCCTCCTCCGATTCCGCAGGCAGACACCCCGCGACGCGGAAAAGCGCGCCCTCGTGGCCGCGCCGGTTCTGGCGGCGCCGCCGGTGGTTCGGCAAGCTCATGGTCGTCGCGCTGATCGTCACGATCCCCGTCGGCGCGTTCTTCGGCGTGGTCTTCACGATCACCTATCAGGACGTCCGCGCGGACAACACCGGCACGTTGCGCTTCGCCAACGAGGTCGCCATCCCGCCGCTGCTGGAGCCCCGGATCGACGGTGAGGGTGGCAAGCACTTCGACCTGCGGATGCAGACTGGGCACAGTGAGTTGCTGTCCGGAAAGCGGACCGAGACGTGGGGTGTCAACGGTGCCTACCTCGGACCGACGATCAGGGCGAACACCGGCGATCACGTGACCATGCACGTCACCAACGACCTGCCAGAGGCGTCGTCGTTGCACTGGCACGGCATGCGGCTGCCTGCCTCGATGGACGGCGGACCACATCAGGAGGTGGCGCCGAAGCAGACCTGGACTCCCGAATGGACGGTGAAGCAGCCTGCCGCGAGCCTCTGGTATCACCCGCACCCGCACGGCAAGACGGCGAAGCACGTTTACCAGGGTGTCTCCGGCATGTTCCTCATCGACGACCCCGAATCCCGCAATCTCGGCCTGCCCGGCGACTACGGTGTCGACGACATCCCGCTGGTCATCCAGGACAAGAAGTTCGCGCCGGACGGCAGTCTCGACTTCAGCCGCGCGGGCGGTCTCGGCGACGCGGTCGGCGCGGGAGGGACCGGTATTCTCGGCGACACGATCCTGGTCAACGGAACCCACGACCCCCGGCTGTCGGTGACCAGCGAGCTGACCAGGTTGCGCGTCCTGAACGGCTCCACAGCGCGGATCTACAACATCGGTTTCGACGACAACCGCGCCTTCCAGGTGATCGCGAGCGACAGTGGCCTGCTTCCCGCGCCCGAGTCGAGGGAAAGGATCCTGCTCTCCCCAGGGGAACGCGCGGAGATCGTCGTCCGGCTCGCGCCGGGTGAAGCCCCGGTACTGCGCAGCTTTCCCGGCGGGCTCGACGCGGGCTTTCCGACCGACCGGTTCGCGGGAGGGGACGACACCTTCGACCTGATCCAGCTCAGGGCGGGTGACGACCTCGGCCAGGACGCCGTCGTTCCGGCGACCCTCGCGCGCGGCGAGCAGCTTCAGGCTCCGCCGGAGGCCAGAGTGCGCAGGTTCGAACTGGGCGGCAGAAGCAGCATCAACGGACAGAGTATGGACATGTCGCGCATCGACGAGGTGGTCGCGGCAGGGGCGACCGAGATCTGGGAGATCGTCGGCGGTGGCGGACCGCACAACTTCCACATCCACGACGTCGCGTTCCGGATCCTCGACATCGACGGTGAACCACCGGCGGCGTGGCAGGCAGGCCGCAAGGACACCGTGTACCTGCCGCCGGGCAAGACCGTGCGGGTGGTGGTGGATTTCGGCACCGACGTCGACCCCGACGTGCCCTACATGTATCACTGCCACCTGCTCTACCACGAGGACAGCGGCATGATGGGCCAGTTCGTCATCGTCCGGGCCGACCAGGTGGACAGCACCTCGCGCACCGTGAACACCGGCGGAGAGGGTCACCACCACGGTCACGGCTGACCGGGGCGGGCCGGGGGCGGGCAGGACGCCCTCGGCCCGTTCGGGCGGGGCGATCACAGCCTTCTCACTCTCCGCGTGGCTCAATGTCAGTGGTCGCGATCCGGATCCCCAGGTATTCAGGGGACAGGACGGACAGACCGGGCAGGTGGCCAAGGAACGGAGAAGCATGTCGCACGACGCACCGGCGAGGAACACCCGGCTACTCCCGATCGTGGGGTTCGCCGCGCTGCTCGGCGGCAGTGCGCTGATGGGCCTGCTGCACCTGTTGCCCGTTGGCTCCGACGTCGACCCGGTCCGGCGCACCATCAGTGAGTACGCGCTCGGGCCGGGCAAATGACTGTTCGACATCTCGGTGCTGCTCGTCGCGGCGGGTTCGGCCGCGACCTTCGCCACACTCGTCGCGAGCGGCAGGTCCCGGCTGTGGTCACCGTCGACGATCTTCGCGGCGGGCTGGGTCGCCGGGTTGCTGATCATCGTCGCCTTCCCCAAGACGGATTGGTCGATCGGGCCGAGTCTCGGCGGCACGATCCACCGCTACGCCAGCATCATCGCGTTCGTGTTCCTCCCGCTTGCCGTACTCGCCGCGGCGAGAGCGGCGTATCCGCATTCGGCGCTCGGCCGGTTCGTCGTGCGCGCGCTCGGCGTGACCTCGCTGGCCTGGTTCGGGGTGATCCTCACCGCGGTCGTGCTGATGCTGGCCGGAGGTGAGCCGTGGTGGCGGGCGATTCCGCTCGGTCTCGTCGAGCGGCTCATGGCGCTCAACGAGGTTCTGGCCATCGGCGCGCTGACGATCGGTCTGTGCACCGCCCCCGCCGCCGAGGGTGCGACGAGCCGCGTACCGGTGTCACCCGCGATCTGAACCGGGGGTCGAGCACGCCGCATCTGGTACGTTCCTAAGCGCACGCTTACTCGACGAGGAGGAACCAGTGACCGAGTCTCCTTCCCGGGTCGCGATCGTCACCGGCGCGGGCCGGGGCATCGGCGCGGCCATCGCCACGCGCCTTGCCGCCGACGGGTTCGCCGTCGGTCTGCTCGACCTCGACGAAGCCGGCGCCAAGGCCGGGGCGGAGGCCATCGTCGCGAGCGGAGGGAAAGCGATCGGCGCGAGCGCCGACGTCAGTGACGCCGAGTCGGCCGAAGCCGCCGTCGCCACCGTCGCCGAGCAGCTCGGCGCGCCGACCGTGCTGATCAACAACGCCGGGATCACCCGCGACAACATGCTGTTCAAGATGTCGGACAACGACTGGGATTCCGTCATGGGCGTGCACTTGCGTGGCGCGTTCCTGATGAGCCGCGCCGCCCAGAAGCACATGACGGAACAGGGCTGGGGCCGCATCGTCAACCTCTCCAGCGTGTCCGCGCTCGGCAACAGGGGCCAGGCCAACTACTCCACAGCCAAAGCGGGTCTCCAGGGCTTCACGAAGACGCTGGCCATCGAACTCGGCAAGTTCGGGGTCACCGCCAACGCCATCGCTCCGGGGTTCATCGCCACCGACATGACCGCGGCGACGGCCGAGCGCATGGGCATCTCGTTCGACGATATGAAGAAGGCGGCCGCGCAGGAGATCCCCGTCCGCAGAGTCGGGCAACCGGAGGACATCGCGAACGTGACCTCGTTCCTCGTCAGCGACGAGGCCTCCTTCGTGTCCGGCCAGGTCATTTATGTCGCGGGAGGGCCGAGGGCATGAGCGGCGCGCGGGTGTTCGCGACCCTGTCCGACTTCGTCGCGGCCGAGGGCGAACAACTGGGCCACAGCGAATGGCACACCGTGACGCAGGAGCAGGTGAACCTGTTCGCCGACGCCACCGGCGACCACCAGTGGATTCACGTCGATCCTCAGCGCGCCGCCGATGGCCCCTTCGGGGCGCCCATCGCGCACGGCTACCTCACCCTTTCGCTGATTCCGTTGCTCGGCAAGGACATCTACCGGGTCGACGGGCTCGCGATGGGCATCAACTACGGCCTCAACAAGGTGCGCTTCCCCCAACCGGTCACGGTCGGCTCGAAGGTCAGGGCGCACGCGGAACTGGCCGAGGTCAAGCAGGTCACCCAGGGCATGCAGGCGGTCGTGCGGTGGACCATCGAAATCGACGGCGAACCCAAGCCGGCTTGTGTCGCCGAAACGGTCGCGATATTGGTTGCCTGACCGCACCACCGCGCCGCACGCAGGTCTCGCCGGATGACATGGAGGTCAGATGAGCGACGACAACCCGCCGGGACTCGATCTCGCCCGGCTCCGCGACCAGCTGGACCGGGAAGTACCAGGACTCGTGGCGGGACCGCTCACGGCGCGGGTCGTGGAGGGCGGTCGATCCAACCTCACCTACATCGTCGGTGACGGGGAAAATCAGTGGGTCGTCCGCAGGCCCCCACTCGGGCACGTGCTGCCGACGGCACACGACATGACAAGGGAACACCGGGTGATCAGCGCGCTCGGCCCGACCGCCGTCCCCGTCCCGCCGACGGTGTTGCTGTGCGAGGACGACAGCGTTCTCGGCGCCCCCTTCTACGTCATGGGTTTCGTCGAGGGGACGCCGTTTCGCAAGGAGGAACAACTCGCCGTTCTCGGCCCCCAGCGCACCCGCGCCATCGCCGACCTGCTCGTCGACACGCTCGTCGATCTGCACGCGGTGGAACCGGAATCGGTGGGGCTCGGCGACTTCGGCAGGCCCGAGGGATACCTCGAACGGCAATTGCGACGCTGGAAAAAACAACTCGACGCGTCCCGCAGCAGGGAACTGGCAGGCGTCGACGACCTGCACGACCGGCTCGCCGCCGCGCTGCCCACCTCGCCCGCTCCCTCGGTCGTGCACGGCGACTACCGCCTCGACAACGTGCTCGTCGACGGCGACGACCAGATCACCGCCGTACTGGACTGGGAAATGTCCACGATCGGCGACCCGCTCACCGATCTCGCGCTGCTGGTCGCCTACGCCGAACGGGAAGTGCTCGACCTTCGTTCGGTCAGCAGCGTCAGCGCCGCACCCGGCTACCCCGGCTCGGCCGACGTCATCGAACGCTACGCCTCGCGCAGCGGAAGGGACGTCTCGGCGCTCAACTGGTATCTCGGACTGGCCTACTTCAAGTTGGCCGTGATCCTTGAAGGCATCTACTTCCGCTACAGCAAGGGCCAGACGGTCGGTGCGGGCTTCGACGAGATCGGCGCGCACGTCGCGCCGCTCGTGGCCCTCGGCAACGCCACGCTCAAGGAGAACTGATGGATTTCGCCTTCGACGCCAAGACCGAGGAGCTCAGGCACCAGCTGCTCGCGTTCATGGACGAGCACGTCTACCCCGCCGAGCGGGTGTTCGCCGAGCAGATCGAGGCACGTACCGATCCGTGGGCGAGCGTTCCGGTCGTCGAGGAACTCAAGGCGCTGGCCAGGAAGCGCGGACTGTGGAACCTGTTCCTGCCCGGCGAGCACGGCGCCGGTCTCACCAACCTGCAATACGCGCCGCTGGCCGAGATCACCGGGCGCAGCCCCCAGCTCGCGCCTGCCGCCCTGAACTGTTCGGCTCCCGACACCGGCAACATGGAAGTTCTCACCATGTTCGGCGACGAGGAACAGCGCGCACGGTGGTTGCGGCCGCTGCTCGACGGCGAGATCAGGTCGGCGTTCGCGATGACCGAGCCGGACGTGGCCTCCTCCGACGCCCGCAACATCGCGACCAGCATCACCCGCGACGGTGCCGACTACGTCGTCAACGGCCGCAAGTGGTTCATCTCCGGCGCCCTGAATCCCGCCTGCGAAATCCTCATCGTGATGGGCAAGACCGACCCCGATGCCGAACCGCACCGGCAGCAGAGCATGATCCTGGTGCCGACCAAAACCCCCGGGGTGCACGTCAAAAGGGGCATGCACGTGTTCGGGTACCCCGACGGTGATCACGGCGGTCACGCCGAGATCGTGTTCGACGACGTCCGGGTTCCCGCTGACAACCTCATCGACGCGGAGGGCAGCGGCTTCGCCATCGCGCAGGCACGGCTCGGACCAGGGCGCATCCACCACTGCATGCGGCTCATCGGCATGGCCGAACGGGCGATCGAGCTGATGTGCAGGCGCGCCGTGTCCCGAGTCGCGTTCGGCAAACCCCTTGCCCAGCAAGGAGTCATTCAGGACTGGATCGCCGAATCGCGGGTCAGGGTCGAACAGCTACGGCTACTGGTACTCAAAACGGCGTGGCTCATGGACACGGTGGGCAACAAGGGCGCGCACACCGAGATCCAGGCGATCAAGATCGCCACACCCTCGGCCGTCGAATGGATCCTCGACAAAGCGATCCAGACCCACGGCGCCGGTGGGGTCAGCCAGGACTTCCCGCTCGCCGGACTGTGGGCGTCGGCGAGGATGCTCCGGCTCGCCGACGGGCCCGACGAAGTGCACAAACGATCCATGGCCCGCCGGGAACTCAAGGGGTACCTGTGACCGTGACCGCGCGAGACCTGCGTGAGCGGGTCGCCACACTGCTGACCGAGCACCCGCCTTCGGCGACCGGGAAACTGGACTTCCTGCGGGCCCGCTTCGACGCCGGACTCGCCTGGGTGCACTACCCCTCCGGGCTCGGCGGGCTGGGAGCGCCGCGTGAACTTCAGTCCGTTGTGGACGAAGAGCTGGACCGCGCCGGTGCGCCTGGAAATGATCCCCGGCGCATCGGAATCGGCCTCGGCATGGCAGCGCCGACCGTGCTGCGCTTCGGGTCCGACGACAACAAACAGCGCTTCCTCCGGCCACTGTGGACCGGTGAAGAGGTGTGGTGCCAGCTCTTCAGCGAGCCCGGTGCCGGTTCCGACCTCGCCGCGCTGGGCACGCGCGCCGTCCGCGACGGCGACGACTGGATCGTCAACGGCCAGAAGGTGTGGACGTCGAGCGCGCACACCGCGCGGTGGGCGATCCTCGTGACCCGCACCGACCCCGACGTTCCCAAGCACAAGGGCATGACGTACTTCGTGTGCGACATGACCGCGCCGGGAGTCGAGGTCAGGCCGTTGCGGCAGATCACGGGCGAGGCCGAGTTCAACGAGGTCTTCCTCACCGACGTGCGGATTCCCGACGCTCACCGGCTCGGCGACGTCGGGGACGGCTGGAAGGTCGCGCAGACCACCCTGATGAACGAACGGGTCGCCATCGGCGGCAACGCCATGCCCCGCGAAGGCGGCATGCTCGGCAAGGTCGCCGCGACCTGGCGTGCTCACCCCGAAGCGCGGACCGCGCAGCTGCACGACCGGTTGCTGCGGTTGTGGGTGGAGGCCGAGGCGTTCCGGCTGGCCGGAACCAGGCTGCGACAACAGCTGGCTGTCGGGCAACCCGGCCCGGAAGGCTCGGGGATGAAGCTGGCCTTCGCCAGGTTGTCACAGGCGCTTTCCGGGCTGGAACTGGAATTGCTCGGCGAGGAAGGTCTCCGCTACGACGACTGGACCATGCGCCGCCCCGAGACCGTCGACTTCACCGCGCGCGAGGCCGGTTACCGCTACCTGCGGGCGAAGGGGAACTCCATCGAGGGCGGCACGTCGGAGATCCTTCACAACATCATCGCCGAGCGGGTTCTCGGATTGCCGTCCGAACCCCGCGTCGACAAGGACGTCGCCTGGAAGGACCTGCCGCGATGAGCACACCGAACCTGCTCTACTCCGACGTCGAAGACGACCTCAGGGCCAGTGTTCGCGGACTGTTGACCGACCGAGGCGGACCCCCTGCCGTACTGACGAGGGTCGAAAGCGCGGAACCCTACGACCTGAAGCTGTGGCGCACGCTGTCGGCCGAACTGGGCGTCGCGGGG
The DNA here is from genome assembly GCF_002240355.1 of Prauserella marina. Classification (GTDB taxonomy): domain Bacteria; phylum Actinomycetota; class Actinomycetes; order Mycobacteriales; family Pseudonocardiaceae; genus Prauserella_A; species Prauserella_A marina. Next base: position 4,151,520 of record NZ_CP016353.1, read on the forward strand.
CTGCACGTGCCCGAAAACCTCGGCGGGCAGGGAGCATCGGCCCGCGAAACCGCGCTGGTCATGGAAGAACTCGGCCGAGGGCTCGCGCCGGTGCCCTTCCTTGGCAGCGCCGTTCTCGCCACGTCGGCACTGCTCGGCGCCGACACCTCGGCCGAGCCCGTCGCGGCGTTGCTGCGCGGACTGGCGTCCGGCGAAGCGATCGGCACGCTGCTCGTCCCGTTGTCCACCGGCGTCGGATCCGGTTTCACGCCGAGCGTGCGCGTCGAGGAGAACGTACTGACCGGCACCGTCAGGACGGTCGCCGATGCCACGGTCGCCGACGTGTTCGTCGTTCCCGCGACAGGTCCTGACGGAACCGGCTTGTACGAGGTCTCGGCCACCGGTCCCGGTGTCACGGTCGCCGAGGTGGTCCCGCTCGACCTGACCCGCCGCATCGCCGACGTCACCCTCGACGCCGCCACCGCGACGCTGCTCGTGGGACCGGCCGACGCACAAGGCGCCCTCGACCGCGCGCTGCTGACCGGCGCGGGACTGCTGGCCTCCGAACAACTCGGCGTCGCGCAATGGTGTCTCGACGAGACCGTTGCCTACGTCAAGCAGCGCTACCAGTTCGGCCGCCCCGTCGGATCGTTCCAGGCGCTCAAACACCGTCTCGCCGACGTGTGGCTGGCTCTCGTCGCCGCGCGCGCGGCCGCCAGGTACGCCGCCGACCGGCTGGCTTCGGAAAACGAGACAGACACCGAAACCGGGATCGCGGTGGCGCTGGCGCAGTCCTATTGCGCCGACGTCGCCGTGCACGCGGCGGAGGAGTGCGTCCAGCTTCACGGCGGTATCGGGATGACCTGGGAACATCCGGCGCACCTCTACCTCAAACGTGCCAAAGCCGATCAGCTCGCGTTGGGCACGCCGGGAACCCATCGCGGAAACCTTGCCGGTCTCATCGACCTGCCCGGGTGACCGCGCCCGTCACTCGCCGGGCTCGTCGCGGGTTTCGGTGACGAGCCATCGCAGATAGTCGGCATGCCCCCCGGTGATCGGGGTGACCACGACCTCGGGCACGTCGTAGGTGTGCCGCTCGGTCAGCGTGCCGATGAGAGCCGTTGCCCTGTCGGCCGCGGTCTTCACCTCGACCCGCCATTCGCGGGCCGTCTCGATCGCGCCCTCCCACCGGAACACGCTCGTGATGGGGCCGACGATCTGCGCGCACGCGCCGAGTTTCGCCTCGACGGCGGCGGCCGCCAGTGCGCGCGCGGCTTCCTCGGAGTCCGTTGTGGTCACGACCATCACGTGGCCGGGTTGCGCTGCTGACATCCGGTCAGCCTAGAGGCGACCGGCCTGCTCGTCAGCTCGCGCCTTCGACCTTGCGCTGGAGCTTGTTCATCCCGGCCAGCCAGCGTTCCGTCTCGGTGGCGCGGGCGGCGTAGTAGTCGCCGACCTCGGGGTGGGGCAGGATCAAGAACCGGCCGTCGCTCAAGCCGGTGACGCACGCCTCCGCGACGTCCTCGGGTTCGATGGCCGAGGCGCCCATGACGAGCGCTCCCGCGGCACCGGTGGCGGCCAGCATCTTGGTGCGGACCCCTTGCGGGCAGACAGCCTGCACGGAGATGCCGCGATGCCGGTAGGTGACAGCGAGCCACTCCGAGAACGCCAGCGCGCCGTGTTTGGTCACCGAATACGGCGCCGAGCCGAGACTCGTGAGCAAACCGGCCGCCGACACCGTCGCGAGGAAGTGTCCTCTGCCCCGGGCAAGCCACGCCGGCAACAGCTCCCGCGCGGCCCGCACGTGCGCCATCACGTTGACGTCCCATGCCAGTTCCCACAGCTCGGGCGTAGCCTCAGGTCCCCCGTGCGGCGCGACGCCCGCGTTGGCACAAAACAGGTCGATCTCGCCGGCGAACGCCGTGCGTGCCTCGGCGACAAGGTTGCGTACCCCGTCCTCCCCTGCGACATCACCCACGACGGCGGTCGCGCCGACCTCCTCGGCCACGGCACCGACGGCATCGGTATCGAGGTCGGCGAGCACCAACCGCGCCCCCGCTGCCGCGAACCGGCGCGCCATGGCGGCGCCGATACCACCGCCTCCGCCGGTGATCACCACTCCGGCCCCGGCGAGGTCGAAGCCCGCACTCACAGACCGCCCCCAATCGTGATGCCTCCGTCGAGCACCACTGTCTGACCGGTCATCCAGCCTGCCTGCCCTGACAGCAGGAACGACACCGCACCGGCGACGTCCTCCGGCAGGCCGAGCCTTCGCAGCGGGTAGGCCGAGGCGACCTCCTCCTCCCTGTCCTCGTAGAGGGCGGTCGCGAACTTGGTCTTCACGATGGCCGGTGCCACGGCGTTGACCCTGATCGCCGGAGCCAGTTCGTGCGCCAGCTCCATGGTCAGCCGCATCAGGGCGGCCTTGGTCACGCCGTACATGCCGATGCCAGGGGACGTTCGCAGGCCCGCGATCGACGCGACGTTCACGACAGCGCCGCCGTGCTCACCCATCCACGCGTCACGCACCTTGCGGGTCCACGCGATCGGCGCGAGCACGTTGACACCGAACAGCTTCGCCGCGGTGTCCGGCTCGATGTCGAGGATGGAGCCGTAGACCGGGTTGATCCCGGTGTTGTTGACCAGGAAATCCACGCTCCCGAACGCGTCGAGTGTGCGTGCGACGGCTTCGTCCTGGTGCGCGGTGTCGTCGGTCTTTCCAGCGACCCCGAGCGCGACCGCGCTGCCGCCCAGTTGCTCGACGGCGTCGGCCAGCGGCTCCGGCTTGCGTGCGGTGATGCAGACCTTCGCTCCCTGCTCGACCAGGTCTTTCGCGATCCCGAGCCCGATCCCCCTGCTCGCGCCTGTCACAATGGCAACGCGGTCCTTGAGTGAGTTCACTTCGGCCAATCTCCAATCCGGGCTAAGCGCTCGCTTACAATCCTCGCATGACGGTGTCGTTGACGGCCGAGTTGTGGCCTGATGTCCAGCCGGAAACCGCGCGCCGGCTGATGCTGGCCGGGGTCGAATCGTTCGCGCGGCGCGGGTACCACGCGACGACGACCCGTGACATCGCCGGCAACGCGGGCATGAGCCCGGCCGCCTTGTACGTGCACTTCCCCTCGAAAGCCGCCCTGCTGTTCGCCATCAGCCGAAGCGGGCACGAGCAGGCGCTGGCCCTCGTCGAGGCAGCCGCGAACGAAGCCGACTCACCGGCGACCGCCATGCGGCAGATCGTCGAGCGATTCACCTCATGGCACGCCCGCAGGCACACGGTGGCCAGAGTCGTGCAGTACGAACTGGGCGCGCTCCCCGACAAGGAGTACGAAATCGTTGCCGGGTTGCGCCGCGGCATCGAGCAGATCGTGCGCGACGTCATCGAGTCCGGCCTCGCGAAAGGAGACTTCCAGGTCGCCGACGCGCACACCGCGGCCCGCGCCATACTGTCACTCGGCATCGACGTCGCACGCTGGTACAGCGACCGGGCCAAGAAGAGCCCCACCGCGCTCGGTGTGGAGTACGCCGAACTCGCACTGCGCATGCTGGGCACGCGGACCACCGCTTGATCGTCGGCAAGGCCATCGCTGGTCTCCGATCGTCGGTGCCTGACTCAACTCACGTCGCGTCGACGCACTCCGGCGGGTTGCCGGGCCATCGCGTCGCTCCGGATGATGTTCATCATCCGGAGCCATACTAAGCGGACGCTCACCTCCACCGCCAGGCTCGATTGCCTTCGAACCTCGACGCCTACCAGCTGAGGGTTGCCACCATGGCCTGGCCGATCGAGAGTGGACGAATGAACGCCAGCGACCCCCTCGCCCTGTTGGCCGTGGCTATCGAAGAGGCCCGTACCGGGCAAGCCGAAGGCGGCGTACCGATCGGCGCGGCCCTGTTCACCCTGGAGGGCACGCTACTCGGCAAGGGGCACAACCGGCGAGTTCAGGATGACGACCCTGCCATGCATGCCGAAACGAGCGCGTTTCGCGACGCGGGCAGACGCCCTCATTACCGGGACACGGTCATGGTGACGACGCTGTCGCCGTGCTGGTATTGCAGCGGTCTCGTTCGCCAGTTCGGTATCGGGCACGTGCTGATCGGTGAAGCATCGACGTTCTCCGGCGGTCATGAATGGCTGGCCGAGCACGGGGTGAACATCACGATCGTCGATGATCCAGGGTGCATCGCGATGATGACCACATTCATCGACGAGAATCCGCGGCTCTGGTACGAAGACATCGGCGAGGTCACCGATATCGCCGACCGGCCCTGCTGATCGTCGTAGCGGTGCCTGTTCGGCATCCCCGCGCTCGCGCCGCGCCCGCACTGTCCAATGCGGAGCCAGAACGCCGGAAGGCCCGGTGTTTTCCTTGCGAGGAGCCACCATCGCCTCCCGGCTCCGGCGCACGCGGATCCGCGCCGTCAGCCTCAAGCTTCGGTGCCATCAGCGCGAACAGGCTCCCGCGCCACCGGAACTCGCCTCCTGCCAGCCAGATCAACTGCCGCTAACGTCGGAGACGACCGAAACAGAGCGTGTGGCCGGGGTCACGCAACGGAGCAGCCTCGGTCGCAGGCGTCCCGATTCCTTTGGCGGTTCCCATGCGAGCGGCGCCACTCCACCGCTACGAGCTCTTCCATACTTCCGATATCGACCACGCCCGTGAGCTCGCCAGCCGAGTGTTCTGCGAGCACCAGCTCGTTCCGCATTCCCGGATATCCCAGCTTGACGCCAGACTGCACAGCACGAAACTGGACCGCACCGCGGTGAGCTATCTCGCCTACGGTGCCGACGTCCGGATCTCACCCGGTGCACGGGACTACTACGCGGTCCTGCTCCCGCTTCGCGGCGAATGCCGGATGAGCCTCGGCTCACGACGGATCGTCGCCGACACCAGTACCGCCGTGATCGTTTCCCCGGAAGAACGACTATTGATGCACTGGCAGGACCGCTGCCAGCAACTCATCTTGCGGATCGACCGGGACACCATCAACGCGCATTTGCAGGAAGTCACCGGAGCCGGCCCCGACACACCGATCGCCTTCGCCCCCGTCATGCCGGTGACCTTCGGCCTCAAACACAGCTGGCGCATGGCTCTGCTCAACCTCGTTGCCGACCTCGACCAGGAACACAGTCTTTCCGGCTCCGCGTTGGCGGCGCGGGCGTACGAACGCGCGCTGCTCTCCGGCTTGTTGCTCGCGCAGCCGCACAATTACGAGAACCAGCTCAGCCACGAAGGCGGCACGACCCACCCTCGGGCGGTTCGGATGGCCATCGAGATCATGCGCAGTCAACCGGCTGAGGAACACACCTCCACCAGCCTTGCCCGCAAGGCCGGCGTCGACACCCGTACCCTGCAACGGGCCTTCCGCCGGTCGATGGATACGACGCCGATGACCTATCTCCGACAGCTACGGCTACAGCGTGCGCGTGACGAGTTGAGCACATACGACATCGAGCAGACTTCGGTATCCCGAGTCGCCGCACGATGGGGTTTTCCCCATGCCGGGCGTTTTTCCGTGATGTACCGGGAAAAATTCGGCGAGCCGCCATCCCGGACTCTGCATCGGTGACGGAAACGAGCGACCCGGCCTCGACTGTCGCAGAGGCCGGGTCGCTGGGACGTGCTCAGACCAGATTGGACTCAAGAATGCGGGCATTGACAGGAGCGGCGGCAGGCACGGTCAGGCCGATTCTCTCGCGCATCCACTCCCCCATCACGCGGATCGCGTTGTCCGCTTCCGGAGCATGTCCAGCGAGCAGAGTAAAGTCGTGCTGCATCTCCGGGACAACATGGACAGACACGGAGACACCCGCACGCTCGGCATGCTCGGCGAACCGGTGGGTGTCGTCCAGTAACGTTTCATGACCGCCGGTGTGGATGAGCATCGGCGGCAGCCCCCTGAGGTCCGCCCACAATGGATTGATACGTGGATCGTCAGGACGCACCGAACCGAGCAAAGCGGCGCGCATTCCTTCCAGGATGGGCTTTTGCACGACCGCGTCCAGCGGAGCGTTGGTCTCCAGCGTTTCCGACGACAGTGTCAAGTCGTACCACGGGGACATCGGCGCGATCGCTGCGGGCAAGGGCAGTCCGAGTTCGCGAAGCCGCAACACGACCGTCGTGCAGAGGTTGCCCCCGGCCGAGTCGCCGACGGAGGCGATCTGCCGGGCCGGAATTCCTTGCCCCAGCAGCCATCGATAGGCGGTCACCCCGTCTTCGATCTGGGCGGGGAACGGGTGTTCAGGGGCGAGCCGGTAGTTCAGGACCAGCGCACGGGCGCCGACCGCGCTGGCGAGATGCCCGGCGAGTTTTCGATGCAAATACATCGAGCCGACCATGAAGCCACCACCGTGGAAATACAACAGCACCCGGTCGACCGCGCATTCCTTTGGCACACACCACAACGCGGGAACTCCGTTGACATCGGTCTCCGCGTAGCAAACATTCTCCGGTTCCCGTGTCACGACATGTAATTCCTCGAACAGGTCCCGCATGGTCGCGAGGTCCATATCGGGGCATTCGGCCATACGCGCGGCCAAGGATCGGTAAAGTTCGGTCAGCCGCTCAGAAGACTCACTCGCCATGTCACGCTCCGTTCAACCAATAGTGGCTCTCGCCACCAGGCCGACTCGATGATTAACGTGACGTTAAATTCCACAAGCGAGTATGTCAATGATCGTTCATACATAACGACCGTAACAGTCTGAACACAAACGACCATTTGTTGTCAGCAATAGCTGATTGCAAATTGCCGTAGATTCCTCCTTGAATCTCATGAAACATATTCACCACCCGCGTGTACGCGAGTTCCGAGGTCACACGGTACGCAGCAAGACCGAGGTGGTGTCGCCGCCGCCGGACAGTGCGGCGGTGAGCACCGTGGGCCGCGCGGATCGGGAAAACGCGGCCGCTTCGCCCACCACTGGCGTCGCGGGCAGTCGCTTGTAGGGCGTGACGAGGTTCGCGGTGGGGGCAATCCGCTCGGCGTCGAGCATGACCAATCCGGAGAGGACTTTCAACAGGCCCACCGCACCGGGAAGATGACCGTAGCAAGCTTCCTGGGAGGTGATGTACAGAGGCGAATCGTCGGCAAGCGAGTCTCGAAGAGAGTCCACTGTGTCGCACAGGAAGTTTTCGAGTTCGCGGTTTCCTTCGGCGAAGTCGCAGAAGCAGGCGAGATCGTCGAACGTGACGTCGGCGGAGCGCAACAACCCGGCCAAGTCCCGGCCGTAGGGAACCGGATCGCCCAGTCCCATCGCATTGTTCCCGCCGTTGCGGGAAGAAAGCATGGCGACTTCGATGTTGCCGTCCCCCTCGGTGGCGGGGCCAAGAACGAATGCCATCGCACCTTCCGCCGGCGCGTTGCCGGTTTGCACTTCGTCGTGAGGGCGCACGTCACTTGGGTCTGCCGAAGTGCTGGATGCGCGGTGGCCGGTGCGGGTCTGGTAAGCCGTGCTCGAAAGGAAAAGCGGCTCCAGCGGTGTTTCCACCCCAACCACGATCGCGTGCTCGACCTCACCGCGCGCAACCATGTTCGCACCGAGTTCGAAGCCACGCAGTGACACACTGCATCCACCGGTCAGCGTGAAGGTGGGAATGTCGAGCCCCAGGTTCATGCACAGCATCGAGGCGATGGCGCCGGGGGTGGCCGTGGCCCAGTACCGCATACCGACTCCGGAAGGCCCCTGATCGTCGAACCGGCGCATCAGGCGGATCACTTCCTGCACGGAGAACTGCAACGAGGTCAGGATCAGAACCGCCCTGCCATCGCTGATCTCTCGTGCCGTCAGACCCGCGTTGTCCATCGCGTCGACGACAGCCGCGTGCGCCAGCCTGCCCGCTCGCGGCGTTCGCCTGATCACCGCGTCCGGCAGGTCCAGTTCTTCAGTGAACTCCTCCGGAACCCGGCCCGCCACCCTGACCGCGCTGTCGGTCAGATCGAGCGGGCTGATGGCGGAGCGTCCGGACAACACCGTCCCGGCGAACTCCTTGACGTCGCGGCAAGACCGGTCCACACCTGGCAGGACCATGCCCACTCCACGAATACCGAGCCGCTTCCAGACACCCTCACGATCCGTCCGCACCATTCCCGCTCCCCGCACGTCCCTGAAATTCCTTGCCCCATCAGGACACCTCGAATCGGGGAGGGGGAACAGTGCCCGCGGGTACTCAGTGAGTCAGCGGATGCGCGATCGGCTCGTGGCGAAGCCGGATGCCCGCTGCCTCCCTGTCCCAGGTGTCCGCGGCGACGCCCTCGGCGCGTAGTCGATGCTTCTCGATTTTGGCGGTAGGGGTCTTCGGCAGTTCGGGCAGGACGCGGACATATCTGGGCACCATGAAGTAGGCAAGCCGCTCGATGAGGAAGCTGATCAGTTCCCCCGGATCCACAGACTGCCCGGCGACCGGCGCGACGACGGCGAGGACATCGTCCTCGCCGTGCGGGCTCGGTACCGCGACCACGGCCGCCTCGCCGACGCGGGGATGCGCCAGTACTTCGATCTCCACGTCGAAGGAGGAGATGTTTTCCCCTCGTCTGCGGATGGTGTCCTTCACCCTGTCCACGAAGAAAAACTCACCATCGGCGTCGCGACGGAAAGCGTCCCCGGTGTGGAACCAGCCGTTGCGCCATGCCCGGGCAGTCGCGCTCGGCATGCCCCAGTAGCCGGAGTTCATCGCCCACGGCCGGTCCGTGCGCAGCACCAGTTCTCCAGGCGTTCCGTCGGGAACCTGACGATCGTGCTCGTCGACCACCCGCGCCTCGACTCCTTCGCGTACCCGGCCACAGGTACCCCGAGTCGGCGGATCGACCTCGGAGATGATGGGGATCGAGGTCTCCGTCATGTTGAACATCGCGACCACCTCGACCCCGAACCGCGTCGCGAACCCCTGGACGTCGTCGATCAAGGGCACCATGAACACGTGCCGCAGCGGGTTGTCCCGGTCCTGGGGCGAGTGCGGCTGTTTGGCCAGGAATGTCGCCATGACACCGAGCAAGGTCACGTGGGTGGTGCCTGTCTCGCGGATCGTCTCCCAGAACCTGCTGGTGTCAAAACGGTCCACGAGCGCGATGGAGGCTTCCATGAGCAGTGCCGCGTATGTGCCGACGGTGCCGCCCGCGTGGAACAACGGCAGATTGACCATATAGCGGTCGTCTCGCCCGAAGCTGCCCTCGAAAGCGGCACCGCCACTGGTGGCCAGCTGCACATAGGAACACACGACACCTTTGGACGGTCCGGTCGTGCCCGAGGTCAGGATGATCGCGTAGGGGTCCCACGGTTCGACAGGCCGATCCGGCTCCACGAGCGGCCCTCCCTCGTCCGGCCACGTCTCAGGGAGCAGCCGCACGACGTGCTCCAGCTCGCCGCCTTCGATGTCGTCCAGCCGGTCGAGCAAGCCAGGGGCGGCAACCATGACCTTCGCGCCCGACAAAGAGATCGCGTGCTCCAGCAGGCGTCCGCGGTAGGCGGGGTTGAGCGGAACGTAGATCGCCCCGAGGAGGTTGATTCCGAACCAGACCCGCAGCGCGTCGGGCCCGTTGGGCAGCCAGGACAGCACCCGGTCGCCATGCCGGACCCCCAGTTCGGAAAGGCGCCACGCCACCGCGTTCGCGGCTCGCAGGGTCTGAGCGTAGGTCCAGGTGCTCCCGTCGCCGAAGACCGCGTATGTCCGGTCAGGTTGTTCTGTGGCACGACGCCTCAACAGTGGTCCCAGCACACACTCGTTCGCGCTCGGGATTTCCGGGCTCGACCAATCCATGTCACGGCCTCGCTTCCCCGCTCTCATCAACAGAGATGTATGAGCGTTTATAAACATCGGACGTCACGTACGTCAAGCAAGCTTTCTACAGGCCATGGTTGCTTCTCACGCGTTCTCAAGTTGTACTGTATGTACGCTCATTCATATCGGATGAAGGGTTCCGAGATGCCAGAACCGGTATACGTCCTGGGTGGCACGCAGACCGACTTCGCGGTGAACTGGACGAAAGAGGACGAAGAGCCGCTGACGTCGATGCTGCGGGAGGCTGTCGCGGGCGCGCTGATCGACGCCAGGGTCGAACCCGAGGAGATCCAGACGGCGCACGTGGGCAATTTCGGTGCCGAGCAGTTCACCGGCCAGTCGCATCTGGGTGCGCTGGTGCCGATGCTCTACCCGGCTTGGCATGGGCTTCCGACGAGCAGGCACGAAGCCGCGTGCGCGTCGGGAAGCATCGCGTTGCTGGCCGCGACCGCCGAAATCGAAGCGGGCCGCTACGACATCGCGCTGGTGGCGGGCGTGGAACTGATGCGAAACATCCGTGGCGACCAGGCCGCGCGGCACCTCGGTTCCGCCGCCATGGTGCCAGAGGAAACCGCCTCCGACGATTTGCCGTGGCCTTCCCTTTTCAACCGCATCGCCGAGGAAACCGACCAACGACATGGCTTGGACCAGCGATATCTCGACCGCATCGCCGAAATCAACCGCACCAACGCACGGCGGAACCCGAAGGCGCAGACCCGCGACTGGACCCTCGAACCCGAACAGTTCACCGCCGATGACATCGTGAACCCGATCGTCACCGGGCGCACCCGTAAAAGCGACTGTGGCCGCATTACCGACGGGGCCGCCGCGGTCGTACTCGCGGGACGCCGCTTCGCCGACGAGTGGGCGCGCGGGCAGCGCGGTGCGCCACGAAGCCGCGTGCTGGGCTGGGGCCATCACACCGCTCCCCTTCCGCTGCGGAGCAAGTTTCTGGCGAGCAAGCCGGACGATTACCTGTTCCCGCACGTCCGGGACGCCATCTTCGATGCCTACCGCCGCGCGAACCTGCAAGGACCGCGCGATCTCGACGTCATCGAGACCCATGACTGTTTCACGATCACCGAGTACATGGCACTCGAACACTTCGGGCTCACCGGCCCCGGCGATGCCTGGCAGGCCATCGAAAACGGGCTGATCGACTTCGAAGGCCCCCTTCCGGTGAACCCGTCGGGCGGGCTTATCGGTGCCGGACATCCGGTTGGCGCGACCGGCGTCCGGATGCTTCTGGACGCACACCGGCAAGTGACCGGGACCGCGGGCGGCTATCAGGTCGAGGCCGCCCGGAAAGCGGGCACGCTCAACATCGGTGGCAGTGCCAGCACGGCCGTCAGTTTCATGATCGGTGCGGCGGACTGATCCGTCACGCCGAACCCACCGAACTGATGACGTCCCGAATACCCAATGGGGGCAATGCCTTCAAGGTGACCCAGCCGCCACACACACGCAGCTGCGCGCCTGTCAGGAAGCTCGAAGCCGGACTGACGAGATAGCTGATGGCCGCGGCGACATCGTCAGGATCGGAAAGCCTGCCCAGCGGCACTCGGGACAGGGACTTCGTCACGAAGGCCGGATCGGCCGTGTCGGTCATCGGCGTCCTCACGATGCCTGGCAACACGGTGTTCACCCTGATCCGATGCCGTGACAGGGTCATCGCCAGATGCGCGCCCAGCTGAGCGGAAGCCGCCTTGCTCGAACCATAGCTGTACAAGCCGGGAACCGGTGCCGAATGGGCGCTCGTCGACGAAACCCCGACGATCGCCCCGCGATGCTTCGTCGACGCCCACCGGCGGGCCAGCTCTTCCGCGGCGTCGGCATAGGACAGCACGTTGATCCGGTAGCTGTCTTCTCGTTGGCCCTTCCCGTCCGCGAGATCGTCACGAGCGAGAACACCGGCGGCATAGACGAGATCGGAGATCTCCCCTGCCTCGTCCCACGCTTGCCGCACCATCCGCGCCGCGGCGCCCGGCTCGGCGAGATCCGCCCGCACGATGTGTACCCGGGTGCTCAAATGCTCGCGGATGGCATTGCGCACTCGATTCAGTTCATCGGTTCGCCTCGCCACGAGCACCAGGTCCGCTCCCCTGCGGGCGAGCTCGATGGCGGTTTCCTCACCGATTCCGCTGCTGGCCCCCGTCACCAGTACGGTCCTTCCGGCCAGCGACCAGAGATCGGCTGGAGCTTCGGTCGACCGGTCGATACGCACGGTGCCTGGCGGGGACATCGGGACCACGGCCGCTTCCAGCCCTCCGTCGAGCGGCAGCACCTCACCGACCATCGTGGTCAACCCGCGGCTGTACAACAGGATCAGGGCACCGGCCAGGTCCGCGCCGGTGACCGGGCGACGAATCACCTGGTGTGCCAGCAAATCCGACTCGACCTCAGGCGTAAGCCGGTGTCCGAGGAACGGCGCGTAGCCAATCCTGATCGTGTTCAGCAATACGCCGTGCGGTGCGACCCTCGCCGCCAATTGTTGCCACCAGTGCAGTTCGGCCGCCTGTCGCGCCGCCTGTTCGGCGTCGGCTTGCGCGGCGGGCCATGGCAGGGCATCCGTGATCAGCACCATCCGCCCACCGCCCGCCCGAATCATCCGTTCGGCCGTGTCCCGGATTGTGGCCCGGGGAAGCTCGATGTCGCCGTCCCTCGATCCGAACACGGCGTTGGCGACCTGCACGACGCACAGCGCGGTTCGCGCCGGGCGGTTCCTGCCCATCGCGGTCGCGGTCAGGAAACCGGCCCCCCTGAGCACCTCGTGCACCGCCACCGCGGCCTCGCCGCCCGCGGCGACTTCGACCACTCGGGCGCACGGATACAACGAGGTTGTTCTGAGCGCGGCAGGAACGCTCGTAGCGCTGGCCATCTGACACCTCCACCGGACTGGCTCCTCACGAACCTACGAGCCGGCGGAGTGCGCGTAACCGCGCCTGGAGTACCTGTTTTTGCCCGGAGTGGGGACGGAAAGTACCGGGACAGCCTCACCTGGCTCCGTTATCCTGAAAACGGAACTGCTGGTGACGTGGTGTCCAACCAGAACTGTTGCGCACTCTGAAGTCCGTGCCGAACCAGCCAGGAGAGTACGCGCTCCCGCCACCGTCCACGAGCAGCGCCGCGCCGTTCACGTAGGCACTGTCCGCCGACGCGAGGTAGGCGATCGCGTCGGCGACATCTTCCGGACGTCCCAGCCGTCCCAATGGCGATTCGGCTTCGTTGTAGCCGCGAGAATCACCGTCGAGCAAGCTGTTGGTCATCGACGTCTCGGTCACTCCGGGCATCACGGCGTTCGCACGGATGTCGTACTGCCCCAGTTCGTAAGCCATGATCTTGACCATCATGTTGAGAGCCGCCTTCGCCGAACAGTAGGCGGAAAACAGTGCGACCGGTTCGATCGCTCCAGAGGAGGAGGTGACCACAATGGACCCTCCGTTTCCGGCCGTCGCCATCCGGCGCGCAGCCTCCTGGCACACCGCGAAAGTCCCGGTGACATTGACCTCGAACGTGCGCTCCCAGACCCGGCGGGGCATTTCCAGAAAAGTACCGAACCGGCCCCAGCCCGCATTCGCCACGCAAATGTCCAGCCGGCCGTGTTCTTCGACAAGCCGGTCGAACAACGCGTCGACCTGATCGGGTTTGGTCTGGTCGCATTCGAAGCCCCAGGCCGCGCCCCCGGCCTCGGCGATCTCCTTCGCGGTGGTCAGCGCTCCGGCACCGTCGAGGTCGGCGATGACGACGTGAGCACCATCCGTGGCGAGCCTGCGCGCCGCCGCCGCGCCAATCCCGGATGCACCTCCTGTCACCAGTGCGACACGATCGGCCAATGGCTTGGTGCTGCTATCCATTTCCCTTGTCCTTTCCCCTCAGTTGCGAACCCATCCGCCGTCGACGAACATCACCTGGCCGGTGACATACCCTGCTTGGTCGGAGGCCAGCCACGCGGCGGCACCGGCGATGTCGTCGGGCTGGCCCATACGCGCGAGTGGAAGCGTGGCCACGGTCTTCTGACCGATCCGGTCCAGATCACCGGTTTGACCGATATCGGTGTCGATGAACCCGGGCGCGATGGCGTTGGCCCGGATTCCCTCCCTGCCGAGTTCGACGGCCAGCGACCGGGTGAGGCTGAGCAGTCCGCCCTTGGACGCGTCGTAGGCGATCTGCCGGAAGAACCCGATGACCGCGACCGAGCAGATGTTGATGATCGCGCCGTGACCGCCGGCGGCCAGGTGGTCGACAGCCGCCTGGCTCAGCACGAACGGCGCCTTGAGATTCACGCTCAGTACCCGGTCCCAGTGCTGTTCGGTGAACTCACGGAACGGCAGCCGGTAGACGAGTCCGGCGTTGTTGACCAGGATGTCGAGACCGGCCAGCCCTTCCGCGGCCACCGCCACGATTTCTCTGGCCTTGTCCGCGTCCGCGATGTCTCCCGGGACCACGATTCCCTGCCCGCCGGCGCTCCGGATGTGATCGACGGTCGCGGTTGCCGCCTCCTCGTCCAGGTCGTTGACCGCGACCCTCGCTCCCTCCGTGGCGAGCCGGGTGGCGATAGCCGCGCCGATACCCCGGCCCGCTCCGGTGATCAGTGCCGCACGTCCCTCAAGAAGCGTCGTCATCGGCAGCCCCTAACTCACGTTCTCTATGAACGTTCATTTATATCAGAGGCTGAGAATGCGTCAAGGTCCGCGACGGACCGACCCGCCTTAGTCGAGACCGAGCAACCGGGCACCGTTGTCGTGCAACCACGCGTCGAGAACGCGAGGGGACACGTCAAGCCCGCCGAACTCGGCGACCAGTTCGCCCACGGTCATGCCGTGCACCCACTCGACGCTACCGAAGAGGATCTTGTGCCGGACCGTGCTCGCACCATGCGCGAACAACGGCTCCCAGCCGGAGCCGGATCGCGCCATGTGCCGTGGCCGATGCGTGGAGAACTCAAGGTAGACGTTCGGATGCCGCTGACACAGCGCGATCGTCTCAAGCACCCACGGCCAGCCACCGTGCCCTGCGATCAGAACGAGATCGGGGTGACGGCTGGCGATCACGTCGAGCTGACGCCAGCAGCACCAGTCCACCGGCACCCGCCTCGACAGGTTGTGTCCGTTGTGGACCCACAACGGCACGCCCAGTGCCTCGACCTCGCTGTAGAACTCGTCCGCGCCTTCCGAGAGCGGGTCAGCCACATCGAGGAAGTGCGTCACCGAGACGCCCTTCATCCCCAGTTCGCCGACGCATCGGTGCAGCTCGGCGATTGCCGCACGCGGGTCGGCCAGATTGACGCTGCCCCACGGGACGAGCAAATCCGGATACTTGGCTCCGAACTCGGCGATCCTGTCGTTGACCATGCCACCGCCGGGCAGCAGGCGCATGCTGCTGTGGATGACCTGTCGTCGCACGCCGTCCGCGCGAAGGCGCGCGGCATGAGCGTCGAGGTCGAAATCGAAGAACTCCGAGGCCAGCAGGAGATCCAGCGCCGTCTCCGGATCCCGCTCGGCCACGGCCGCGAATTCCAGGGGGTCGATTCCGGCGCTGAGCGACAGCCGCTGGCCGAACGTGAAAAAGTAATCCGGCGCGTATTCGGCGAATCCTCCCAGATACGCGCGCCAGCAGTCGCGGTCCAGGATCATCCCCGACATGTCGACAACGGATTTCTGCTGTTGCCCCACTACGTCCAGCCTTTCTGAGCTCGGATGGCACCGTCAGCCCGCGTGAGTCACCGCGCGAAGCACGAATTCGGCATAGAACGAAGCGAAAGCGGCATCGGACACCGGACCGTCCGGGTCGAACCAGCTGGATACCCGGAAGCCCATGTCCAGCGCCGCCGTTGCCGCGAACTGGGCCGCGTCGCCTCCCGGCACGCTCGGGACGGTGAAAACACCGGAAGCGAGTCCGGCCTGGATGACCTCCCTGACCCTGCCGCGGATTCCGAGCCGGAGTTCGCGAACCTCGTTGCGATGCGTCTCGTCCAGCGCACGCCAGGCGTCGCCGACCATCGCTTCCTTCCGGAAACGCGTGTGGTGCAGGACGAACACTTCGATCAACGCACGCAACTGCGGGACAGGCGGTTGCTCTTCCGACACGGCGGCGAACTCACGCCCGAGCACCGCGTGCCCGTCCATGATGATCGCGTGCAGCAGTTGTTCCTTGGAGCCGAAGTGGTTGTAGAGCGCGCCAGGAGTGAGACCGCACGCCTCGGTGATATCCCGAACCGATGTGGCGTGGAAGCCGTTGTTGTAAAACAAGCGCGTGCCCGCCTCCTGTAGCCGCACCCGAGGATGCTGATCGGATCTGACCCGCGATTTCACCTGTACCGGCATTCCACACCTCGTCGATAAGCCAGGGGCTATATGATCGTTCATACATCTTACGTGTCGACCCGTTCCTTCACATGAGTGCCCTGGATCACATTTCAGACACGCCCCAGTCGGCCAGCACGGCCGCGTTGTCGGCACCCGAATCCGGTGGACGCCTGGGATTTCCCGGCTTGGTCCGGGAAAACCGGGGTGCGGGAACGGCCTGCTCCACGCCTTCCACGTCGACGATCGTGCCGCGCTCTCTCAGGTGCGGATCGGACGCCGCTTCCGCGAACGACAACACCGGTGTCACGCAGGCATCGGTGCCCTGGAAGACCCGAGTCCATTCGTCTCGTCCACGGCTGCCGAAGGCTTCGGCGAACCGTTCGCGCAGAATCGGCCAGCGCGAGCGGTCCATCTGGTCGGGCAAGCCGGCATCGGCGAGCCCTAGACCGTGCAGGAGCTCCGCGTAGAACTGCGGCTCAAGTGCTCCCACCGCTACATAACGCCCGTCCGCGCAAGCATACGTGTCATAGAACGGCGCGCCGGTGTCCAGCAGATTGGATGCCGGTTCATCCCTCCACTCCCCCGCGGCCCGCAGCGCCCAGAACCCTTGCGCCAGTGAGGAAGTGCCATCGACGACCGCGGCCTCCACCACCTGCCCCTGACCCGATGCCTCGCGTTCCAGCAGGGCGGCAAGCACACCGAGCACCAGATACAGCGAGCCGCCCGCGAAGTCGCCAACCAGGTTGAGCGGCGGCGTAGGCCGCCCGCCCGCCGTTCCGATCGCGTGCAGTACTCCGGTGAGAGCGATGTAGTTGATGTCGTGACCGGCTCGCCGCGCCAGTGGCCCTTGCTGCCCCCAGCCGGTGATCCGGGCATAAACGAGCCTGGAATTGCGGTTCCGGCATTCGGCGGGCCCGAGCCGGAGCCGCTCCGCGACGCCTGGCCGGAAGCCCTCGATGACCACGTCCGCGCGGTCGATCAGACTACTCGCCAGCCGGTGCCCCTCGGCTTCCTTCACGTTCGCGCTCACCGATCGCCGCCCGCGCATCATCCAGTCTCGCGTGCCGTTGGGAATCACCCGCAAACCACCGGCAGGCCGCTCGATCCGGACGACGTCGGCACCGAGGTCGGCGAGCAGCATCCCGGCGTGCGGCCCAGGTCCGATTCCGCCAAGCTCGACGACCCTCAGTCCCGCGAGCGGCCCCGTCATGGCGTGCCGCAGTCGACCGAGAACGATTCACCGGTGATCGACCGAGCGGCACCGCTGAGCAAGAACGCGGTCAGTTCGGCGATTTCGCCCGGTTCGATGAGGTGTTTCAACGCGCTCGCCCGCACGGTACTTCGCCAGTACCGCTCCCAGGTCAGGTCGGCAGGGCCCGCGTTCCGGCGGACACTGTCCATGAAGTCCTTGCCGTACAACGATTCGTCGCTGACCATGTCCGTGTCGGTGAAGGCAGGGCAAATCGCGTTGACCCGCACTCCGGACGGCCCGGTTTCCAGCGCCAGCGAGCGGACGAGGCCGTTGATCCCCCATTTCGAGGCCGCATAGGCCGTGTTGGCCGGAACTCCTCGCTTTCCAGCGGCACTGGAGATCACGACGATCGCACCCCGCGCCCGTTCCATCATCCCTGGAACGACCGCACGGCATAACCGGAACGTACCGTTCAGATTGGTGTCCATCGTCCGTAGCCACGCATCCTCGTCCTGCTCGCACAGGTACTTCTGCCCAGCGGCGGTTCCCGCGTTGTTCACCGCGAAGTCGACAGGACCGAGCGTGCGTTCCACGGTCGCGACGGCCCGGCGCACAGACTCCAGATCGCGCACGTCAGCGGGGTGCGCGAAGGCGGTTCCGCCCTCGGCGAGAATCTGTTTCTCCGCAGTACGAAGCCGTTCCTCACCGCGTCCGAGGAGCGCGACCGCGGCACCGTCGGCAGCGAGTTTCGTCGCGATGCTCAGTCCGATGCCGCTTCCAGCTCCGGTGACCAGAGCCACGCTGCCTTCGAAGGGGTATTTGGCTTGGGTCGAATCAAACGATTCGGTTGGGGAAACCGCCACCGTGCACCTCCAGAACTGTTCCGGTCAGGTATTCGTTGTCCAACGCGTGCAGCACACTCGCGACCACCTCGTCCTCGGAAGCGAAGCGCCGCAACGGAATCCCCTGGCGCAGGCGCTCCATGTAGTCCGCATGCGCGGGCCTGGCAGCGGCCTTGTCCCTGAGGGCCCTTCCATCGACGACACCCGGCGCGACGCACACCACCCGAATGCCGAAATCCGCGAGTTCCAGAGCCCAGCTGCGGGTGAGCGAGACAACCCCGGCTTTGGCCGCGGCGTAGGCGCTTTGCCCCCAGGAGCCTTGCCACGTGGAACTCGCGATGGTCACCAGGACCCCGCCTCTGCCTTGCCCGGCCCACGTGCGCGCGGCCGCACGGCCGACGAGGAAGGTGCCGGTCAGGCAAAGCCCGATGACGTCCTGCCATTCTCGCTCGGTGTGTTCCCGCCAATCCCCTTCCGGCGCCGAAGGCGGGGCGATCAGCCGCCGGGACAAATTGCGCCCCGCCGTGTTCACGCAGCCGAGAATCGGAACGTCGGCGAGATCGCGGAAGAGCGCGTCCACGCTCTCGGCGCTGCTCGCGTCGACATGATGGCAGCTGATGGGGAGATCTTTGTCCCGTGCGATCTCGGCGACAGCCGCCAGCTTCGTTTCATCTCGTGCGGCGGCGATCGCGGGACGGCCCGCCGCGGCCAGTTTCAACACCGTCGCGAGCCCGATTCCGCTGGTACCACCTACCACAAGGACGGCAGGAGCTCCGAAGTCGTTCACTCGTCGTCCTTTCAGCACAGCCGGTAGAGCATCGCGCCGTAGTACCAGCCGGCACCGATCGCCGGACTCAGCACAAGATCACCGGGCCGGAACCGGCCCGCCGCCATTTCCTCCGCCAGCACGATCGGAATCGACGCGCTTGAGGTGTTGCCACGCCGGGCGAAATTGACCACGAACTTCTCTTCCGGGACCTCCAGTTCCTGGCGCACTCTGCGGTGCACGACATCGGTACCGGGGTGCGGCACGACCCAGTCGACGTCCGCCATGCTCACCGCGCTGTGTCCCAGCACCTCGGCGCACGCCTCGACCAGGCTCGCCGCCGCGTGATCGGGAAGGCTCTCCTTGCTGCGAACCCAGCCCTTCGGCGGCCGGGCGCTGATCACGTCCGCACGCGATCCGTCACTGTGCAGCACGATGTCGATGAGCCCGTGCTGGTCGGCGCTCTTGGTGAGCACGACCGCGCCCGCGGCGTCGGAGCAGACGAGTTCTCCCCTGCTTCCAGGGCGAACCCGTCGGCTGAACTGCTCCGAACAGACCACCAGCGCGTATCCAGTCTCCGGCGCCGCCCGAAGGTAGGCTGCCGCGGTCTGGACACCGTGCAGAAAGCCCACGCACGCGCCGGCGACATCGAACGCGAACGTCTCCGGGATCCCCAGCAATGCCGCCGTCTGTGGCCCGTGATCGGGGGTGTAAGCCGGTGTGGTCCAGTTGGAGAGCACGATGACATCGAGGTCCGCCGGTTCGATACCAGCGTCCTTGATCGCCTGCCTGCCGGCCTCGGCGGCCATGAAAGGAATCGTCTCGGTGTCGTCACTGCGATGACGAGACCGGACGGACACGTTTCCCAATACCCTGGCGTCGATGTCGTTGCCGGTTTCAGTGGAATCAGCCTCGTTGGCGATCATCTCAGCCGGGTAGTAGAGCCCGAATCCGGTGAGTGCGATACCGGCATCCGCCCAGCGCGGTCCGCGAGTACTCGTTTTCGCCATCATGACAACCTTTCGGCCGGGAATCAGGACAGGGGTGCGCCGTAGTGGAAGATCATCGATCCCCAGCTGAAACCGCGGCCGATGCTCATCGCCAGAATCCGCTGGCCGCGCCGGATCACCCCGCGGTGCACGTACTCCGAAAGACAACCGGGAACGCTGACACTTGAGGTGTTTCCCCTGCGGTCGATGTTGACCAGAACGCGCTCGGGACGCAGGTCCAGCAGCGTTCCCACGTCCTGGATGATGTGAATGTTGCCCTGGTGCGGGATGATCCAGTCGATGTCGTCCAGGCTGCTGCCATTGCGGAGCAGTACTTCGCGGGTGACCTCCTCAAGACAGCGGGGCGCGAGATCACCGACAACTTTTCCTTTCATGATCATCTTGTCGTCGTCGTCGATGTCGAAAGCCTCGTAATGTTCACCATCCGCACGCAGGACGGCACATTCCAACCCGGCGGCACCCGACGTCCGGCGCCAGACCCCAGCGGCGGCCCCTCCCCCGAACAACGTCGCGTTGCGATAGCCGAAATTGAGGATCGGTCGCGGGTCTTCGGCACAGACGACGAGCACCGTTTCCACCCCTGGCTGAGCCAGAAGTCCCTGTGCCACGACACTTCCGTGCAAGAAGCCGGCACAGGCGACTCCGGTGACATCGAACGCGAAGGCGTTGCGGACCCCCAGCCTCGACTGCAACGGAAGCGCGAGATCCATGTACCGATTGCCCGCGGTGGTCGGATTGACTCTCGGCCTCGCCGTGGCACTGGTTCCGACTATGACGTCCACATCGGACGCGTCGAGACCCGCGTCCTTGAGCGCCATCGCGGCGGCACGCTCGGCGAGGTCGACGTGGTGTTCCCCTGGCCTCGCCCAATGCCGGCTTCCCACACCCGTGTGCGCGCGAATCCAAGCGTCGTCGACTCCGAGGCCGGGGTGCTCGGTTTCGAAGAAGTCGTTACCCACCGGCTGGCCGGGAAAATCGTGACCGACACCCGCGAGGACAACATGAGCCGGAGCAGTCGGACTCATCGGTATACCCCTTCCGGATCGAGCTTTCGTAGCGCGGCCAGCTCGTCGTCGGTGACCGGCTTCTCTGGTTCGGGCCTGCTGTCCGGGACCGGCCAGCGCGTCCGCGATCGCATGGTGGCGACCGGATCCGCGTCCGGAGTGTCGTCGGGTGGCAGCCAGGTGTGGAGCCGGAAGCTCTCGCTCGGGTCTTGCCTGCCGAGCCGGCCGTACTGGGTCACCACGGTGCGCACGTTGTCGCCAGGACACGTCGTGAAGCTGACGTTCGGCACGAGCCTTCGTGGAGATGCCGGGGCCACCACGAGAGTCTCAAGGTGGCTCGCGAAATCGTTGGCCCCGCCGGATCCGACGAAATACCCCCCGTCCGCGGTACGGCTGCTGTTGATCCGGCCCTCGGCGTCGATCTCACCCGCCGAAAGGACGGCCAGCGCTTTGCCGCTTCCGCCTGAGACCAGCGCACCGAGAACATCCAGGCTGTCCCCATACGTCCGGCAGCGAGCAACGTGACGCTGCGAGAACAGGAAGACATCACCGGCCGCGGGGCGCATGTCGATCAACCCCAGCTCGGCATGTACCTGGACCCGTTCGCCAACGGCACCCAGACGCTCGGCGGCCAGCCACGCCGCGACGTGGGCGGTGCCGATTCCGGCGAGGATCGTGCCGTAGCCGGTTTCCAGCACACGGTCGACAATCGCGCGAGCCGCGAGAACGATGTGTTTTTCCCGCCAGGACGGGGCCCCCGCGGCGACGACGGATGGCGCGGGTGTGCTGGAGCCACCGGTCTCGCCATCGTGCCGCTCCGGTGCTGCCACGAGCTTGTCGTGAACCCAGGCGGCACGTTCCTCCGCTGTCCGGCAGCTGCGGGCGAGTTCGGCGAGATACTCGTAGTCGTCCTGGTATCCATCGAAGTGACATTCGGGCCATGCGGGCAGTCCCTGTGGATGAGCCCCGAACGCACGCACGGCGATGCCCAGAACGCGGTCAGCCGGGATGGATCTGCCTTCCAGAGGTGGGGTGTCGACGATCTTCTCCACCGTGGCGAGGACACCGTCACGCGCGGCCATCGCGCCCCACCAGCCTTCACCACCAGGCCCGTTCAGGTAGAGGTTCCCCAGCCGGTCCGCGCAGGTCGCGTGAACCAGCGTGATGTCCGGACGTAACGCGGGGACGAGAACGGCCCGCCGCCCGCCGCGCTCCACGAGCGGAAGGTTCCGGTTCAGGTCCGACCCCACCAGAGAAGTGGTAACCGCGAACGGGCTCCCTGTGGCACCGGCGATCAGGCGTTGCAGCAGCGACAGCAGGCTCCACTCCTCGACGGGGAACGGGTCTCCCCCCGGGAGCCCCGAATAGAGCGGGTTCGGCTGGGAGGAGGGATAGGTGTCCCCCGCGAAGCAGGTGATGGCGTGCCGGACGATCCCGGCCATCGTGAGCGCGTGCATGTTTCCGTGGAAAGCATTCGAGCTGATCTCGAAGGTCGCCACGCCCCGGAACACCCGCGCCATGGCGAGTACCAGTGCGTTGGGTCTCGACATCGTCGAGGCGACGTGCACACGCATACCGTCACGAAGGTGCCCCCGGCAGAGGTCTTCCGGTGAGGGGTGAACGACCGGAGTCACGCCGCCTCCAGGGTGACCGCCGAACTCTGACTGCCGATCGCGAAGGACAACGACATCGCCCGTTCCACCCGAGTCGAACGGGCACCGTCCTGTACGTGGTCGTGATCGCATTCGGGGTCGACGTCGACGCAGTTGATCGTGGGAGCGAGCCGTTGATGGCACATCATCTGGACCGTGGCCGCGCAGTTCAACAGGCCGGATGCGCCGAGCAGGTGACCAAACACCGGTTTGATCGACCCCAGTGGCGGCCAGCGATCCACCCGGTCGCCATAGACGAGTCGCATGGCCCGGCTCTCGGCAAGGTCGTTGTAACGGGTAGCGGTCCCGTGCCCGCAGATGTAGTCGATGTCGCCCGGTGCGAACCCTGCCGCGTCGGTTGCCCGCAGGATCATGTCGGCGGTGAACCTCCCGGAAAGATCCATTCTGGTGGCGTGTCCGGCTTCGTTGAGACTCACCGTGGAGCAGACCCGTGCATAGGGTTCCCGCTTCCGCCTGCTGGCGTGTTCCCTTGTCTCCAGCACCATCGCGACGGCACCTTCCCCCAGAGCGAAACCGTCGCGGTTGCGGTCGTAGGGCTTGATCGTCGTTGCCGGATCGCCGTCCGAACGCGACAAGACCCCCGCTGTCGGAGACGAATAGATCTGTAGCATTTCCGGCACGAACGGAGTTTCGTGCCCGACGAGCACCATCACGTCGGCGTTTCCCGTTTCGAGAAGCTGCGACGCGAACCCGATCGCCTGATGCCCACCCACGCAGGCATTGCTCAAGGTCGTCACCGTGCCACGCGCACCTAGCCGAATCGCACTCAACGTGGCCGGACTGCCCGCCAGAGAAGCGAAAACCGCGTGATCGATCTCCACCGGTGGACAGGCGGCGTCCACGGCGCTCCCACTGCTCGTCTGCGACCACCATTCGACCGGTCCGCGCGAACTCGAACCGATCACGCCGGTCCGTTCGGGACACAGTTCACTCTGATAATCGCGCAGACCCGCGTCACTCCAAGCTTGTTCGACCGCGGAGAGCGCCATCAGGATCTCGCGGCTGTATCGCTTCGCGAAGGTGTCCGGCAGATCGGGAATATGTTCCCGATGGTCGAATTCCCAGACGCGACCGCCCGCGCGGCACTGACCTGTCTCCCCCTGGCCGCCCACGATGCCGTCGGGCAAGCGGCTCAGCTGGGAGACGCCTGCTTCCAGCTTCCGCCACACCTCGTCGTTTCCGACCGCGCCAGGCAGGACGAACCCCATCCCGGTGATGACCACGTCTTGGTTCTCCACCTTTGTCTCCTCTGTGTTGGGCTCAACGCCCGGCGAAGCGTGGTTGCCGCCTTTCCCTGAGCGCTCGCAGCCCTTCCTCGCTGTCGGCCACCTCGTTGTGACTGAGCTGGTGATAGCGATCCTGGAGGCGCAGCGCGTAGAGGGCCGACTGTCCTTCGCAGCGCTCTCGCATGTCCTTGAACAAGCCAATTGCCTTCGTCGGCCCGGCCGCGAGCTGCTGAGCGAGCGTGATCGCGGTGTCGGTGACGGACTGGTCGTTGGGCGCGATTCGGTCGAGCAGGCCAATCCTGCTTGCTTCCGCTGCCTCGACCATCCGGCCGGTGAGGAAGATTTCCGTTGCCCTGGCGGGTCCGACGACCCTGCGCAACATCGCGGCGACTCCCACATGCCCGGCATGGATCAGCCCGCACCCCAACCGAGTCCCCGGCCCCCCTACTCGCAGATCGGCCGCGCACGCCAGCTCGACGCCCGGACCGATCGCGGCTCCCCGGACCGCGGCGATCACCGGCTTCGGCGCAAGCAGCAGCTCTTCGCACACCTTCAGATAGAAAGCCTCGCCCGTGTCGGCCGATGCGGGAGCGACACCGACGTCGCCCGCGCGAAACCCTTCTATCGCAGCCAGATCATCACCCGCGCAAAAGGCTTCCCCCGTGCCCCGCAACACGATCGCCCGCACATCGACCGATCGCGCCGCGCCGACGACCGCTTCCAACAGCCGCCGGCCCGAATCGTAGTCGAGACTATTGCGCCGCTGAGGACGATCAAGAGAGATGACGACGACGTCCTTGTCACGATCCTCCACGACTGAAGCAGACATTCGTTCCATTGCCCTTCACCCGATTCGACAGCTCCTCACAAGCAAACCGTCATGTGCGCGCGGCCAGTAGTCCTCAGGAGTACCGAACCATCGGGTGTTCGGGGACTCCGAGTACCGCGTTGTCTTGCGGTACCCTGGCGAACGGGATCACGTTCGCACCGGCTTGCGGCCGAACGGCGGCAAAGAGCGCGCGACGGTTGGGAAACCCGATCTTCCGCAACACCCGGCTGGCGTAGTTCTTCACGGTTTGCACCGCCAAGAACAACTCCTGGGCGATCTCGTCATTCGACCTTCGCTGCAGCATCAGGCCCAGAACCTCCTTCTCGCGGTCCGTCAATCCCGCCCCGGCCACGGACAGCTCCGGGACCGGCTGTTCGACGGAGTTCCCGAGCAGCCACTGCCGGTCCCCGGCGATGGTCCGCCCGACGGCTTCGGTGAACCGCTCAGGAGAAACGGACTTGTGGACGAAGCTGTCCGCCCCGGCGTTCAACACGGCCGCGATGGCCGGAGGAGACGCGTCCGCGCTGAATACCAGCACCCGCGTACGCCATTCTTTCTTGACATGATGGCAAAGTCGCAGACCGGCCGACTGCCCCCGCTCGGCGATGTCGGTGACCACGAGGTCGGCACCCGGCCCGTCAGGTTGCCGCAGGACACTTCGCAGATCCCGGACTTCGGCCACCGAGCAGCCGCTTTCAGTGAGCAGCGCGCGAACAGCGAACCGGATCAACGGCTGTTCATCGACAACGAGCACCTTGCTTACCGTCATGTTTCCCCAATAACAGGTCGAGTTCCGGCAGGCGAATCCTGGTTTGTCCGCACCTCGCCGAACAATCTGACGGCAGCCGACCATGAGAGACGTGTCGAGAAAGCGCGACGATAGTCGCTACCGGCACACCGACAGCGATGCCGGGCAAGTGTCGAAACGGCACGATCACAACTCTGTGATCACGTACGTCCCATGGTTGTCGCGCAATCCTTACGGCGCAACACACAGAACGACAGACGCTGTCCTTCTAACGACAGGGAAGCACGGGTCGCCGCATTCGGTCAGGCGAACAGCCTTCGAGGAACCCCGGTGGAACGCGCCTCCCCCTCGGCAGGTTCCGGATTCGCCTCATCCCCGCGTCGTGACCCGGCCGTTCGCGACGATCGGCTCGAGAATTCTCGCCCACTGGTTGACTATTTGCTCGCGGCGCCGGGTGTCGTCGGTGAGCAGGTTGGCAAGACCGAGTCCTCGCGCGAGGTCCAAAGTGGCCTGAACCGTTTCGCGAACACCCGGCTGGGATTCGTCCGCGCCAAGCAGTTCGACGGCAAGCCGATGCGCTTCCCGGCCGACCCTGGCTTCGAGCGGAACCAGGATGTCCCGCAGCGTCGACTCGGTCGAAGCAGCGACCCACAAATGCAAAGCGGCCCGGAACTTCGGGCCGGTGTACAGGTCGAGCAGCATCGTCGCGACCGGCTCGGCCCTAGAAGGCCCTGACGGCAGGGCCGCGGCGCGAGCGGTGAGTTCGGCGATCTGTTCGTTGGCCAGATAGTCGACCGCGGCGACCACGAGGTCTTCCCTCGTCCGGAAATGGTGCTGCGCCGCACCTCGCGACACACCAGCGCGCTCTGCGACCACGCCGACCGTCGTGCCCTGCCAACCGCGTTCGCCAAGGCACTCGACGGCGGCATCGATGAGCCGTCGCCGAGTCGTCCTGCTGCGTTCTTGCTGTGGTTCGCGATTCAAGCCGGATCAACCCAGAAGTCGAGTTGCAGATCGTCCTCACTGTCACCGATGCGATAGCGGGAAAGGTCGGTAATACCCTCGGCGGCAAGCACTTCGTCGTCGATGAAGAAGTTTCCGCTGGCATCCCCGCTCGGCTTGGTGAGCACGATGTGGGCGGCGTCGGCCATGATCTCGGGGGTCCTGGACTTACTCGCCAGCTGCTGACCGACGACGTTGCGGATCGCGGCGGTGTCGATGGTGGTACGCGGCCAGAGCGAGTTCGCGGCGATACCGTCGGAGCGCAGCTCCGCTGCCAAACCAACGGTGACCAGGCTCATCGCGTACTTCGCCATGCTGTAGGCGAGGTGCCCGCCCTCGAACCACTTGCTCTCCAAACGGATCCGAGGAGAAAGGGTCAGGATGTGCGGGTTGGCGGCGGCACGCAGGTGCGGGATCGCCGTGCGCGACAACAGAAACGTCCCTCGCGCGTTGATGTCCTGCATGAGGTCGTAGCGCTTCATGGGGATCTGCTCTGACGGTGTCAGGTCGATCGCGCTGGCGTTGTTGATCACGATGTCGATGCCGCCGAACTGCTCGGCCGTCCTCGTCACCGCCGCTTCGACGGCGTCGTCGTCGCGCACGTCGCCGACGATGGGCAAAGCCCGGCCACCCGCCTCCTCGATGGCTTTCGCCGCGGTGTAGATCGTTCCCGGAAGTTTCGGGTGCGGCTCGGTGGTCTTGGCGATCAGAGCGACGTTGGCGCCATCGCGGGCGGCGCGGATCGCGATGGCCTCGCCGATGCCACGACTGCCGCCGGACATGATGAGGGTCTTCCCCGCCAGGGTCGGCCCGTTCGTCGCTGTGGTCACCGGTCAGCTCCTTCGCGTTCGATGTCGATGAGACCGAGAGGTTCTCGGTCGGTACTCAGTAGGACTTGGGGAGACCGAGGCTGTGCTGCGCCACGAAGTTGAGCACCATCTCCCTGCTCACCGGCGCGATCCGGCCGACCCGCACGGCGCCCAGGAGCGTGCCGAGGCCGTACTCCGAGGCGAGACCGTTGCCACCATGTACCTGGACAGCTTGGTCGACGGCCCGGATGGCGACCTCCGCACCGGCGTACTTGGCCATGTTGGCCGCCTCGCCCGCACCGAAGTCGTCACCGGAATCGTAGAGAGCGGCTGCTTTCTGGGTCATCAGCTTGGCCAGCTCCAACTCGATCTTCACCTGGGCGAGTGGGTGAGCCAAGCCCTGATGGGACCCGATCGGCGCACCGAAGACGCTGCGGTCCTTGGCATAGGCGACGCCCTTCGCGAGCGCGTACCGGGCGATGCCGACCGAAAACGACGCTCCCATGATGCGTTCGGGGTTCAGCCCCGCGAACAGTTGCGCGATGGCGGCGTCCTCGGCGCCGACCAGCGCGTCGGCAGGAAGCCGGACGTCGTCGAGGAACAACCCGAACTGTTTGTCGGCCGACACCAGATCCATCGGGATCTGCTGGTACTCGAAGCCCGGCGTGTCGGTCGGCACGATGAACAGCACCGGCTTCAGCTTGCCGGTCTTGGCGTCGGCGGTCCGCCCGACGACCAGTACCGCGTCGGCTTCGTCGACACCCGAGATGAACACCTTGCGGCCGTTGAGAATCCAGTCCGCTCCGTCCTTGCGGGCGGTCGTGGTGATGCGATGCGAGTTCGAGCCCGCGTCGGGTTCGGTGATGGCGAAGGCCATCCTGACGCTACCCTCGGCGAAACCGGGCAACCAGTGTCGTTTCTGAGCCTCCGTGCCGAACCTGGCGATCACGGTGGCACAGATGGCCGGTGAGACGACCATGAGCAGCATCGGGGTTCCCGCCGCGCAGAACTCCTCGCACACCGCGGCGAGGTCGCCGATGCCCGCGCCCCCTCCCCCGTACTCCTCCGGGACTGAGACGCCGAGATAGCCGAGGCTTCCCGCCTCGTCCCACAACTCGCTGGTGTGCCCTCCTTCCCGCGCCTTCTCGGTGTAGTACTCGTGGCCGTATTTACCGGCGAGGTCGGCAACCGCCTTGCGCAGCGCCTGCCGTTCCTCGGACTCGACGAAGCTCACTACTGTGCCTCCTGTTCGTCGGGGAACTCGCCGCGCGCGCGTACGACGGCGAGCACGGCGCCCTGTTCCACTTGCCGCCCTGCCTCGACAGGCAGTTCCGTGACGACACCATCGGCGGGGGCGGCTACGCGGTGTTCCATCTTCATGGCTTCCAGCCACAACAACGGCGCGCCCGCCTTCACGGTGTCGCCTTTCGTGACGGCCAGCCGCACGACCGTCCCCGGCATGGGAGCCACCAGGGAGCCGGGGGCGAGTTCGGTACCGGGTTCGGTGAATCGAGGGACCGGGGTCAGTGTCACGGTGCCGAGGGGAGAGTCGACGACGACCAGGCCCGGATACCGGCCCACGGTGAACGTCCTGCGGACGCCGCCGTCGGCGAGCACGACAAGGCCGGGTTCGGCGGAGACCAGCTCGATTCCGGTGAGCTCCTCGACCGTCAGCCCGGCTCGGGTGAACCGGTAACGCACGTCGTGCTCGGTTCCCCGCGCGGTGACGTAGGTCTTGTGCTGCGGCGCTGCCGCGAGGTTGCGCCAGCCGCTCGGAAGCCCGCCGAGCACGCGGGCCTCGCGCCGGTTCGCGGCGGCCTCGGCGAGTGCGGCGGCGAGCCCGCAGAGCCGTTCGGCGTGCGCGTCGGCGAGCGGCGTGGCAAGCACGCCGTGCCGCTCGAAGAACCCCGTGTCGGTGTCCCCCGCGAGGAAAGCCGGGTGCCGCACGACGTTGACCAGCAGGTCCCTGTTGGTCGTCACGCCGTGGAGCTGCGCTCTGGCGAGCGCTCCGGCGAGAGCCCGGGCCGCGGCCGTTCTGCTCGGTGCCCACGAGATCACCTTGGCGAGCATGGGATCGTAGTGCGTGCCGATGACGAATCCGTCGGCGACGCCGCTGTCCACCCGGATCCCCGTCCTGCTCACGGGAACGGCGAATTCGATGTCACACGGTATCCGGAATCGGTGCAAGGTCCCGGTTTGTGGCCGCCATTCGCCGGCTGGGTCCTCGGCGTAAAGCCTGGCCTCGATGGCATGGCCTTCGCGCGGTGGCGGTTCTCCTTGCAGGGCCTCGCCTTCGGCGACCCGGAGTTGCAGGTCGACGAGGTCGAGGCCGGTCGTGCACTCGGTGACGGGGTGTTCCACCTGGAGCCGGGTGTTCATTTCGAGAAAGAAGAACTCGCCGGTTTCGGTGGCGAGGAATTCGACGGTTCCGGCACCGACGTAGTCGATGGCTTTCGCGGCGGTACGGGCAGCCGCGAACAGGTTCTCCCTCATCGTCGTGCCGACAAGTGGCGAAGGCGCCTCTTCGATGACCTTCTGATGCCTGCGCTGGATGGAGCATTCGCGTTCACCGAGTGCCCACACCGTTCCGTGGATGTCGGCCATGATCTGCACCTCGATGTGCCTGCCGTGGTCGACGTAACGTTCACAGAAAACGGTGGGGTCACCGAAAGCCGAAGCAGCCTCGGCGCTGGCGCTGTCGACGGCCGAAGGCAGGTCGGCGAGTTCTCGCACCACCCGCATGCCCCTGCCGCCCCCGCCGGAAGACGCCTTGACCAAGACCGGAAGATCCGATTCCGTGACCTGGCCGGGATCCAGTTCGGGCAGAACGGGAACCCCGGCCTCACCGAGCAGCCGTTTGGATTCCACTTTGGAGCCCATGGTCTCGATCGCCTCCGGAGAAGGACCGATCCAGGTCAAGCCCGCTGCGCCGACGGCACGGGCGAAATCCGCGTTCTCGGACAGGAAACCGTATCCGGGGTGTACGGCGTCGGCACCGGCCTGGCGGGCCGCATCGACGATGAGGTCGGCGCGGAGGTAGGTCTCGCCTGGTGTTTCACCCGGCAGGCGCACGGCCGCGTCGGCGGCGGACACGTGTGGAGAGGCGGCATCGGCGTCGGAATAGACGGCGACGGTGCCGATACCGGCGTCCCGGCAGGACCGGAAGACGCGCAGCGCGATCTCCCCGCGATTGGCGACGAGCACGTTTTCGATCATGGGCTCACATCCGGAAGACGCCGAAGCCGGTGCCGTCGAACCGGGCACCTCGGACAGGATTGGTGTGGATGACGGAAAGACACAGGCCGAGGACGGTCCTGGTGTCCCTTGGGTCGATGACACCGTCGTCGTACAGTCGCCCCGACAGGAACATGGGCAGTGATTCGGCCTCCACCTGTGCTTCGACGGCGGCCTTCATGGCGGCGTCGCCGTCCTCGTCGTAGGTCTGTCCCCTGCTCTCGGCGGCGGCTCGCATCACGATGGACAGCACACCGGCGAGCTGCTGGGGTCCCATGACGGCCGACTTGGCGCTCGGCCACGCGAAAAGGAACCGGGGATCGTAGGCTCTCCCGCACATTCCGTAATGACCCGCACCGTAGGAAGCGCCGATGAGCAGCGAGATGTGCGGGACCTTGCTGTTGGAGACGGCGTTGATCATCATCGCGCCATGTTTGATGATGCCGCCCTGTTCGTAGTCCTTTCCCACCATGTAGCCGGTGGTGTTGTGCAAGAAAAGCAGCGGCGTGTCGGTCTGGTTCGCGAGCTGGATGAACTGCGCGGCCTTGTGTGATTCCTCGCTGAACAGAACACCTTGCGCGTTGGCGAGAACACCGACCGGATATCCGTGGACCCTCGCCCATCCGGTGACGAGGCTGTTGCCGTAGAGCGGTTTGAACTCGTCGAACTCGGAACCGTCGACGACCCTGGCGAGCACGTCACGGGGATCGAACGGCACCTTGAGTCCTTCCGGGACGATGCCGAGAAGCTCCTCTTCGTCGTAGCGGGGCTCGGTGACGGATCCGGGCGCGGGACCGTGCTTGCGCCGGTTGAGGCGGTGCACGATGCGCCTTCCGAGCCGGATGGCGTCCCGTTCGTCGACGGCGAGGTAGTCGGCCAGCCCGGAGGTACGCGCGTGCATCGAGGCGCCACCGAGGGATTCGTCGTCGGATTCCTCGCCGGTTGCCATCTTGACCAGCGGTGGTCCGCCGAGGAACACTTTGGACTGTTCCTCGATCATCACGACGTAGTCGGACATGCCGGGAACGTAGGCTCCGCCGGCCGTCGAGTTGCCGAAGACCAGCGCGATGGTGGGGATACCGGCCGCCGACAATTTGGTCAGGTCACGGAAAAGCCGCCCGCCGGGGATGAAGATCTCCTTCTGGGTCGGCAGGTCGGCGCCGCCGGATTCGACGAGGTTGATGACGGGGAGCCGGTTCTCCATGGCGATGTCGGAAGCACGGAAAACCTTGCGGGTCGTCCACGGGTTGCTGGCTCCGCCACGCACGGTGGGATCGTTGCCGATGATCATGCACTCGACGCCTTCGACGACGCCGATGCCGGTGACGACGCTTGCCCCCACCTGGAAGTCACTGCCCCAGCCGGCGAGCGGGGACAGTTCGAGAAACGGCGCGTCCTCGTCGAGTAGCAGTTCGATGCGTTCTCTCACCAGCAGCTTGCCGCGCTCGCGGTGCCGGTTCACGTACTTCTCCCCGCCACCGGCGAGCGCCTTGGCCTGTTCGGTGTCGAGTTCGGCGAGTTTGCCGAGCATGGCGTCCCGGTAGGCGGCGAACTCCTCACCTTCGGTGTCCAGTGTGGACCGCAGCGTTGTCACGAGGTGTACCCCAATCGTTTCGCGGCCAGACCGGCGAGGATCTCGTTGGTTCCGCCGCCGATGCCGAGAATGCGCATGTCCCGGTAGTGGCGTTCGACCTCGGTCCCGGTCAGGTAACCGAGTCCACCGTGTAACTGGACGGCTTCGTTCGCGACCCACTCGCCCGCTTCGACGGCGGTGTTCTTGGCGAAGCAGGCTTCGGCGACGACCTCGTCCCCCTCGACGTGCCGCTGGGCGATGTGCCGGGTGTAGGTGCGCGCGACGTCGATCTTGCGAGCCATGTCGGTCAGCTTGTGCTGGACGAGCTGCCGGGAGATCAGCGGTCTGCCGAAGGTTTCCCTGAGCCTGCACCATTCGACGGTCAGGTCCAGTGCACGCTGGGCGGTGGCGTATGCCTGCACCGCAAGTGAAAGCCGCTCCGCGACGAACTGGGTCGCGATCTGGGCGAAGCCACTGTTCTCCGCGCCGATCAGGTTCTCAACCGGAACTCGTACATCCACATAGGACAGCTCAGCGGTGTCGGAACAGTGCCAGCCCATTTTGCTCAGTGCGCGGGTGACGGTGAATCCCGGTGTGCCACGCTCGACGACAAGCAGCGAAAGCCCGTGCGCGCCCTGCTCGCCTGTCCGCACGGCGGTGGTGACGAAGTCCGCTCTGCACCCCGACGTGATGAAGGTCTTCGCGCCGTTGACGAGGTAGTGGTCGCCGTCGCGGCGCGCGGTCGTGCGCACGGACGCGACGTCGGACCCACCGTCGGGCTCGGTGATGGCGAGCGCGCCGATGAGCCTGCCTTCGAGAGTGGGCCGCACCCAGGTGGCGAGTTGTTGCTCCACCCCGGCTTCGACCAGGTGCGGTACGGCGATGCCGCAGGTGAACAGCGAGGCGACCAGTCCGCCCGAGCCTCCCGCGTAGTGGATCTCCTCGGTCACGGTGAGCGCGTCGAGGAAGTCCCCGCCGCCCCCTCCGGCCTGTTCGGGGAAGGCCGCGCCGAGCAGTCCCAGCTCCCCTGCCTTGCGGTGCAGTTCGCGAGGCAGTTCGCCGTCGCTTTCCCACTGGGCGAGGTGAGGAAGGATCTCGGTCTCGGTGAACCGCCTTGCCGTCTCCCTGAGCGCGGCGCGTTCCGCGGTGGCGAGCGGGCCGGTCACAGCAGCACCTCCGGGATGTCGATGTGGCGGGCACGCAGCCACTCGCCAACCGCCTTCGCCTGCGGGTCGAATCGTGCTTGCGCGGCAACGCCTTCGCCGAGCAGGCCCTCGACGACGAAGTTGAGGGCGAACAGGTTCGGCAGCATGTGCCGATGCACGGTGAGGCCGTCCGTTTCGGGCAGCAGCCGTCGTAGCTCGCCGACGGTGAGCGTGGTGGCGAGCCAGCGCCATTCGTCAGGCGAGCGCACCCAGACCCCGATGTTGGCGTTGCCGCCTTTGTCTCCGCTACGCGCGCCCGCGATCGTGCCGAGCGCGACCTTGCGGCGCGGCCCATCCGGCAACGCGGGCGGTAGCTCGGGCTCGGGTAGCGGGCTCAGCCGCGTGGTGTCCCTTGCCGGTTCGATGGCCGTCGTGGTGCCGTCGGCGAGTACGGCGACGTGCCCGACCTCGCCCGCGTCGACGTACGCCTCGGTATAGACCCCGTAGGGAGCGGCTTTGCCCGGCGGCGCTGTGACGTGAAAGCCGGGGATGCTGGCAAGCGCCAGCTCGATGGCCGCTCCGCTGAACGCGCGGCCCACTACGTCGGCTTCGGCGTCCTTGACCGCGCAGCGCAGGAACGCGCTCGCGGTTTCCTGGGTGTCGGCGTCGGCGTGGTCGGTGCGGGCGAGCGTCCAGCGCACCTCGGACGGCGGCTTCGCGGCGAGCGCACCGGTGAGCTGTTCGCGGACGAGCCGGGCTTTGTCCTCGATGTCGAGTCCGGTGAGGACGAAGGTCACCTCGTTACGGAAACCACCGAGCGCGTTGCGGCACACTTTCAGCGTGGGTGGTGGCGGTTCACCTCGGACACCGCTGAGCCGCACCCTGTTTTCGCCGTCCTGCTGGAGCTGGATGGTGTCGAACCTGGCTGTGACATCGGGCCCCGCGTACCGGGCGCCGCCGATCTCGTACAGCAGCTGGGCAGTCACGGTGCCGACATCGACGACACCGCCGGTGCCGGGGTGTTTGGTGATGACGCTGGAGCCGTCGGCGCTGATCTCGGCGATCGGGAATCCCGGCGTGCCGATGGCGTGCTCGGTGAAAAACGCGTAGTTGCCGCCGGTGGCCTGCGCGCCACACTCGATGACGTGCCCCGCGGCGACTGCCCCCGCCAGCGCGTCGTAATCGTCGCGGGACCAGCCGAAGTGCGCGGCGGCTGGACCGACGATGACCGAGGCGTCGGTGACCCTGCCGGTGACGACGACGTCGGCGCCCTCGGTGAGGCATTCCGCGATGCCCCACGCGCCGAGGTAGGCGTTCGCGGTGAGCGGGCTGCCGAGCCCCAGTTCGGCTGCCCTCGGCAGCAGGTCGTCGCCCTCGACGTGGGCGACGGTGACGTCGATGCCGAGCCGGTCGGCGAGTTCCCGGATCCGGGCGGCCAGACCGGCCGGGTTGAGTCCGCCCGCGTTGCTGACGATCTTGACGCCGTTGTCCTTCGCCAGTCCCAGTCCCTCTTCCAGCTGGCGCAGGAAGGTTTTCGCGTAGCCGAGCGAGGGATCCTTGAGCCGGTCACGGCCGAGGATGAGCATGGTCAGCTCGGCGAGGTAGTCGCCGGTGAGCACGTCGAGCGGGCCGCCGGTAAGCATGTCGCGCATCGCCGAGAAGCGGTCGCCGTAGAACCCCGACGCGTTGCCGATCCTGATCGGTGCCTCGCGGGCCGTCACGCGAACTGGCCCTCGCGCCTGCCCTGCCCTGGCTGGCCCGCGAACGCCTGCGCGATACGCAGCCATTCCCGCGCGTCGGCGCCTTCGGCTTCGACGTCGGTGTCGCCGGGATGCCTGCGCTGGGTGACGATGTGGCAGAAGCCGGTCGCGCTTCCGGTGACGCGTTGGGTCGCGTCGCCGGGGCCGAAGGTCCAGGTGTCGCCGTCGGGCGCGGTCAGCTCGACCCGGAACGGTTCGGCAGGCGGAGCCAGCGAGTGCAGCTGGAAGGCGAAGTCCCTTGTGCGCACGCCGAAGCGGGCGATGTGCCACAGCCGGGCGCTCTGGCGCCGGTCGAGGCCCAGCGCGTCGGCGATGTCCTGGCCGTGTGCCCAGGTTTCCATCATGCGGGCGGTTGCCATGGATGCCGGGCTCATGGCAGGGCCGTACCAGGGCAATTTCTCGCCGGCGGGGAACGCGGCCAGCGCCCCGCGCAGTTGGTCACGGCGTTCTCGCCACCTCGCCAGCAGTGCCCCCGGAGGGTCACCGGCGTGCTCAGCCGCTCCCTCGTCGACGTAGCGCTCACCCGCGAGCAGCGCACGTTTGAGTTCCTCACCGAATTCGCCGGGCGTGGTAGCCGAGATCAACGCCTTCTCGTCGGTCCAGGCGAGGTGGGCGATCTGGTGGGCGACGGTCCAGCCGTCAGCCGGGGTCGCGGTCGCCCATGCCGCGTCCGGCAGCCCGGCGACCATGGCGTCGACCTCCTGGCTTTCGGCGTCGAGATCGCCGAGGATCGCGTCGAGATCAGCCATGTCAGCACCTCCTTGAGCCTGTCGTCGCAGCCTGGCACCGGCCATCCGAAAAATCAAGCACGCCTGATTGTTTTTCCTGTTGTCCAGTTGTCAACAAGCTGGCGTGTCTTCTACCGTGTAGCGACCCCGGCAGGGAGGCCAGCATGGACAGCGCACACAGCACCGGTCCGACCGGCGACTACGCGGAGATCACCTACGCCGTCGCCGATCGCATCGCGACGATCACGCTCAACCGGCCGAAGGCCCGCAACGGCTACACGATCCGCATGGCCGACGAACTGGCCGCCGCCTTCGACCGCGCGGACGCCGACGACGACGTCAGGGTGGTCGTGCTCGCGGCGGAGGGAACCGACTTCTCCGTCGGCGCCGACCTTTCCGGCGGCGGGTTCGACTTCGACGCCGAAGCGGGCCCCGACCCGCACTGGCAGGAACCGGCCGGGCGGTGCTCACGACGCGTCTTCCTGATGAACAAGCCGGTGATCGCCGCGATTCAGGGCGCGTCCATCGGCGGAGGGCTCACCATCACACTGCCTGCCGACTACCGGCTCGCGGCGAGCAACGCGCGGTTCGGCTTCGTGTTCGTCCGCCGCGGGATCTACCCCGAAGGCGCTTCGGCGTGGTTCCTGCCCAAACTCGTCGGGCTGGGCAAGGCCATGGACTGGATGATCAGCGGACGAGTGTTCGGTGTGGACGAAGCACTCGCGGCGGGGCTCGTGCACAGCGTCCACGAGCCTGAGGAACTACTCGGCGCGGCCTACGAACTGGCGGCCGACCTGGCTTCCGGAACGGCGCCGGTGTCGGTCGCGGTCACCAGGCAGTTACTCTACCGGATGTCGAACCTCGATTCGCCCTTTCCCGTACACGAGGTGGATTCGCGGCTCATCGCCAGCATCGCGAAGAACCCTGACGCGGTCGAGGGCGTCCTGTCGTTCCTCCAGAAACGCCCACCACGGTTTCAGCTGCGCGCCAGTACCGACCAGCCCGATTTCCTCCCATGGAAGGAAACATGACCACGTCTCCCACCCCGGTTTACCCACCCTCGCCGTGGAACCTGCACGCGCAGGGCTATCTCTCGGCGTGGGCGCTGCCCTCCGGCGAGCTGCCCGAGCTGCCTGCCGGGATCACCGCACTGACCGTCAAGGGCACGGCCTTCGTGTTCACGGCCTGGATCGACTACCAGCCTCCCGGTCAGCTCGCCTATCACGAACTGCTCGCCGCCGTGGTCGTCCACAATCGACACAGCGGGCTGAGTGGCCGGCGGCCGACGGTGTCCATCACCGGCATCTGGGTGGACAGTGAGGTGTCGCTCGCCGGCGGCAGGCAGCTGTGGGCGATCCCCAAGGGACTTGCCTCGCTCGACTTCACGACCGGCGGGCACTTCACCGCGGTGGCGAGCACGGCGGAGGACTGGATCGCGACCGCGGCCTTCGCTCCCCGGCGAGGATTGCCGTTCGCGCCGCCGCACCGGTTCGCGATCGCCCAGGGCAGGAACGGACTTCCGCTCGTCACACCGGTCAGGTCGAGCGGGAAACCGGCACCCGCCTCTGCGAGCTGGCACATCAATCCCGCTGGCCCACTCGGCTTTCTTGCCGGCAGGAAACCGCTGTTCAGCGCGCACCTTCGCGACGTCGCGCTCCAGTTCGGCGACTGAACTCGCGTGGCGGGATCCCCTTCCAGCGGGTGAAGGCGTGGATGAAGGCCGCCGCCTCGCCGTAGCCGAGGCGGCGGGCGACCTGCTCGACGGAAAGCGCCTGCGCGGTCAGCAATTCCTCGGCCATGCTCTCGCGGACCTCGTCGAGCAGCGCCCGGAAGCTCGTCCCCTCCGCGGCGAGCCTGCGGCGCAGCGTGCGCCCCGTCATCGAGAGCCCCGCCGCGACGCTCTCCATGTCCCTGCTCAGTCCGCCCGCGCTCAGCAGCGCGTCCCGTACCTGGCCCGCGACTCCCCGGCGGCGACGGCGCGCGGCAACGAGCCGACGGCACTCGTCCTCGCACATCGCGGCGGTGTGCGCGTTCGCCTGCGGCATCGGCGTTTCCAGCAACCGCGAAGGGAAACTCACTCCCGTGAGCTCGGCGCCGAACTCGGGAACGGTACCGAGCACCTCGTGAAACGCGGTGGTGTCGGCGGGGCGCGGCAGCCGGACTCGCACTTCCCCGATGTGTTCCGGCAGGCCGATCTGTTCGCGCATCAGCGTGACGATCGCGGCGAGATCCCTTGCCAGCAGAAAATCTTTGACGTCGTAAGGGACTCCGGCATCGAGGCAGTCGAGGTGGACGGCCTCGCCGTCGGTACGCAGCTCGGGAACGCAGAACACATAGGTCAGCTCGATGTAGCGCAGCGCGAGCGCGATGGCCTCGCCGACCGTGCGACTACTGGTCACCGCGTAGCCCCAGATGCCGTAGGAAGTCGCGTGGTACAGCCTGCCCGCGGCGAGACCGAGCCGCGCGGGGTCTCCCCCACGGCGCAGAATGTTGCGGACGACGGCCAGCTCCTGGTGCGCTTCGACCTGTGCGGGAGCCTCTCCCGGCCGTGCCGGAGCAGCGATGACGTCCGCGCCGAGACCGGTCCCGTCCAGTACCGTCTCGGCCGGTATGCCGTGCCCCTCGGCGAACTCGACGAGCAGCGCGACACTCGTCGCCGCGCGAGGGAAGTCCCAGCCGGTCGTCGTCACCATGTGTCCGAAAGTATCAACTTGTTGTCCTCGCCGGTCCTGGAACGCGCGGTGGGCGAAGTCCTAGTCTTCCGGCATGAGCGCCACTCCACACCACTCCGCCGACGCCGTGATCGTCGGCGCGGGTTTCGGCGGCATCGCTGCGGCCATCGAGCTGAGCAGGTCGGGGTTCACCGACATCGTGATACTGGAACGCGCCTCGGACCTCGGCGGGGTGTGGCGCGAGAACACCTATCCCGGAGCTGGCTGCGATGTGCCTTCCCCGTTGTATTCGTTCTCGTTCGAACACAATCCGGCCTGGCCGCGCCGCTACGCATCCCAGCCCGACATCCACGCCTACCTGCGCCGCACCGCGCGCAAATACGGTGTGTTCGACCGGATCCGGTTCGGCACCGAAGTCACCAGCGCCGAATTCGACGGCTCCACCGCGACGTGGCTGATCCGCACGGCCACCGGCGACGGATTCACCGGGAGGGTGTTCGTCCCGGCCACCGGTCAGCTGTCACGACCTGCTTTCCCGGACATTCCGGGAATGGATACTTTTCGCGGCGACTCGTTTCACTCGGCGGAATGGCGGCACGATCTCGATCTGACCGGCGCCAGGATCGCGGTGATCGGTACCGGCGCGAGCGCCGTCCAGTTCGTGCCGCGAATCCAGCGGCAGGCCAAGACGCTCACCGTGTTCCAGCGGTCGGCGCCCTACCTGCTGCCCAAACGCGACCACGGCTACACCGCCTGGCACCACAGGGCACTCAGAGCCGTTCCGCTGGCACGGACTCTCGACCGGCTCGGGTTCTGGTTGTACGCGGAGTTCGCGCAGCAATGCCTTTCGAAATGGCAATTCCTGACGCCGCTTTTTCAGCGGCAGACGGAGAAGCACCTGCGCGAGGCCGTCGCCGACCCCGCGTTGCGTGACAAACTCACTCCGGACTACGCGCTCGGCTGCAAGCGGGTGCTGTTCAGCAACGACTACCTCCCCGCGATCGCGAAGTCCAATGTAGACCTGGTCACCGACGAGATCGTCGCGGTGACTGGCAACGGTGTCCGGGACGCGAACGGCCGGCACCACGAAGCCGACGTGATCATCTATGGCACCGGCTTCGCGGCGGGCGACCTGATGTCCCCCATCGACGTGCGCGGTCTCGACGGTCGTTCGCTCGCCGAGACCTGGCAGGAAGGCGCGCGAGCGCATCTTGGCATCACGGTCCCCGGTTTTCCCGGCATGTTCCTGATGTACGGGCCGAACACGAACCTCGGCGGCGGTTCCGTCATCTACATGCTGGAGAGCCAGGCGCGCTACGTGAGGGACGCGGTCCGGCTGCTGGCGGCACACCCCTCGCGGTACCTCGATGTCCGAGAGGACGCGGAGCAGCGCTGGGACGAGGAGATCCAGGGCAGACTCGAACGCTCGGTGTGGACGCGCTGCCGGAGCTGGTATCGCAATTCCTACGGCAGGGTCGTCGCCAACTGGCCCGGCCGCACCCACGAGTACCGGCGCCGCACGGCCTCGGTCGACCTCAGGCAGTTCCGCGTGGGGTCGGCGAGCGGGACCCCCTCGCGCTGACCTTCATCCGAATTCACTCTTGTCAGGCCGCCAATAACACGGGACCGTGGGGGGGAGCCGCGAGCAGTCCGCGAGGAGATGGTCGCCATGGTGACAGTCGTCGACAGGATGACGGGAACACTGCGCGAGAAACTGCCCCCGCTCACCGCCCTGCCACTGCCGGGCGCGGTGGACGAGCGCATACTCGCCCAGCGCTGGCCGGTACGCGAACTGGCGGCTCCCCCCGAGGGCAGCGGGCTGCAGCCGGTACTCGGCGACGCCGGACCGCCGCTCATCGGGCACACGCTCACGATGATGCGCTACGGCGCGGCCTACGGACTCCGCAGATACGAGCAGTACGGGCCGGTGTGGTGGTCGGGCGCGTTCGGAAGGCGGATCGTCACCGTCACCGGACCGGAGGCGACCCAGGCCGTACTTGTCAACAAGGACAAGGCGTTCTCGCAGGAGGGCTGGAAGTTCTTCATCGAGAAGTTCTTCAACCGAGGGCTCATGCTGCTGGACTTCGGCGAGCACCACACGCACCGGCGGATCATGCAGGAAGCGTTCACGAAGGACCGGCTCGCCGGCTACATCGCGCAGCAGGGGCCCGCGCTGCGCGACGGCATCGCGGCGTGGGAGCACCATCCGGGAAGACCCCGCCTGTACTGGCTGCTGAAGCAGCTCACCCTCGATGTCGCGACCAGGGTGTTCATGGGCATGCCGAGCGGACCGGACGCCCAGCGGATCAACAGGGCTTTCGTGGCGTGCGTGCGCGCGGCGACCGCGGTCGTGCGCTATCCCGTCCCAGGAGGACGCTGGCAGGCAGGCATCCAGGGCCGGGCGACCCTCGAACGGTATTTCGCACGGCACCTGCCCGCGAAGCGAGAAGGAGACGAGAGCGACCTGTTCTCGGCGCTGTGCCACGCGACGACCGAGGACGGCGAGCGCTTCACCGACGACGACGTGATCAACCACATGATCTTCCTGATGATGGCCGCGCACGACACGTCGACCATCACCAGCACCGCCGTCTGTTACTACCTCGCGAAACACCCGGAATGGCAGGAAAGGGCGCGCGCGGAATCGCTCGCGCTCGGCGAAGACCTCCCCGACATGGCGGCGCTCGGCACTCTGCACACGCTCGACCTGGTGATCAAGGAAGCACTGCGGCTCGTCCCTCCGGTACCCAGTTTCTCCCGCAAGGCCGTCGAGGACACCGAGATACTCGGGCACTACATCCCCGAGGGAACGCTGGTGGGCGTGACGCCGACCGGCAACCACTTCGACGAGCGGTACTGGACCGACCCGCACACCTTCGACCCCGGCCGCTTCTCCGAGGAGCGCAGGGAGGACAAGGGGCACCGCTACGCGTGGATACCGTTCGGCGGCGGAGCGCACAAATGCATCGGGCTGCACTTCGGCACCTACGAGGTGAAAGCTTTGCTGCACGAGATGTTGCGGCGCTACCGGTGGAGCGTTGCAGAGGACTACGAGGTCCGCTGGGACTACGTCTCGCTACCGGTGCCCGTTGACGGCCTTCCCATCCAACTCAAGGCACTTGATCACACAGCGTGACCTCGACTTGGAACAGAACCACTCGGACAGCCGGTAGACACTCGTAGCCCTGCGTGATGCTGTTGCAGGGCTCTGGCCATCTCGGGCCCGGCGCGGGCAGGTGGAGCCCCGCACGGGCAGCGGGCTGGCCTTCACCTGTTTTTGGCGGAGAGGTGCAGGGTGTCGGAACCTGGTGCCACACCAGGAATGGCCGCGATCGCAGGCCGATGGGCTGCCCAGCTCACCGGTGACAACGGCGTACCGGTTCCGGCCGCCGAACTGGAGCGGGCTTTGCTCGCGGTCGCCGAGGAAGCCCGCGCCGCCGCGGTGGCGGCCAAGGACGCGGCGGAACTGCGGCTGGCAACCCTCTATTCGGCGTCCCCCTTCGGGGTGGCCCTCGTCGACCAGGACGGCCGGGTGCTCGACGTCAATCCCGCGTTCACGAAACTGCTGGGGCACACGATCGACGACCTCGCCGGAACCGACATCGGCACGCTGGGGGCGACCCCGAAGGACACCACCGCACTGCACACCGGCTTCGCCGAACTGCGAGCGACCGGAACCACGAGGCAACGCGAACAACTCGACCTCGAACACGCCCTTGACGGTCCACTGAGGACATACGTGACGATCGCCGGTCTTCCCGGCAACAGCGGCGAGGCGCTGCACCCCATCCTCATCGTCGAGGACGTGAGCGAACTCAGCCTGCTCAGAGACGCACTGCGCAGGCAGAACGTGCAGGATCCGCTCACTGGCCTTCCCAACAAGAGCAGCTTCGTCAACAAACTCGAAACCAGCCTCGCCCAGCCGGACGACGACCAGATCGCGCTCGTCTACTTCGACGTCGACGGTTTCAAGGTCATCAACGACGGGCTCGGTCCCGGCGCGGGCGACCAGGTGCTGCGGCACGTCGCCGGAAGGCTGGCCGACGTGTTCGCCCCATCGGGCGCGTTCGTGGCGCGACTTTCCGGAGACGGGTTCGCGGTGCTGATGCGCGGCGACCTCACCAGCGCGGACGTGGTCGACCTCGTCGAGGAGACCATGACCGAACTGGCCGAGCCCTGCTACGTCGACGGCAAGGGCATCGGCGTGAGTGTCAGCGTCGGCATCGTCGTCCAGGCGGCCAACGGCGGTACGACCCAGGAAGACCTGCACAGGGCCGCGGAGATCACGCTGCACCGCGCCAAGGAAAGCGGGCGCGCGCAGTGGATGCTGTTCGAAGCGGGCCTCGACACTCGCGACCGCCGTCGTTACGGCATCGGCGCCGTGATCGGGGGCGCGCTGGAGAACGGCGAGTTCGAACTGGAG
Organism: Prauserella marina; assembly: GCF_002240355.1. Taxonomy (GTDB): domain Bacteria; phylum Actinomycetota; class Actinomycetes; order Mycobacteriales; family Pseudonocardiaceae; genus Prauserella_A; species Prauserella_A marina. The sequence goes on from NZ_CP016353.1 coordinate 4,194,216, forward strand.
TACCAGCCGACGGTCAAACTCGACGGCAGCAACGAGATCGCCGTCGTCAACGCCGGTCTGCGGTGGAACCATCCCGAGCACGGCATGCTGAGCGGCGAGGAATTCTATCCGCTCGCCGACACCACCGGTATGACGCTCGGACTCGGCCGCTGGCTGCTCACCAAGGCGATGTCGGACGCCGCCAGGTGGCAGGCCGAGTTCCCCTCGGCACCCGACCTGTGCGTGCGGCTGCCGACGCGGCTCGCGATCGACCCCAATCTGGTCGGCATCGTCAGGGACGAACTGAAACGCACCGGGCTGCCCCCGAAGAAGCTGCGCATCTGCACCGACAGCGCCGCACTCGTCGACCCTCGTGGCGAAGTACTGGAAACCATCACGGTGCTCGCCGAACTCGACGTGAAGATCGCGCTGGCCGTGGCAGGCGGAGCCGACCTCGAACTCGTCAACACCCACAAGTTGCCGGTCGGGTTCGTCATCCTCTCCGGCCCGCACGTCGAAGCGCTCGCCGGTGAGGGCGAGCAGGCCGAAGGTGCCCGCAAGCATCTCGGCGCGTTACTGGAGCGGGCAGGCGAACTGGGTATCACCAGGATCGGCGCCGAGGGCGTGCTCACCGCCGAACACGCCGACCGGCTGCGGGAACTGGGCATCGTCGCGGGAAGGGGCGATCTGTTCGGGAACGCGGCGGGCGGCTCCGGGATCACGGAGCTCATCCGCTCTTCACGCGCGACGTAGGATCGCCACATGAAGCAGGGAGAACTCGCGCCGGACTTCACGTTGCCCGACGAGCGGGGCAACGACCGGTCGCTGTCGGAATTTCTGGAGAAGGGCCCGGTCGTGCTGTTCTTCTACCCGGCGGCCATGACGGCCGGGTGCACGGCGGAAAGCTGCCAGTTCCGCGATCTCGCCTCGGAGTTCACGGCGGCGGGCGCGCAGCGGATCGGCATCAGCCCCGACCCCGTCGACAAGCAGCGCCAGTTCTCCGACAAACACGACTTCGACTTCCCGCTGCTGTCGGATCCCGACGGGGCCGTCGCCTCCGGCTTCGACGTGCGCCGCAAGTTCGGCCCGATGCTGACCCGGCGGCACACGTTCGTCATCGACACCGACCGCACGGTGCTCGCGGTGATCAAGAGCGAACTGCGGATGAGCGTGCACGCCGACAAGGCGCTGGAGGTGTTGCGCGCCAGGTGATGACGCGCGACACCGGTGCTCAGTTGTAGATGACGCTGTCGGGGACCGGAGTGTCGTTGCGGAGCGCTTCGAAGAGCTGTTCGGCCTTGGCCTCGTCCCACTGCTCCGCCGAACCCGAGGTGACCGGAACCGTCGTGGTCACCACGCCACCATCGGAGATACCGCGCATGGCCCACGCGAAAGCCACCAAATTGTGCAGGTGGTCGCCCTCGTCCATGGTGAGCGCGTCGGGAGCGGCCGAAAGCAGCGGAAACAGGTCGAACGGGTTGAGCAACGTCGATGGGCTCGACATCTGGCTCACCATGGCGCCGATGAACATGCGCTGATTGGCGACCCGGTCGAGGTCGGAACGCGGGGTGGCCGAGCTGTACCGCATCCTGACGAAGCCGAGCGCCTGCGCGCCGTCCAGTTTCTGCTTGCCCGCGGGGATGACGATGTTCGTCATCGGGTCGCTCATCTCCTCGGGGATGTCCATTTCCACCCCGCCCATGGCGTCGACCATGCTCGCGAACCCGCCGAACCCGATCTCGGCGTAGTGATCGATCCGCAGGCCGGTGTTCTGCTCGATCGTCTGTGCGAGCAGCGGCGCGCCGCCGAAGGAGAACGCGGCGTTGATCTTGTTGGTGCCATAGCCGGGAATCTCGACTTGCAGGTCACGCGGCAAGCTCACGAGCGTCGGCTTGGTGTCGTTGTCGGGCAGGTGCGCGACCATGATCGTGTCCGTGCGCTTACCGCCCGTGTCGCCGGTGGCCAGCGTCGCCTGTTGCTCGGCGTCGAGCCCTTCCCGCGAGTCGGAGCCGACGATCAGCCAGTTGGTGCCCGCCGCGGCGGCAGGCCTGCCCTCGTAGTCGTGCAGGGCGTCGATCCGGTTGATCGAGAATTCGAGGTAGAGCCACACGATCGCGATCGCGAGCACGAACACCAGCAGCAAGGCCATCGCGACCTTACCGAACGACCAGCGCCGCCGCTTGCGCGGGCGCTCGGGTGGCATCCCGTCGCCGTGCCCAGGGGGCTGCTGGGGAGGTGGCCGGTCGAACGCCGGAGCCACCCTCGTCGGCTGGTGTTGCTGCCTCGGTGGCCGCTGTCGTGCCTGGTCGCTGCCGGGGATCGGCAGCATCTGCGCGCCCTGATGCCGTCTCGGACCGCGTGGCGGGCGTCCGCGCCCTGGCGGAGGCGGCTGCTCGCCTCCGTAATACCCGCCGTACGTCATCGCTTGTCTCCCCGCACTGGTCGGCCCGAGCACTGTGCGGCCCCTACTAAACCGCACGCTCCACAGGGAAAGACGCACGGTCCCCTGAATGGGTTGTGCCCGGCGGTGACCGGACGATCGGGACGCCTACAGCGGGAGCCGGAACCGCGCCGGTGCCGCGCTCTCCCATGCGGCGTCGAGTACCTGACCTGAATCGGGAAGTCCCAGGGTACGCAGCACGAACGTGACCACGAGCCGGTTCCACAGCGACGGCCTTCGCAGCATCGCGTGCCCCTCGGCGGCCACCTCGAACCTGGCGAGGCGGGCCGCCTTGGGATCGGCCTCCTCCGCGTAGCGAAGCGATTCAACGGGGCTGGTGACGCGATCGTGAGTACCGTGCGCGATCAGCACCGCACGCCCGGCGACCGGCTCGACCGGTTCTCCTTGAGGCGTCCACGGCGCGAGCGCGCACGCGCCGACGACGGCGGGGTCGTCGGCGGCCCGCAAGGCGACCCTGCCGCCGAGGGAGTGGCCGACGAGGACGACGGGAACGCCGGGCCGCTCCGCCCTGATCCGGTCGAGCGCCCAGCGCGCGTCGGCGAGCGGGTCCATGGCGGGTTCGTTCCAGCCGCGGACCCGGTTGCGCAGCAGCCGCACGTCGAGTCCGTGCCACGCGCCGGACCGGGACAGCGCGATCGCGAACGGCAGCATCCGCAGGTAGGCCAGCCGCCACGGCCGCACGGCCGCCGAGGAGAACTCGGATCCCCCGTGCAGGACGAGTGCCACACCGCCCACCGGACCGCGTGCGCGGCCGACCACGCTCAGCTCCGGCTGTCGCTCCTCCACCCGGTACCTCACTCCCTGTTCACCACGCGGCACCACCGGCGGTCGCGCCCTTCCGCACCCGCGATCCTGCCTTGCCGCGCCCCGCCGCCGTCGCCCACCTCACCTTCGATGGTCAGGCCGCCGGCTGCTCCTCCGCCGCGCTGAACTGGGTGCGGTAGAGCTCCGCGTAGCGCCCTTCGGCGGCGAGCAGCGCCTCGTGCGATCCGCGCTCGACGACCCGGCCCTCCTCGATGACCAGAATCTGGTCGGCCGCGCGGATCGTGGACAAGCGGTGGGCGATGACCAGCGCGGTGCGGCCCCGCAGCGCGCTGGTGAGTGCTTCGCCGACCGCGGCCTCCGACTCGGAATCCAGGTGAGCGGTCGCCTCGTCGAGCACGACGACTCTCGGCTGGGCGAGCAGCAACCTCGCGATCGTCAGCCGCTGGCGCTCTCCACCTGACAGCCGGTAACCGCGTTCGCCGACGACGGTGTCGAGACCGTCCCGCAGTGACCGTACGAGCGGGGCGAGCCTGGCCCGCTCAAGCGCTTCCCAGATCTCGTCGTCGCTCACCTCGGGGCGCGCGTAGGCGAGGTTGTTCCTGACGGTGTCGTGGAAAAGGTGCCCGTCCTGCGTGACGACCCCGACGGTGGCCCTCAGGTCGTCGAACCCGAGATCCCGAACGTCCACACCGGACAGCCGGACCGCGCCGGAGTCCACGTCGTAGAGGCGGGGCAACAGGGAGGCGATGGTCGACTTGCCAGCGCCCGACGAACCGACGAGGGCGACCATCTCACCGGGTCGGGCCGAGAAGCTGACCCCGCGCAGCACCTCCTCACCACCCCGGTTGTCCAGAGTGGACACTTCCTCCAGCGAGGCGAGGGAGAACTTCTCCGCGGCCGGGTAGCCGAACCTGACGTCGTCGAACTCGACGGAAACCCCACCCGGGGGCACCGGCCGGTGATCGGGCTTCTCCTTGATCATGGGATCGAGGTCGAGCACTTCGAATACCCGCTCGAACGACACGAGCGCCGTCATCACGTCGACCCGCACGTTGGCCAGCGCCGTGAGCGGCGTGTAGAGCCTCGTCAGCAGCAGCGCGAGTGCCACGACGGTGCCGGGAGCGAGGTCACCACGCAGCGCCAGCCATCCGCCGAGGCCGTAGACGAGCGCCTGCGCCAGCGCGGAGACCAGCGTCAGGCTGGTCATGAACCAGCGCGTGAGCATGGCCGTGCGGACTCCGATGTCGCGGACTCTGCCCGCTCTCGACTCGAATTCCCCCGCTTCCGCCTTGGGCCTGCCGAACAACTTGACCAGCGTCGCGCCAGGCGCGGAGAACCGCTCCGTCATCTGGGTCGTCATCGAGGCGTTCAGCTCGGCCGACTCGCGTTGCAGGTCGGCCATGCGCCTTCCCAGCCTGCGCGCCGGCAGCACGAACACCGGAAGCAACACCAGCGCCAGCAGCGTGACCTGCCAGGAGAGGGTGATCATGACGACGAGCGAAAGCGCGAGCTGGATGACGTTGGTGACCAGTCCCGACAGCGTCGCCGTGAAGGTGCGCTGCGCGCCGATCACGTCGTTGTTGAGCCTGCTGACGAGCGCGCCGGTTCTGGTGCGCGTGAAGAACGCGACGGGCATGCGCTGCACGTGCTCGAAGACGGCGCTGCGCAGGTCGAAGATCAGCCCTTCCCCGATGCGCGCCGATTGCCAGCGTTCGGCCAGACCGAACCCCGCGTCCGCGATGGCCAGTCCGGCGATCACCAGCGCGAGCAACACCACGGTGCCCGCCGCGCCGCCACTGACGATGACGTCGACGACTCGCCCCGCGAGCAGCGGCGTCGTGACGGCGAGCACCGCGGAGACGACCGTCAGCGCGAGGAAAATGCCGAGGCCGCGCCAATGTGGCCGCGCGAACCGCGCGACCCTGCGCACGGTGCCCCTGCGGAGTCCTTTCGGGACATCACCTGCCCGCATCGCGCTACTCATCAGTGACCAGGTGTTGTCCATTCCGCCTGCCACCCGCCCTTCCCCAGAATCTCGACCAGCTGGCCGATAGTTAGACCTATATATAGGTTTTAAGTGGATATGTCCTGGACAACACCATGTTCTACGCAATACTTCCCGAATGCGCCAGAAAGTTTTGCCCGCTACCAGCCACCCGGCGAACACTCGGTAGCCTTGCCGGTCATGGGGAGCAGGCTGGTTCCGGAGTGGCTCCGGGTGAGCTGGACCGAACGGCCGCTGCGGCTGGACATCGTCTTCTACCTCGTCTGCGCCGGTTACGCGCTCGCCCTCGCGATGACGGACAAACACTACGGATTCCGCGTCTGGGCGAATTTCGCCGTCGCCGGCTACGGACTCGCGCTCGCGTGGAGTTGCTGGCTCCTGCTCACCCCACGGCTGCGCCCCGGCTGGTGGCGCTCCCGCTGGGTGGGCGTCGCGCTGGTCGCGCTGGTCGCGATGCTCGTGCCGCTGGTGACCCTGCTGGTGCGCAGGCTGACCGGCGTCGACTGGCTGGACACCCCATGGTCATGGGCCGCCCAGCCGGAAGTGTGGGTCATCGAGCAGTCGGCGACGCTGCTGCTGGACACCGGCACGCCCTACGTCGACATCACCACTCTCGGCAGACCGCCGGTGGTCAACGACTACACGCCCTACGGGCCGGTCATGGCGCTGTTCGGCCTGCCCCGCGCCCTGTTCGGGGGCACGGCGGCAGGCGACGTGCTCACCGACGCGCGCATCTACTTCGCCCTCACCGCCATCGCCTGCTTCTGGGCGAGTCTGCGCCTGCTCGGCAAGCCCTCGGTGCCGGTGAGGGCCGCGCAGCTGGTCGTCGTTTTCCCCCTCACCGCGTTGACGTTCGCGACGGCTGGGCCGGACCTCGCGATCGTGGGCCTGCTCGTGCTGGCGTGCGCGCTGGCCGCGACGGGAAAACCCGGCTGGGCCGCGACCGTACTGGCGCTCGTGACCAGCGCGAAGCTGATCGTGCTTCCCGCCGTGATCGTGCTCGCGGTTCTCGTGGTGGTCACGGCTGGACGAAAGGCGCTTGCCCGGTTCGGGCTGATTTTCGTCGCCGTGTGCCTGGTGACCAATCTGCCGGTCTTCTTCGTCAATCCCGGTGCGTTCGTCGAACACGTCATCCGGTTCCCCGCCGGTATCGGCGCGGTCACCTCGCCCGCGGCCAGTCCGCTGCCCGGCCATCTCATCGCCTCGGCGGGGCCCATCGGGAAAGCAGTGGCGTTCGTACTACTCGGTGCCGCCGCGATCGCGATACTGGCATGGCTGATAAAGCGTCCACCCCACTCCGGCGCGGACGCATTGTTGCGCATCGCGGTGGGACTCGGCGCCTTCACACTGCTGACGCCCGCAACGCGATTCGGCTATCTGGTGTACCCGGTGGTCCTTCTGGGCGCGATGCTCTGCTTTCCTCGCCAGGCCGCGGCTCCCCCCGTCGCCGCGGAACCCGGTTCCGGCACCGCGAGAGGTACCAGCCTTACTTCTTCTTGACTCGGGTTGCCCCGCCCCTGCCCCGAAGCTGCACACCGGACTCGGACAGCACCCGGTGCACGAAGCCGTAGGAACGGCCGGTCGACTCCGCGAGCGCGCGAATGCTCGCCCCCTTCTCGTATTTCTTCTTCAGGTCTGCGGCCAGCTTGTCGCGCGTGTTTCCGGTGATGCGCGCACCCTTCTTCAGGTCTGCCACGTCAATCAACCTTCCGCCCGTATGGTGTTTCGGGCCACATTCGACCCCTGCCGCCGCAATGATCGAACACTGAGCCGCAGAATGCCAGACGACGAGCCAAAAACCTACCGAAACCGCGACGTTTTTGGGCCGATTCAGTGTTTGCGAAACGTCAACTAACGGCCTGGTGCACCATTTGGCACGACGTCAACTCAGGCAAGCTGCACGAGTTCCAGATATTCGGCCGACCAGTGGTCCTCCGTGCCGTCCGGCAGCAAGATCACCCGCTCGGGTTCGAGAGCTTCCACCGCACCAGGGTCGTGCGTGACAAGGACAACCGCTCCGGTGAAGCTGCGCAACGCGTCGAGCACCTGCGCACGGCTCGCCGGGTCGAGGTTGTTGGTCGGTTCGTCCAGCAACAACACGTTTGCCGCACTCGACACGAGTCCGGCGAGCGCGAGCCGGGTCTTCTCTCCACCCGAAAGGGTGCCAGCCGGCTGGTCCAACTGCTCGCCGGTAAACAGAAACGACCCGAGCAGGTTGCGCAGTTCCTGCGCACCGGTGTCGGGGGCCAAATGGCGAATGTTCTCCCACACCGACCTGTCGTGGTCGAGTGTCTCGTGTTCCTGCGCGTAGTAACCGATCCGGAGACCGTGACCCGGCACCACATCACCGGTATCGGCGGTTTCCATCCCACCGAGCAAGCGCAGCAGCGTGGTTTTACCCGCACCGTTGAGCCCAAGTACGACCACCTTGGAACCGCGGTCGATCGCGAGATCGACGCCGGTGAAGATTTCCAGTGAACCGTAGGACTTCGAAAGCCCCTCCGCCGTGAGCGGAGTACGCCCGCACGGGGCAGGTGAGGGAAACTTGATGCGCGCGACCTTGTCCTCCTGACGCACGTCGTCGAGGTCGGCCAGCATCTGCTCCGCCCTGCGCGCCATGTTCTTCGCCGCGACGGCCTTTGTCGCCTTCGCACCGAGTTTCGCGGCCTGCTGTTGTAGCGCGGACGCCTTCTTCTCCGCGTTGGCCCTTTCGCGCCGCCGCCGCTTCTCGTCCGTCGCGCGAGCGTCGAGATAGCGCTGCCAGGTCATGTTGTAGTTGTCCAACTCGGCGCGGGTCGCGTCCAGGAACCACACCTTGTTGACGACCTCGGCGAGCAGTTCGACGTCGTGGCTGATCACCACGAGCCCGCCGTCGTGTGCCTTCAGGAAACCGCGAAGCCAGTTGATGGAGTCGGCGTCGAGGTGGTTGGTCGGCTCGTCGAGCAGCAGGATGGTGCTGGATTTCCCGCCGGCACCGGCTTCCGAGGCCGCGAAGAGAATCCTCGCCAGTTCGACCCTGCGGCGCTGGCCTCCCGACAACGTTCCCAGCGTCTGGCTGAGAATGCGTTCCTCAAGGCCCAGATTGGCGCAGATCCGCGCGGCCTCGCTTTCGGCGGCATAACCCCCGAGCGCGGCGAAACGCTCCTCAAGGCGCCCGTAGCGGCGCACGGCCTTGTCCCTGTCCCCGTCGTCGACGAGTTCCGACATCGCCGTCTGCGCCTTCTCCATGTCGCGCACGAGCGTGTCGAGACCACGGGCGGAAAGGACCCTGTCCTTCGCGGAGACCGAAAGATCACCCTCACGGGGATCCTGCGGTAGATACCCGATCTCGCCGCCGTGCCCGACATCGCCCGAATACGGTTCTCCCTCACCGGCGAGCACCTTGAGCGTCGTGGTCTTGCCCGCGCCGTTGCGGCCGACGAGGCCGATCCGATCGCCAGGCTGAATACGCAGGGTGGTGTCGGAAAGCAGCACGCGCGAACCAGCGCGTAGTTCGAGGCCATTGGCCGTGATCACAGAAAACTCCGTGGCGTAGAAGCGGAACCGGACAGCGTGACGTTCCCGCGTGTGCCGGAAGAGGGACACGCGGCAGGGCTGCTACTCCAAGCGGACGACCACGATCACCAGTGTACGGGTTGGCCGCCACCGGTTTTTCCCGCCGGTGACCGGGCTCACCGCGACGCTTCACCCCTCCGGACGACGATCTCGACGGAGAGCGCCCGCACGGCCGCCTCGTCGAGCACGGCCCTTCTCGGCTCGGCGACATCGAGCACCCTCGGCTCCGCCATGGCGAAGAGCGGCGCGAGGCGCGGTTCGGCGCGCAGTTCGTCGATGGCTCTGCGGTCCCCACCGAGCACCACACCGTCCAATTCGGACAAACGGGAACCGAGAACATCGGCCGCGTCCTCCGCTGCCGCGCGCAACGCCTGTCTGGCCTGGCCCTGCCTTCGCCGCGCGAATCGCTGCTGTGACCAGCCACCGGCCGCGTTGCGCCCGTGTACGTGATGGCGATCGGTGCGCGAGAGCACGATCCTGCCCCTCTCGGCGATTCCGACACTGTGCCCGCCGAGCCGGACAAGCAGAATGCCCACCTTTCTCGGCTTGCGCACGTGTTCGACCAGTGGCCCGATGGCAAGGTCCTCGAATTCGCCGAGCCCGGCCAGCGGCGGGAACGGGACCCTCACCGTTGCCGTCGTCCCATTACCACCGGTGACCACGATGTCATCGACGGTGAGCCTTGTGGCGGTCACGCCGTCGTTGCGGTCGGCGAAACGGGCGAACCAGCCCTCGACGCGGTCCGGTTCCACCTCGACGACGATGCCGCCGCCTTCGGCCTCCCTGCGGCGGGTCACAGGACGAACGACTCCGACCACGGCTGGCCGGTGCGCCCGGATATCGCGTCGAGCATGCCCGAGGCCTGCCGGTCGCTCAGCGACGCGACGAAGTCGATCACGGCCCTTCCCCTCGCGAGCCCGCGCACGGCGTCCCGGCCGGTCACCGGTTCGCCGGTGGCACCGACCAGCAGTTCAGGAGCGTTGTTCGCGACGGCTGCGTACTGCGCCCTGGACAACTCGACCAGGTCGTGCAGCCGCCTCGGCAGCCGCTCCGCCTCGTCCCTGTCACCAAGCCAGGCGTCGAGCGCGTCGACGAGCGAGGTCAGCAGGCTCGCCTGGCCGCGCTGATGCAGCGCCAGATCGGGCCGCTGGAGCACGAACCTGCGGTGCACGAACTTGAGTACCTGCACCTCGTGCCACTGCGCCGTGCGCAGCGTGACGTGCCCTGTCCTCGGCGAGGGAGTCGCGTTGAGCACGACGCCGTCGACGAGACGGGCCGTCCAGCGCGCCGAGAACGCCGCCATCGCCTGCTCCGCCTCGATGGAACCGTCGAAGGGAATCGCGAGCAGCCCCTCGACCAGTTCGGTCCTGACCTGCGCCACCGCGGCCGAGAACGCGTCGTCGGAAGCCACCCAAGAATCCTTGGCGTGCGTGCGCCTCCGCAGCGATTCCAGTGAGCGGCCGGGATTGCGGTGCTCATCCCTGAGCTCGTCGAGGGGCAGTTCACCGAAGGCGGAAGCCCCGCTGAGCCACTGTCCGAGTTCGGTCGCCACGGCGGCGTGCTGGAGCACACCGATGCGGTGAAAATCCTGCAAGTCATGGATCGCGTAGGCGATGTCGTCGGCGAGGTCCATGACGGAGGCTTCGACGGTCTGTTGCCACCATTCGATCCGGTCGGCGAACGGCTCCCTCGCCTGCCGGAAGTCGTCGAGTTCGGTCGAGTAGGCCGAGAACTTCGCGGATCCGGTGCCTGGTCCGTCCTCCGGTTCGGCCGCTCCCCTCGGCGGAACCGGCAGGTTCACCGGATGCGGGTCGGGAAAGTGCAGTCGCGCCCACGGGTACTTGAGCAGCGCCGCCCTCACCGCGGCGGTGAGGTTGAGCCCGTACGGCGTGGGACCGCCCGTCTCGGTCATGGTGACGATCCGGAACGTCTGCGCGTTGCCTTCGAATCCGTCGGCGAGCCCGTAGCGGTGCCGCGCGATCCGGTCGAGCACCTGTTCGCCGAGATGACCGAACGGAGGGTGGCCGAGGTCGTGCCCCAACGCCGCGGCCTCGGCGACATCCGGATCGCAGCCACCGAGTTTCGCCGCCATCTCACCGGATTCGGCCGAGCCCGCGACGCGTTCCGCGATGGCTCTGGCGACCTGGGCAACCTTGAGGCTGTGCGTCAGCCGGTTGTGCAGGACCGCGGAACCGCCCGCGCTCACGACCTGGGTGACGCCGCCGAGCCTCGCGAAGAAGGGGGAAGCCTCGATCCGGTCGCGATCGATCCGGAACGGAGCCGTTGCCAGTGCGGCGAACCCGCCGTTCTCCGCGGTCTCGTCCCTGCGCCGTTCGCGTGGATCTTGTCCCATGCGCATCACCGTACGGGAGTGCGCGACGCCTTCACAGTCACCGGGGACGAACGGTTTCCCTGTCCGGACGGCGCTCGGCCGCGTGTGATGAGATCTGCGCGTGGCCGTCTTCGACATCGCCGACGTGGTCGTCATGGGCGCGGGCCCCTCGGGAAGGGCGATCGCCTCGGCGTGCGCGAACCAGGGGCTGGACACCGCCCTCGTCGATCCCGCACCACAACGGCCGTGGCGCAACGTGTACTCGCTGTGGAAGGACGAACTGCCGGACATTCCCGATTCGGCCGTCGCGGCGACAGCCGACCCGGCGCTGGTCCACATCGGAGAACGAGAAATCGTACTGCCACGGGAATACGCCGTCCTCGACAACGCGGGACTGCGGAACTGGCTCAGTGACGAGCGGGTCGCCGTCCACACCGGAATCGCGACCGGCGTCGCGCATGGACCACACGGCAGCCTCGTCCGGCTTTCCGGCGGCGGGCGCGTCACGGCGAGGGTCGTCGTCGATGCGAGAGGCGTGCGCCATGGCGGTACCGAGCAGACCGCGTACGGAGTCGTGCTCCCCCGCGCGCTCGCCGAACGCCTCGCCCCCTCCGGGGCGGCCGTGTTCATGGACTGGCGGCGCGACCCGGGCACCGGGGACGCGCCCAGTTTCCGTTATCTCGTGCCGCTGGGCCGCGAACGGGTTCTCGTCGAGGAAACCTCGCTGGCCAGAAAACCGGGCCTCGGCCACGACGTGCTGGCACACCGCCTCCGCGCTTTCCTCGGCGAACACGGCATCAGTACCGATGGCAGGCAGGAGGAGCAGGTGCGCCTCCGGCTCGACGCGCCGCTGCCGAAACCGGGCAGGACCATACCGTTCGGCGCCGCGGCGGGGCTGGTTCACCCCGCGACCGGCTACAGCATCGCTGCCTCACTCCGGCTCGCCGTTCCGGTGGCGGCCGCCATCGCCGGTCACCTCGATTCGGGACGCACCTCAGCCGCTGCCGCCGCTGCCAGAAAGGTGATCTGGCCGCCGCGCGCGCTGGCGGTTCACGCCCTCAGGAGGCACGCGTTACACGCGCTGGGCAACCTCCCCGCCACCGAGGTACCGGAGTTCTTCGGGTTGTTCTTCGCGCTTCCCCCCGAACACCAGCGCGCGTTCCTTTCCGAAAGGGACGATCCCCGCGCGCTCGCCTCGACGATGGCCAGGTTGTTCGCCTCGGCGCCGTGGAGACTACGGCGATCACTGCTGTGGTGACACGAAGCCCGACTCGTATGCCTTGATCACTGCCTGCGTCCTGTCCCTCGCGGCCAGCTTGCCGAGCAGGTTCCCGACATGCGTCTTGACGGTCTGCACGCCGAGGTACAGCTCGCCCGCTATTTCCACATTGGACATACCGGTCGCCATGAGCCGCAACACATCGGCTTCTCGGGCGGTGAGCCCGGCATCGCTGAGCGCGTCGCCACGTGAGCCGGCCCCGTGCCGCGCGGCGAGTCGCCTGATCGCGGTGGGAAACAGCAGCGACTCCCCCGCGAAGACGGTGCGGATCGCTGCCAGGATCTCCTCCGGCCGGGCTCGCTTGAGCAGGAAACCGCTGGCCCCCGCGCGCAACGCGGCGTACACGTAGTCGTCGTTCTCGAAGGTCGTCACCACGATGACCTTCGGTGGCGAGTCCATCGCCGACATCAGGTGTTCGGTCGCCCTGATGCCGTCGACGGACGGCATCCGCACGTCCATCAGCACGATGTCGGGAGCCAGTCCCCTCACGAGACCGGCGACCTCCGCGCCGTCGGCCGCCTCACCGGCGACCGTGAGGCCGGACTCCGACTCCACGATGGCCCTCAGCCCCGTGCGCACCAGTTGCTCGTCGTCGACGAGCAACACCCTGATGTCCGCCTGACCGTTCTCGACGGGCTCATTCACGACGTTCCCCCACCCTTCGGCAGTCGCACCGACACCTCCCAGAACTCGCCTCTGCCGCCGAAGTCCAGCTCGCCGCCGAGTACGGCGACCCTGTCGGCGATGCCCCGCAATCCACTTCCTCCGCCGTTCCTGCGCTTGCCCCGCGTGGCGCCGAGCGGATTGCGGACGGTCAGCGTCAGTTCATCGTCGCCTACCTCGACCACGACGGCGACGGCGACCCTGCCCGCGTGGCGAAGAACGTTGGTGAGGCATTCCTGGAGGATGCGGTAGGCCTCCCTGTCGACGGTCGGCGCCACACTCGTGAGGTCGCCACGCACGTCCTCCTCGAAGGGCATCCCGCCTGCCCTGCTCGCCTCGGCCAGTGAGGAAAGCTGGGCCAGCCCTTTCGCGGGGGTACGCGTCGCCGTCTCGTCCCTCAGCAGGCCGAGTACGTAGTCCAAGTCGTCGAGCGCGGAGCGAGCCGAGTCCTCGATGGCGAGCAACGCCCGTTCCGCGGTCTCCGGGTCGGTGTGCAGTGTTCTGCGGGCAGCACCGGCCTGAATGGACACGACGCTCAGCGTGTGCCCCACCGAGTCGTGCAGTTCGCGGGCGAGGCGGTTGCGTTCGGCGAGCTGCCCGGTACGGCGTTCCAGCGCGGCGATGCGTTCGGCGACGGAGGGACCGAGCAACCGCGAGGCCAAAGTGGACAACACGGCCCCCGCCCAGTTGACGACGTGGAAGAACAGTACGGTCACCAGCAGGAACAGGGCCGGGATCCAGGCGCCCGCCCAGCCGCGGGGAGCGTCGGGACCGACGCTGAAACCGATCGCCAGCCGACCGGTGAACGGCGCCGCGAACGAGAACACCAGGAACACCGGCAGCAGCAGGCTGGCGAGACTCAGCGCTCCGCCGACGAGCACGTGGGTCACGAACATGATCCCGCCACGCACCAGGTCGGCCCATTCCCTGCCGCCTGTCAGGCCCGCGTCCGCGACCGGATCGTCGAGCAGTTCCCGCACCGCGGCCCTTTCGAGCACCCTCACGGCGGGCAGCAGCGACGTGCCCGCGAGCACCAGCAGGGTCACCGCGCCGCCAAGCGCGAGGGCGGGACCGACCTCCGTGGTGATCGGTACGGTCGCCGGAACGACGAACGCCGCGAACAACAGGTAGGGAGCCAGCAGCGCTCCCCCGAGGATCAGGTACGTCCAGCGGCGGTAGGTACGCCGGTCGGCGACAGGGCCGACGACGCGGCGAATCCACCCGTTCACCCTTCGATCCTCGCAAATCCTCACCGCCTCGCGCCTCCCTCCCAGGTGGGACTTCGCCGATCGGTGCTGGTCCTGCTGCCGTAGGGCGAGGACCAGCACCGTTATGCTCGGCACGCGGACGGACCGCGAATCCCACGCGACAGGGGCGGACCGTGCCCGGCAAGACCGAACAGGGAAGGCCCCCGTGCCCACATTTCTCGTCGACCGTCTTTTCGACCGCAGGATGACACCGGTGCGGGTCGCGGTGCTGTCGGCACTGTCGGCGGGCTACATCTTCCTGGTCGCCGACATCGGACACCCCGGTCACGGCGGCTGGCTGGTCCTGCTCGCGGCGCTGGTGGTGAGCTGGGGCTCGCCACGGTGGCCGCTGGTGTGCGCGCTGTGCCAGACGGGTCTGCTCGCCCTCGGCGAGGTACTAGGCGCGGATACCGTCGTCCCGCTCAAGGTGCTCGCGAGCTTCGCGTTGTTCGAGCTGGCCATGCGCACGACGGGAAAATGGCTCGCCGTCACGGGGCTCGCGCTCGGCGCCGTCTACCTCGCCGCCGGGATCGCGCACTCCGACAAGGACGTGGCCGGGGTGGTGTTCCAGACGGCCGTCGTCGTCGGCGGGCCGATGGTTCTCGGCGCCTTCATCGGCGGGGTCAGGGCGCGGGCCGGGCTCGCGGAGCAGCGAGCTGCCGAACAGGAACGGCTTCGCCACTCGGAGGCGCGGATGGCGCGCGTAGCCGAACGTACGGCGATCGCGAGGGAACTGCACGATCT
This sequence comes from Prauserella marina, assembly GCF_002240355.1. Lineage (GTDB taxonomy): Bacteria > Actinomycetota > Actinomycetes > Mycobacteriales > Pseudonocardiaceae > Prauserella_A > Prauserella_A marina. The sequence continues at coordinate 4,209,246 of NZ_CP016353.1, forward strand.
CGTCGCCCACCACGTGGCTTCGATCGTGCTGCGGGCGGGAGTCGCCCGGCACCTGTTGCCCTCCGACGGCGACCCCCGGATCCGCGAGGTGCTCGACGACGTCCACGACACCGGCTCGTCGGCGTTGACCGACCTGCGTAGGCTGGTGACGGTGCTCCGCGATCCCGCGACGTCCGAGACGGCGGGCGGTGACCTCGTCGATCCCGCCGAGCTGCCCATCGCCATCTCCGCGGCCGTCGAAAGGGCCCGCCAGTCGGGGCTCGCCGTCGACGCGACCGTCGATCCCGCGCTGTCCGGCCTCGACCCCGTCACGGGGCTCGCCGTGCTGCGGTTCATCCAGGAAGGGCTGGCCAACGTGGTCAAGCACGCCGGTCCGGCGTCGGCGGTGACGCTCTCGGCCACGGTGCGGGACGACACCGTCGGGCTCTCCCTCGTCGACGACGGTTCTGGTGTTTCCACCGACCCCGCGCCCGACAGAGCAGAGGGCGAACGGCACGGGCTGATCGGCATGCGGGAACGGATCGAGTTGCTCGGCGGAACGTTGCGCGCGGGCCCCGAGGGCGGTGGATGGCGACTGGCCGCCGGATTACCCGCTACCGCGACGCTGGGCGACCCGGTCGACGGGTCCGACGGCACCGGCGACGCCGAGCACTCCGGCCGGTCTGGTGACTCCCCCGGCTCCGGCGGGTCTGGTGACTCCCGTGGTTCCGGTAGCTCCGGTGATGCGGCGGCGCCCGCTTTCCCGCCGCCGTGATCAGGGCGGGTCGGCGTCGAACCGACCGGCCCGCGAGCCTCACACCACAAAGCCCGTTGGGGCGAATGGAGTTTCCACTCGCCCCAACGGGCTCCAGGTGAACATGAATGCGCAACTCGCCGGCACGAACGCCGAACTCGCGCGCACCAATGCGGAACTCGACGTCCTGGGCGCGGGACTCGCGCGCCGGCCGCACCGGCGCGACGAACCGCGTGTCAGACCGTGAAGCCCAGCGCGCGCAGTTGTTCGCGGCCGTCCTCGGTGATCTTCTCCGGGCCCCACGGCGGCATCCAGACCCAGTTGATCCGGAAGTCGTCGACGAGACCGGCTCCACCCGTCAGCACCGACGCGGTCTGGTCCTCGATGACGTCGGTGAGCGGACACGCCGCCGACGTCAGCGTCATGTCCAGCGTCGCGGTGTTGTCCGGCTCCACGCGGATGCCGTACACCAGTCCGAGGTCGACGACGTTGATACCCAGTTCGGGGTCGACGACGTCGCGCATCGCTTCCTCAAGGTCCTCGACCTTGGCGATAGCACCGTTGGCACCGTTGCCCTGCGCCGTCTGCTCCGGCAGATCCGCCGCGGTACGTCCCTCACGGTGCTCGGGGGTCGCGGTCTCGCTCGTCTCGGTCATGACCTCACCCTCGCTCATCACTTCACCTTGTCGTCACGGTCCGCCGAACCCGCCGACGCCACGGCGTCCGCCTGTTCGGCGGACGTCCTGGCCAGCGCGTCCTTGAACGCCATCCAGCCGAGCAACGCGCACTTGACCCTGGCAGGGTACTTCGCGACACCGGCGAACGCGACGCCGTCCTCCAGCACGTCCTCGTCCGGTTCGACCTGCCCTCTGCCCTGCATCAGCTCGACGAAGGCATCCATGGTGCCCAGCGCCTCGTCGACGCCGTGCCCGGTCACCAGATCCGTCATCACCGAAACGGAAGCCTGGCTGATCGAGCAGCCCTGCCCCTCGTAGGACACGTCGGTGACCTTGCCGTCGTCGACCTTGAGCCGCAACGTCACCTCGTCACCACAGGTCGGGTTGACCTGGAACGACTCGGCGTCGAACGGTTCCCGCAGACCTCGGCCGTGCGGGTTCTTGTAGTGGTCCAGGATGATCTCCTGGTACATGCTCTCCAGGTTCATGCTCCCGCCTCACCGGGAGTGACCCCGAAGAACCGTTGCGCCTCACGAATCCCGGCCAACAGAGCGTCCACTTCGGACAGTGTGTTGTAGAGATAGAACGAGGCGCGCACCGTCGCCGGAATCTCGCATGCCCTGTGCAACGGCCACGCGCAGTGGTGGCCGACGCGCACCGCGATGCCGAGACTGTCCAGCACCTGGCCCGCGTCGTGCGGGTGCACACCGTCGATGACGAACGACACGGTCGCTCCGCGATCCACCGTGTTGTCCGGCCCGATCACGCGCACCCCTGGGATCTCCCTGATCCCGGCGAGCGCGTGCTCGGCGAGCAGGTGCTCGTGAGCCGCGACGCGGTCCATGCCGATCGCGCCGAGGTAGTCCACGGCGGCACCGAGCCCGACGGCTTGGGAGGTCATCGGGACACCGGCCTCGAACCGCTGCGGAGGCGGCGCGAAGGTCGAGCCCTCCATCCGTACCAGTTCGATCATCGACCCGCCGGTGAGGAACGGCGGCATGGCCTCAAGCAGTTCGCGGCGCCCGTACAACACGCCGATGCCCGAAGGAGCGAGCATCTTGTGTCCCGAGAACACCGCGAAGTCGACACCGAGTTCGGTGAAGTTCACGGGGAAGTGCGGCACTGACTGGCAGGCGTCCAGCACGACGAGCGCGCCGACCTCATGTGCCTTGCGGGTCAGCGTCTCCACCGGGTTCACGGTGCCGAGCACATTGGACTGGTGGGCGAACGCGACGACCTTGGTCCGCTCGTTGATCAGCTCGTCGATCGAGGAGAGATCGAGCCGTCCCTGTTCGGTCACCCCGAACCAGCGCAGGGTAGCGCCGGTCCGCTGGCACAACTGTTGCCACGGAACGAGATTCGCGTGGTGCTCCATCTCGGTGACGACGATCTCGTCACCGGGGCCGACGGAAAACCGCCGCGCGGCCTCGCCCGCCGTCGCCGCGTTGCTCATCGCGTAGGCGACGAGGTTGATGCCCTCCGTCGCGTTCTTGGTGAACACCAGCTCGCCGGGGGTAGCGCCGACGAAATCGGCGATCGTGGCCCTCGCCGCCTCGTAGGCGTCGGTGGCTTCCTCGGCGAGTTGGTGCGCACCCCGGTGCACGGCGGCGTTGGAGGTCTCAAGGAACCTCCGCTCCGCGTCGAGCACCGGGGCGGGGCGCTGTGAGGTCGCCCCCGAATCCAGGTACACCAACGGTTTCCCGTCGCGGACCGTGCGCGACAGAATGGGGAAGTCGGCGCGCACCGCCGTGACATCCAGAGGCAGTAGCTCGGCGGACTCGGCTGTCGTGCTCATCGCGCCACACTCCTTTCGATGCCAGTGAGTGCTCAGACTGCCGCTTCTGCCTTGTCGGTGTACTTCACGTAGCCGTTCTCCTCCAGCTCGTCGGCGAGCTCCTTGCCGCCCGACTCGACGATCCGGCCACCCGCGAACACGTGCACGAAATCGGGGTGGATGTGCTTGAGGATGCGCGTGTAGTGCGTGATCAGCATGACGCCGACGTCGTTGCTCTTCTTGAACTCGTTGACGGCTTCCGAGACGACCCGCAGCGCGTCGACATCGAGGCCGGAGTCGGTCTCGTCGAGGATCGCGATCTTCGGCTTGAGCAGCGCGAGCTGTAGGATCTCGTGCCGCTTCTTCTCGCCACCCGAGAAGCCCTCGTTCACACTGCGCTCGGCGAACTCGGACGCGATGTCCAGCTTGCCCATCTCTTCCTTGACCTCTTTGACCCAGTGCCGCAGCTTGGGGGCCTCACCGCGGACGGCGGTCGCCGCGGAACGCAGGAAGTTGGACATCGAAACGCCGGGGACCTCGACCGGGTACTGCATCGCGAGGAAAAGTCCCGCGCGCGCCCGCTCGTCGACGGTCATGTCGAGCACGTTCTCGCCGTCCAGCAGCACCTCGCCCGAGGTCACCTCGTACTTGGGGTGACCGGCGATGGCGTAGGACAACGTCGACTTGCCCGAACCGTTGGGACCCATGATCGCGTGGGTCTCGCCAGAGCGGATCGTCAGGTTGACGCCCTTGAGGATCTCCTTGTTGCCCTCGTCGGTGACGACGTCGGCGTGCAGATCCTTGATCTCCAGTAGTGCCATGCCTCTTCGTTTCTCTCGTCAGTTCGGGTGGTGGTGCTCAGACGCCGACGGCCTGGAGCTCTTCCTCGATCGCTGTCTCAAGGCGCTCCCGCACCTCGGGGACCTCGATCTTCATCAGGATCTCGTGGAAGAAGCCGCGCACAACGAGCCTGCGCGCCTGCTCCTCCGCGATTCCGCGCGACTGCAGGTAGAACAACTGCTCGTCGTCGAACCTTCCCGTCGCGCTCGCGTGCCCGGCGCCGGTGATCTCGCCGGTCTCGATCTCCAGGTTGGGCACCGAGTCGGCACGCGCGCCCGTGGTGAGCACGAGGTTGCGGTTCAGCTCGAACGTCTCGGTCGCCTCGGCGGCGGCCCTGATGAGCACGTCGCCGATCCACACCGAGTGGGCGCCTTCGCCTTGCAACGCGCCCTTGTACACGACGTTGGACTTGCAGTGCGGCACCGCGTGGTCGACGAAAAGGCGGTGTTCCTGATGCTGGCCGACGTCGGCGAAGTGCAGGCCGAGCATTTCGACGTCGCCTCCGGTGTCGGCGAACGTCGCGGTGGGGCTGACCCGCACGAGGTCACCGCCGAGCGTGATCACGAAGTGCTTGAGCTTCGCGTCGCGGCCGAGCCGCAGGTGCTGCTCGGAGACGTGCACGGCGTCGTCGGCCCAGTCCTGCACGCTGAGCACGGTGAGCTGCGCGCCGTCGCCCATGACGAACTCGACGTTGTCGGCGTAGGTGCCGGAGCCGATGTGGTCGAGCACGACGGTGGCCTTGGAGAACGCCTCGGCCCGCACCTGCACGTGGCCGTAGGCGGTGTTGCCCTCGCCCGGACCGGTCAGCCGGATGACCGTCGGCTTGGAGGCGACGGTCTCCTTCGGCACGGTCACCACGGTGGCCGTGCCGAAGGAGGAGTACGCCTGCGCGGCGACCCTGTCACTGGGGACACCGGCTTCGCCGAGCCGGGAGTCGTCCCTGGCGACGGTCTCCACCCGCACTTCCGGCGCGGCGTCCGCGTCGACCTTCAGCTCGCCTGTCGCGACCGCGGAGCCGTCGTGCAGGCCCCGCAGCCGCTTCATCGGCGTGAACCGCCAGTTCTCCTCGCGTCCGCTCGGGACCTCGAAGGCCTCGACGTCGAACCCGGAGAACCGCTCGGCCCTCGACGCCGCCGGCACGACGGCCTCCGCCGCGCTCGCGACGCTGGCCGCGCCCGCGGGTGTGTCCTTTTCCGTCACCGCCATGTCAGCCGACGGCTCCTTCCATCTGCAGTTCGATCAGGCGGTTCAGTTCGAGCGCGTACTCCATCGGCAACTCGCGCGCGATGGGCTCGACGAACCCGCGTACCACCATGGCCATGGCCTCGTCTTCGGTGAGCCCACGGGACATCAGGTAGAAGAGCTGGTCCTCGCTCACCTTCGACACGGTCGCCTCGTGCCCCATCGAGACGTCGTCGTTGCGGATGTCGACGTAGGGGTAGGTGTCCGAACGCGAAATGGTGTCCACGAGCAGCGCGTCGCACTTGACCGTCGACCGCGAGTGGTGCGCCCGCTTGGCGACCTTCACCAGACCGCGGTACGAGGTACGGCCACCGCCGCGCGCCACCGACTTCGACACGATCGTCGAGGAGGTGTGCGGGGCGAGGTGCTCCATCTTGGCACCCGCGTCCTGGTGCTGGCCCTCACCGGCGAACGCGACGGACAGAACCTCGCCCTTCGCGTGCTCGCCCATCAGAAACACCGACGGGTACTTCATGGTGACCTTGGAGCCGATGTTGCCGTCGATCCACTCCATGGTCGCGCCCTCTTCGGCCTTGGCGCGCTTGGTGACCAGGTTGTAGACGTTGTTCGACCAGTTCTGGATCGTCGTGTAGCGGCAACGGCCGCCCTTCTTCACGATGATCTCCACGACGGCCGAGTGCAGCGAGTCCGACTTGTAGATCGGTGCCGTGCAGCCTTCGACGTAGTGCACGTAGGCACCCTCGTCGACGATGATCAGCGTCCGCTCGAACTGGCCCATGTTCTCGGTGTTGATCCGGAAGTAGGCCTGTAGCGGGATGTCGACGTGCACGCCCGGCGGCACGTAGATGAAGGAGCCACCCGACCACACCGCGGTGTTCAGCGCGGAGAACTTGTTGTCACCGGCGGGGATGACCGAGCCGAAGTACTCCTTGAACAGCTCAGGGTGCTCCCGCAGCGCGGTGTCGGTGTCGAGGAACAGCACGCCCTGCTGCTCAAGATCCTCACGGATCTGGTGGTAGACCACCTCGGACTCGTACTGCGCGGCGACACCGGCGATGAGGCGCTGCTTCTCCGCCTCGGGGATGCCCAGCTTGTCGTAGGTGTTCTTGATGTCGGCAGGCAGCTCGTCCCAGCTCGTGGCCTGCTTCTCCGTGGAGCGCACGAAGTACTTGATGTTGTCGAAGTCGATCCCCGACAGGTCCGCACCCCAGTTGGGCATGGGCTTGCGTTCGAACAGTTTGAGCGCTTTCAGTCGCGCGTCGCGCATCCAGTCCGGCTCGGACTTCTTCGAGGAGATGTCGGTGACGACGTCCTCGTTGAGTCCGCGGCGCGCGCTCGCGCCCGCGGTGTCCGGGTCCGCCCAGCCAAAGGCATAGTTGCCAAGGGAGTCGATTGTCTCTTCTTGGCTGAGCGGGGCCGTGGTGGAATCGCGCTGCTCGGCAGCGGCAGTCATGCGGTCGTCCCTCCATCCGGAGTTCTTGCTTCGATACCCATCTGATCAATGGGTACGTGCGTTGTGCACGCGGCGTCACCGCGTGCGATGGTCGCCAGTCGCTGCACGTGTGTTCCGAGCAGCCTGGCGAATGCCTCGGTCTCCGCCTCGCAGAGCTGCGGGAACACAGCAGCGACGTGGGCCACCGGGCAGTGGTGCTGGCAGAGTTGCTCGCCCGCGCCGACCTGACGGGTCGACGCAGCGTAACCCTCCCTGGTCAAAGCCGCGGCCAGGGCCCCGGCTCGCGAAGCCGGCTCCCCTTCACGGGTCACCGCCTCCTGGTAAGGCTCGACGAGTGCCGCGACGCGGCGCTCCGCGAACGCCCTCACCGCATCCTCGCCCGCGTGCTCGGCGAGGAACCGGACCGCGGCGACCGCGAGATCGTCGTATGCGTGGCCGAACCTCGCCCTGCCCTGCTCGGTGAGCAGGAAGAGCTTGGCAGGCCGTCCCCTGCCCCGTGGACCGCGACGCGGAGCTTCCCTTGTCTCCGCTTCGTTGTCGGCGAGCAGCACGTCGAGATGGCGACGCACAGCCGTCGGGCTGATGCCGAGTTGTTCGGCGACGGCCACGGCCGACATCGGCCCCTGTTCCAGCAGCAGTCTCGCGACTTCACTCCTGGTCCTGCCTTCGGCCGTCACCTGGACAGGAACAGCTCCGGCAGCGGGCGGCTGCGCGCCACCGTGCTGGTCGAAGGAGTCCTGCTTTTTCACAACATAAGTGTGTCGTATTTCGTCGGGGACGGCAAAGAGGCACGAAAAGCGAGTGACCGGACTCACGCCGGGACGGTAGTCGTTACGCTGCGCGCGTGGCTTTGGGCAAGGGCGGAACGCAACAGCACGACGGCGACACCAACGTCACCGGCACTGCCGGTGAGGTCGGCGAGGACAGCCGGAGTGCCGCCTCCGACGACCAGGTGGAGGCCGTTCCGCTCACGCGCTCACCCGCCCACCCCGGTGACGTCGAGCCGCTGAGCGGCGAGGAGACCAGGGCACTCAACGTCGTGCGCAGACTGGGGACGGTCGGCGCGCTGCTGCTGGCCTTCGGCTCGCTCGGCGCGGGCGCGGCGCCGATCCTCAACCCGGTGCTCGACATCCCCGTGCTGCGGCTGTTCGCGCGCATCCCGACCGTCTCGCTCGCGATCGCCTTCGCGGGCATGGGCATGATGGTGATCGCCTGGCTGCTGCTCGGCAGATTCGCCAGACCGGGAAGACAGCGACTGGCCAGCCAGGGCCAGCTGCACCGCACGCTCGCGATGTGGATCGCGCCGCTGCTGCTCATCCCGCCGATGTTCTCCCGCGACGTCTACAGCTACCTCGCGCAGAGCGAGATCGTCGTGCGCGGCATGGACCCCTATTCGATGGGGCCAGCGCAGGCGCTCGGGGTCGCCGATCCGCTCACCGCCGGTGTCTCGAACATGTGGCGGGACACACCCGCGCCCTACGGCCCGCTCTTCCTTGAGTTCGGGAGCTGGATCTCGGGCACGACCGGCAACAACGTCGCCATGGGCGTCCTGCTGATGCGCCTGCTCGCGCTCGTCGGCCTCGCGCTCGTGGTGTGGGCGCTGCCGAGGCTGGCCCAGCGCTTCGGCGTGCAGCCGAGCACCGCGCTGTGGCTCGGCGCGGTCAACCCGCTCGTGCTCTTCCACCTCGTCGCGGGTGCGCACAACGAGGCACTCGGCATCGGCCTGATGCTGGCGGGGCTCGAACTCGGCATCAGAAGACTCCCGATGCGAGTCAAGGGCGACGCTCCCCCGCCGCTTGCCAAGGGGGAACTGGCCTTCCTCGCGCTCGGCGCCGTGCTCATCGCGCTCGCGGCCATGATCAAGATCCACGCGATCGTCGCGCTCGGCTTCTTCGGCGTGATGATCGCGAGACGCTGGTACGGCAAGCTCACCGACCTGTTGTGGGCGGCACTGACCATGCTCCTGATCATGGGTGCCGTCGCCGTCGCCGTTGCCTTCGGCACCGGGCTCGGCTTCGGCTGGATCGGCACGCTCGGCACGCCGGGCATGGTCTGGAGCTGGATCTCGCCCATCGCCGAACTCGGTCAGGTCGGCGGCATTCTCGGCATCGTGCTGGGACTCGGCAACCACACCGGTTCGGTGATCGCCATCCTCGGCATGCTCGGTTACGCCGTCGCGGGCGCGATCACCGTCAAGTTCCTGTGGGACAGCTTCCGCTGGCGGTACCGGCCCATCATCGGGCTCGGGGTGTCGCTCGGCGCCTTCATGATGCTGCACGTCGCGATGCAGCCGTGGTGGCTGCTGTGGGCGGTCATCCCACTCGCCGCATCGGCGGGGACCTCGCGGTTCCGGGCGGTCGCCACAGTGGTCAGCGCGGTGCTCGCGATGCTCATCCCGCCGACGGGCAGCACGTTCGACGGACGCTCCTTCATCCAGCACCAGGCATACCTCGCCGGCGCGATCGTGGTCGCGCTCGCCCTGTTCGTCATCTGGCGTACGGCTCCCATGCTGCTGCGCAGGGACATGACAGTGACGCCCTCGCCGAAGTGAGCCCGGCTTCACGCCGTACTCTTGGTTGTCGTGAGTGCAGCAGCCGTCGAGATCACCGGGCTGGTGAAGCGCTTCGGATCAACGACCGCCGTCGATGGCCTCGACCTCAAGATGGCCCGAGGCAGCCTGCTTGCCCTGCTCGGCCCCAACGGCGCGGGAAAGACCACCACGGTCGAGATCTGCGAAGGCTTCCTCCGGCCCGACACCGGCACGGTCAGGGTCCTCGGTCTCGACCCGGTCAGTGACAGTGCCTCGCTGCGGCCGAGGATCGGCGTGATGCCACAGGGCGGCGGCGCCTACCCCGGTGTGCGGGCCGAGGAGATGCTGCGGCTGGTCGCCTCGTGTTCGGCCAACCCGCTCGACCCCGCCTGGCTGCTGGACGTACTGGGGCTCCAGTCGGCGAGGCGCACCCCGTTCAAACGGCTCTCCGGCGGGCAGCAACAACGACTCTCACTGGCCTGCGCGCTCGTCGGCAGGCCGGAACTGGTGTTCCTCGACGAACCGACGGCCGGGATGGACCCGCAGGCGCGGCGGCTCGTGTGGGAACTGCTCGGTGCCCTGCGCTCTGACGGAGTCAGCGTGCTGCTCACCACACATCTCATGGAGGAAGCCGAATCGCTTGCCGACGACGTCGTCATCGTCGACGGCGGCAGGCTCGTCGCCCAGGGAGCGCCGAGCGCGCTCACCGCGGAGCACGCGGAGGACGCCCAGCTCCGGTTCCGCGCGAGGGCCGGACTGAACACGGATCTGCTCGCCTCCGCGCTGCCGGAGGGATACCTGGTGCGGGAATCCACCCCCGGCGCCTACCGCGTGTGCGGCGTCGTCGACCCGCAGGTGGTCTCCACGGTCACCGCGTGGTGCGCGCAGCAGGGCGTGCTGGCCGAGGAACTGCACGTCGGAAGACGCGACCTCGAAGAGGTCTTCCTGGAACTCACCGGCAAGGAGCTGCGGGCGTGACGGCGACGGAAAGCAGGTTCGCGCCCGGCATCTTCACGCCCGATCCCGGGCCGGGGAAGCTCGGCACGATGCTGCTGACCCACGCCAGGATCGAGACGAGACTCACCCTCAGGCACGGCGAGCAGATCCTGCTGACGCTGCTCATTCCCCTCGTGCTGCTCGTCGGTCTCAGCCTGCTGGACATCCTGCCCACGGGCGACATCGGCGACATGTCCAAAGTGGACTGGGTGACCCCGCGCATATTCGCGCTCGCCGTCATGTCGTCGGCGTTCACCGGACAGGCCATCGCGCTCGGTTTCGATCGCAGGTACGGCGTGCTCAAACGGCTCTCCGCGACGGCACTCCCCCGCTGGCTGCTCGTCGCAGGGCGACTGGTCGCCGCGCTCGTCATCGTCGCGCTCCAGGTGCTCGTGCTCGGCACCGTCGCCGCCCTGCTCGGCTGGACGCCGTCGGGAGCCGGTATCGCCTTCGCCATCGTGTTCCTGCTGGCGGGGACGCTGGCCTTCGGCGCACTCGGCGTACTGCTCGGCGGATCACTGCGCGCGGAGGCGGTACTGGCGCTGGCCAACATCGTCTGGTTCGTGCTGCTGCTCGCGGGCGGCATTCTCATGGCACCGGCCACCCTGCCGGGCGTACTCGGCGACATCGTCGTGCTGCTGCCCTCGGGCGCGCTCGCCGAGGGGCTGCGAGCCGCGCTCACCGAGGGCACCCTGCTGTGGGGACCGGTGGTCACGCTCATCGCGTGGGCCGCCGTCGCGGGCGCGATCGCCACGAGGACGACGAAGCTCACGTAGCGGCCGCGAGCGGAGCCCGCACGCCAACCCAGCACGGATGCCGCCACGCCCGCCATCTACTATTCACTGTCGTGGAGTGGTTGTCTTCGCTCGTAGCGCGCCTGCCCTACCCCTCGCGGACGATGCAGCGTGCATTCGCCATCGCCGCGATCGTGGCACAGGGCGGGATCGGCGTCACCGGCTCGATCGTGCGCGTGACCGGCTCCGGCCTTGGCTGCCCTACCTGGCCGCAGTGCTTTTCCGGCAGCATGTTCCCCGTCGAGCACCCCGAATACGAGACGCTCACCCAGTGGATCGAGTTCGGCAACCGGCTACTGACCGGAGTCGTCGGCATCGTCGCGGCACTGTGCGTGCTCGCCGCGTGGCGCATCCAGATCGAGTACCCGAACCGCAAGCGGCTCGTGAAGCTCGCGTGGACGATGCCGGGCGGTGTTCTCGCGCAGGCACTGATCGGCGGCGTCACGGTGCTCACCGGGCTGCTGTGGTGGACGGTCGCCGTCCACTTCCTCGCCTCCGCCGTCCTGGTGTGGCTCGCCGTGCTGCTGCTGCACGCGTTCAACGAGGGCGACGAGCCGCCGCGCTGGAAGGTCGGCCAGGCCGACCGGAACCTGCTGACGATGCTGGTCGTCGCCATGGGCGCGCTGCTGGCGGCCGGTACCACCGTCACCGGAGCGGGACCGCACGGCGGGGACCCCGATACGCCCCGGCTCGACGCCCCCATCGAAACCCTGACCTTCGTCCACGGCGCGCTGCTCGCGGTCTACCTGATCGTGCTCGCCGTACTCGGGCTGCGCTGGATACGCCTCGGCGCCAGCGCGGCGCTGTGGCGGCGTTACACGGTCGTGTGGGCCGTGGCGCTGGCCCAGGGCGCGCTGGGCAGCGTGCAGACGGCTCTGGGAGTGCCGGAGTCGCTGGTGTCCTTCCACGTGCTCGGCTCGGCGCTCGTCATCATCGCCACCGCTTCGCTCTGGTGCGCGGCCCGGGAAAGAGGCCCCGTCATCAGTCACACCCGTCGCGAGAACAAACCCGAGGTCGTCGCCGCCGAATAGCCGCGAACCCCGGACAACGGCACGACCGTCCTCATCCGCGGACGGGGTGAATGCCTGCTCGCGCCGCTACGCTGAGCGGGTCCGGAAGTTTGTCCGAGTACCGATCCATCCGCTCCCCACCCGATGCGAGGTCGCACCGAACCATGAGCAGCACCGCTAGCGTGTCAGGAACCAAAGCCCCGCCGAAGCCGATGATCGGCCATGAGCGCTCCACCGGTCAGATGATCGTGCTCAAGGCGTTCTTGCTGATTCCGTTCGTTGCCTTGGTGGCGGCCGTTCCCTTCGCCTGGGGCTGGGGACTGAGCTGGGTCGACATCGGGCTCGCCGCGTTCTTCTACACGGCGGGAACCCTGGGCGTCACCGTCGGCTACCACCGTTACTTCACCCACGGCGCCTTCAAGACCGGAAGGCCACTGCGGATCGCGCTCGCCATCGCGGGCGGCTTCGCCGTGCAGGGTTCGGTGATTTTCTGGGTGGCCAGTCACCGTCGTCACCACGCCTTCGCCGACCGCGAGGGCGATCCGCACTCGCCGTGGCTGTTCGGCACCTCGCCCATGGCGCTCGCGCGTGGCTTCTGGCACGCGCACATGGGCTGGATGTTCCGCCGTGAGGTCACCAACTACGAGCGGTTCGCTCCCGATCTGGTCTCCGACAACGACCTGCGCATCGTCAACAGGTATTTCTGGCTGTGGATCACGTTGAGCCTGGCGCTGCCCGCGCTGCTCGGCGGCCTGCTGACCTGGTCGCTGTGGGGCGCGGTCACCGCGTTCTTCTGGGCCGGGCTCGTCCGCATCGCCTTCTCGCACCACGTCACCTGGTCGGTCAACTCGATCTGCCACATGGTGGGCGACCGGCCGTTCGCCAGCAGGGACAAGGCGGCCAACTTCTGGCCGCTCGCGATCCTGTCGATGGGTGAGTCCTGGCACAACTCGCACCACGCCGACCCGACCTGCGCCAGGCACGGTGTGCTGCGCGGGCAGGTAGACATCTCGGCGAGGCTCATCTGGTTCTTCGAGAAGGTCGGCTGGGCACACAACGTGCGCTGGCCGAAGCCGGAGCGGATCGCGGCGAAGCGAGCGGCAGCGGCCTGAGGTTCGCGAAGGGCGGTCCCGCCGGTCGGGGCCGCCCGGAAAACTCTCCGGATCTCAGCGCTTGGCGAGCGGGCCAGCCATCTTGCGCCGGTGCGCGGCGCCGATGGACGTGGAGTTGACGGTGTCCGCGTCCCAGGTGGCCGCTTCGAGGTCGTCGACGGCCTCGACGAGCGCGGCACCGGTTTCCTCGCTGGGCACGACGACATCGCCGAGCGCGCCGTCGGCACCGACGAGCACGACCCTGGCTCCGGCCCTTCCGATGCGCTCGACGACCGCGCGTGAGGGCTTGCCGTGTTCGGCGACGAACGCTCGGGCCGCGGCCAGTTGTGCCCGCGACGGCGCGGTGTCTGTGCTGTCCTTGGCGTCCTGGGTGTTCTCGGTGTCGGCCACGGCGTCAGTCTAGGCGCAGCTCGTCGAGCACGGCGCGGAGCTCCTTGAGGAAGCGCTCCACGTCGTCGACGGCACCAGGGTCCGCCGTCACCGAGAGACCGCCTGAGGTGAGACCGATCGCCACGGCCGCCCCCGGCGCGCGCGGCACGACCGGAAAGACCGCCTTCACCGCGAGCCCGGCGTACCACGTTCCGGCAGGGTCGGTGAGACCGGTGAGATCGGTGACCGTGGCGAAGCCGTAAGGGCCAGCGTGCCGCGAAGGCCATCCCCCGTAGCGCAGCAGGGCAAGGCCCTGCCACCTGCCGGGTATCAGCCAGGTCAGGCGCACCAGCCACGCTGCCGCGACGGCGCGCCGGAACAGCACGGCCTCGGCCGTGGCCGCTCTCGCCAGCCGCCCTGCTTCCGGCAGGTCGCCGAGCGGCACCTCGATCAGTACGGCACCGGGTGCCCGTTGTCGTGGCACGGATACCCGAACCGCGTCAGGCAGCGGCGCGGGCGCGGTCCTGCGGATCGCGGCGGCCACCGCGCACGCCAGCACCGTGGCGACCTCGGTTCCGTGCGCCCGTGCAAGGTCCCTCACCGTCGCCGCGCTCATGCCGACCGCGCTGAACCGGGGCGGGCGGGCACGCGCACCGCGCGCGTCCGGCCGGTCCGCGGCGAGCTGGGCGATGCCCGTGAACACCCCTTTCGGCGCCGTCAGCCGGTCGGCAACGGCCTCTCGGGGTGCGTGACCTCCGGAGAGCGCGGCCACCAGCGTGGCGACCTCACGGGGACCGGCGAGCGCGGGATGCGTGAGTACCACGAGCGCGGTGATGCCGGTGTCCAGTCCGGTGACGACGGCGACCCGCCACAGCGGGCGGTCCCTCGGCAGCGGCTCGGCCGTCAGTTCGGCGACCAGCCGGTGCAGCGCGGCGATACCGCCGTCGCGTTCCCCATGCCCCGCGAGGTCGAATCCGGGTACATGCCAGCGCCAGTCCGGATTCGCGTGCGAGGCCCAGCGCGCCCGGGCGAACGGGCCCGTCGCGACGCGGCACGCGAGCCTCGGCAGCGTGGGCAGCACGCCCGCGATCCTCGCCACGAGGTCCCCCGGTGCCGGTGGTTTTCCTTCCCCACCAAGCAGGACGAGCTGCCCGTTGTGTTGCGGCGAGCCGGGGGTGTCGACGCGCAGCGCCGCGAGTTCCGCCGCGCTGAGCCGTTCGCGCCGTGGTCTTCCAGCGCTCGCGACCGCGAACCACACCACGACGACGGCGCCGAGCGCGTCGAGCCAGTAGTGATTGCCGGTCACGATGATCACCGCGAACGTCACCGCCACGTGGAAAGCGCTCGCGAGCTGGACGAGCCTGCCGCCGGACAGCCTCGCGAGCACCACCGACACCCACAGCGCCCAGCCGATGTGCAACGACGGCATCGCGGCGAACTGGTTGGCACCGTCGACCATGGGCGAGCCCCACGAACCCCACGTCCCGCCGAGCCGCACGGTGTCGACGAAACCCGCGCCGGGCAGCATCCTCGGCGGCGCGACCGGAAAGACCCAGAAACACGCGACGGCTACGAGATTCATGACCACGAACGAGTTGCGAACCCACCGGTACTCCCCCGGGCGCCGCCACAACACCCAGACGAGCAACACCAGTGTCGTCGCGATGTAGGTGAAGGCGTACTCGTAGTTCGCCGCCACGCGCAGCCAGCCCTGCTCGGCGAGCCACAGGTTGGCAGACAGTTCGAAGTCGAGCCCCAGCGCACGTTCCACGGCGAGAAGGCCCTCGCCATTGGCCATCGCCCTGCGGGTGTTGTCCGCGATCGGGAACGTCTTGCCGAGCAGGTAGACGCCGAAGAGGGCGAGGCCGAACAGGATCTCAAGCCACCACCGCGGCCGCTGCCGTCCGGTGGTGGCGCCGACCGTCAGCGGAGTGTCACTCGCGGACGCTGGCGTGAGCACAATCCCGTATACCACGGGTTACCTGGCTCCTGCGCGGTGAAGCGGCGCGCGGTGTTGTGGCCAGGTGCGCGCCGGTCAGGCCGCGACGGGTACCGGCTTCTGACCGAGGCGCAGCGTGATGCCGGGAACGCTGCGCAACCGCCGCCATCCGTGGCTCGCGCACACGGCCACCGTCAACGCGGTCAGCAGCCCGCTGAGCACCCCTCTGGAAAACAGGCCGGCCTCGACGCTCCAGTGCAGAAAACCGACTGTCATGGCGGCGTCGATCAACCGGGAACCGCCCCACAACAGCGCGACGTTGACAAATATCTTGCGCACTGCCTTGTGGGTGAACAATTCAGCGGGAAGATGCACGAAATCACGCGCCAGTCTCGCGGTGATCGGTTTTCCCATCGCCGCGCTCCCGACAAAAAGAACACACATCAAGATCGAACCGACGACGGGTTGCAGAATGTAGACCACCGCGCTTGAGGTCACCAGCGCGAACGCGGCCTTTCCGGCCAGCATTCCCGTGCACAGCAACAGGGTTCCGGGCAGCTCCTTGCCGAGAATCCTGCGGGTTCCGATGACGAAGGCACACCAGCCGAGCACAGCGGACAATCCGGCGGCCAGCCCGACATAACGCAGCAACAACATCAACAAAATGGTCGGGATGATCGCGGTTTCCAGCGCTATGATCGCGGCACGGACGACCGTTGCCCGCATATGCGGAATTTCGACTACCAGATCCCGATCTTTCGCTGATGACCGATGATGCACGGGTCGGGCCTCCGGGTAATCGTGATCGTCATTCTTGTGGGCAGCTATCCGAGGAATACTCAGAATGCCCACTTCGCGATGTGGCGCCGGGGACGTTACTTCCACCGGGGTAAATCCCGTGTGTCGCCGTCCGGCTGCTTTCTTGCCGGACCGTCGGTGAGTGAGCAAGTCCGAACACACCGAGTACCAGCAGCAACGCGGCACCCGCGCTGGCTGCGAGTGGACCCGGTTGGGTGGACAATACCGCACCGAATGCGAGCATGCCGAGTGCATAGCTCGCGGCCGGATTGACGATGGACATAACGGCGATCGCCGCGGAGAGGGAGCCGGAGCCGTACGCCTGCTGCCCGAGCAACAGACCACACAGCGTCGACAGCGCGAGCACGTAGCCCGGCCAGTCCAGTGCCGTGGCAAGGACTCCCTCGTTGAGCAGGCTGTCCGCGGTCAGTTTCATCATCGCCGCGCTGATCGCATAACAAATACCCGCGCCGGTCGCGATGAACGCACCGTAGAGCAGCGGCCCCCTCCCCTGCGCGAGCTGCACGAGGGTGACCACGGTCGCCGCCGCGATCAGTACGGCCAGCAGCAGCCTTCCACGATCGGGTGTCCCGTCGAGCGGCGCGGCGCCCTCCACGGTCAGGAACAGCGCGACGCCACCGCTGATGGCCAGCGCCGCGAGCCAGTCCCGCGGTGAAGGCCAGCGCCGGATCGCGGCCGACGCCATGGGCAGCGCGAACAGCAACTGGGTGACCAGCAGCGGCTGGACGAGCGCGATCGAACCGAAGTGCAGGGCTGCGGCCTGGGCGAAGAACCCCAGCAAATTCGTCAGCCAGCCGATGAGCCACACCCGTTTCCTGAGCAGCTTTCTGATCAGCCAGGCGACGGGAACGCGATGCCGGACCGCTCTTCGCTCGGTGTCGGCCTCGGCGACCTCGATGACCGCCCGCCGTTGCAGCGCGGCGGACGCGGCGAAGAGGAAGGCCGCGGCGAAGCCGAGGAAGACAGGCATCAACACGTCAGTTACCAGCGCTCCGCGCCGGGAGGAGATTCCGGCTTGCCATCGGGAATCAGTGCGTCAGTAATGCGTATCCGGCGGTCCTCGCAGACTACACCGGGCCGAGGGGCCCACGCCGACCAGCGGTGTGGCCGTGGCTGAAGGGGCAGGGGTTGAATGCTGGTCAGCGAGTCGATCCACGGTGAACGGAAACGAACGAGGAGGACGCATGCCAACGGCGATTCAGGTGCGGCGCACCGGAGGCCCCGAGGTGCTGGAGGTCGCCGACATCGAGCTCGGGCCACCGGCGCCGGACCAGGTACTTGTCGACGTCGCCGCGGCCGGCGTCAACTACATCGACACCTATCACAGGGCCGGGGTCTACCCCGTGGAGCTGCCGTTCGTGCTCGGTCAGGAGGGTGCGGGCACGGTCGCGGCGGTCGGGGCGGACGTCACCGACCTCGCGGTAGGCGACCGGGTCGCGTGGCAGGGCTGCTTCGGCGGCTACGCACAGCAAGCGCTGGTGCCCGCCGAGCTGGCCGTCAAGGTTCCCGGCTCCGTCTCCGACGAGGTCGCCGCCGCGACCCTGCTGCAAGGAGTGACCGCGCACTACCTGGTGTCGTCCACGTACCCGGTCTCCGAGGACGACACGGTGCTCGTCCACGCCGCGGCGGGCGGCGTGGGGCTGTTGCTCGTCCAGCTCGCGAAGGCCCGCGGCGCGCGCGTGATCGGAACGGTGTCGACGGCGGAGAAGGAAGAACTGGCGAGGAAGGCGGGCGCCGACGAGATCATCCGCTACACCGAACGGGATTTCGCGTCGGCGGCCCGCGAACTGACCGGAGGCGAGGGTGTCGCCGTCGTCTTCGACGGCGTCGGCAAGTCCACCTACGAGGCAAGCTTGGCGAGCCTGCGCCCCCGAGGGCTGCTCGCCCTCTTCGGCGCGGCCAGCGGCGCGGTGCCGCCCGTCGACCCGCAGCAGCTCAACGCGGGCGGTTCGCTGTACCTCACGCGCCCCAAGACGGCCGACTACACGCGCACGAGGGCCGAGCTGACGTGGCGCACCGACGAACTGTTCAGCGCGATCACGTCGGGTTTGCTGCACATCCGCGTCGGGCATCGTTACCCGCTGGCCGAGGCCGCGCGGGCGCACGAGGACCTGGAGGGCAGGCGAACCAGCGGCAAACTGCTGCTGCTTCCCCCGGCGTCCTGAACCCGGGCCCGCCCGGCGAGGGCCGTCGGTGGAATGAACACCGACGGCCCCGCACGCGGGGTCAGGACGTGGTGACGCTGACCGCTTCGGCGACGATCACGACGGTGTCGTCGGCGAGCGCGTTGCCGCTCTGGGCGCTGTAACCGAGGTCGGGCGGCAGCACGATCAGCCGGACGCCACCGTCCTGGATGTCGGTGAGCCCCTCGGTCAGTCCCTCGATCTCCTGCGGCTGGCCGAGCTGAACGGAAAGCGGCTGGCCCTGCGCGAAGGTGCTCTCCGCCACCTGACCGTCGGACCAGCCGACGACCTGGTAGTCGATCTCCACCGTGTTGCCGGTGGTTGCCGAGGCGCCGGTGCCCTCCTCAAGGTCCTCGGTCAGGACGCTCGACGGCGCGGCACAGTCCCTCGGGATCGTCACCCTCGGGTCCTGGCCGGAGAGGTCGACGGTGATGTTCTCGGCAGTGCACTGGCCTGCCTGCTCACCCTGTCCGTTCGACGGTGCCGCCGATTCGGATACCGAAGCCGGAGCCGGTGTGTGCACCGGCTGTTCGCCGGGTGACAGGTCCGTCGGTTCCTCGTTCGATGGCGAGCACGCCGTGAGTGCCGTGGCGAAAGCCGCGACGATCATGATCTTGCCAGCATTGCGCATGTGGACACCCTAGCTGGGCGCTTCACCGCCACTTTGCGCACCTGAGAGGGCGGGGATCGGTGCTCCCGTGTGGACGATTCCGAGCCGCTTGGTGGCCCGGGTCAACGCGACGTAGAGGTCGTTGAGGCCCCGTGCCGACTCCGCGACGACCTCGCCGGGAGCGACGACGACGACACCGTCGAACTCCAGGCCCTTCGCCCTGTCGACCGTGAGAACGGACACTCTCGGATTCTCCGGATCACCGCTGTCGGCGTCGGCCAGTTCGGCCGACAACGGTCCCTCCAGCTCCGAGGGCACGAGAACGGCGACCGTTCCTCCCGCGACCTCGGCGATTTCTCCCTCCACAATGGACTTGATCTGTCCCGCGATGTCGCGGCGGGCCACGGAAAGGTGCCACGGCGGGACGCCGGTCTCGCGTACCGAGGCAGGCGCCTTCAGTCCGGGATCGATCTCGGTGAGCACACCGGCCGCGAGGTCCATGATCTCGGCTGGCGTCCGATAGTTGACCGTCAGCTCCCTCAGCCGCCACCGGTCGGCGACGTAGGGGGCGAGCACGCCGGACCAGGACGAGGTACCCGCTGGGGAACCGGTCTGCGACACGTCGCCGACGAGCGTCATCGACCGGCTCGGGCAACGGCGCATCAGCAGGCGCCAGTCCATAGCGGACAGTTCCTGCGCCTCGTCGACGATGACGTGCCCGAAGGTCCAGGTGCGGTCCCTCGCCGCGCGCTGTGCCGCCGTGAGGTCGCTGCTGGCTTCCTGCCGCTCCGCGAGCAGTTCGGCGTCCAGCACGTCCCTGACGCGCAACATCTCCTCGTCGATGATCTCGTCGTCCTGTTCGAGCACGTGCAGCACGCCTTCGGCGTAGGCGCGTTCCTCGCGCTCTCTGCGTTCCCTGCGCTCGCGCGCCTCCGTGTCATCCTGGCCGAGCAGCTCGGCCAGTTCGTCGAGCAGCGGGATGTCGGCGGCCGTCCACAGCGAGCCCGGCCTGCGCAGCAGCGCCGCGCGGGCGCCGGGAGACAGGTGCTCGCCCGCCGCCGACTCCAATGCCGCGCTGCTCGTCAGCAGGTCACTGAGCAGTTCCTGGGGCGTCAGCTTCGGCCACAGCGAGTCGATCGCCGCCCTGATGTTCTTGTCCTCCGCCAGTTCCTGGCGGATCGCCGTGTGGTCGCGCGCGTCGAGCAGCTCTGTGTCCTCGCTCTCGTCATCGGCGAGCGGGATGTCGGGCACGTCGTCGAGCACGCTCGATTCGAGCCGCTGGATGGACTGCTCGGTGAGGTGGTCCAGTACGGCGTCGGCGAACACCCTGCGCGCGACGTTGTGCGGGCGCAGCGTTTTCCTCGCCTTGGCTCTCGCTTTCTCCGCTGTCGCGCGGTCGAGGGTGAGCACCTCACCCTCGACGTCGATGTCCAGCACATCGTCGGGGACGAGCTGACGGTCGCGCACGGCCGTCGCGAGCACGTCGACCATCGCGAGCGCGCCCTTGGCCTCGGCCGCGGAAGGCGAGTCGATGCCGGTCGCCGCGATGCCCGGGTACAGCTCGCCGATCGTCGAGAGCAGCACCCCTGTCTCGCCGAGCGAGGGAAGCACCTGGCCGATGTACCTGAGGAAGGTGCTGTTCGGCCCGACGACGAGCACGCCACGGCTGGTGAGCTGGCGGCGGTAGGTGTAGAGCAGGTAGGCGGCGCGGTGCAGCGCGACGGCGGTCTTGCCGGTTCCCGGCCCGCCCTGGACGACGAGCACGCCGTTCATGTCGGCGCGGATAATGCGGTCCTGCTCGCCCTGGATGGTCGCGACGATGTCGGACATCTCACCGGTCCGCCTGCGCTCCAGCGCCGCGAGTAGTGCCGCCTCCCCCGCGAGCCCGAGGTGATCGGTGTGCTCGGCCGAGCCGAGATCGAGCACTTCGTCGTCGACGTCGACGACCCGCCGGGTCAGCGTGCGAATGTGCCTGCGCCTGCGGACGCCGTCGGGCGAGGCCGCCGTCGCGAGGTAGAACGGCCGCGCGACCGGGGCCCTCCAGTCGACCAGCAGCGGCCGGTAGTCGTCCTCCTCGTCGAAGAGGCCGAGCCTTCCGATGTAGACCGGGCCGTCCTCGCCCGCTTCAGCCGCGACGCCGAAGTCGAGGCGGCCGAAGCACAACCCCTGCTCGACCGAATTCAGTTGTGCGAGACGGTCGCTGTGCGTCGTGGTCGCGGTGTCGCGTTCCGCCTGCGCCTGTGGCGGGCCTCCGCTGGAGCGCAGCACCGTGTCAAGCAGACGTTTCGTCCGTTCTCGCTCCGCGTCGAGCCTGCCGTAGAGCATGGTGACGTAGCTCTGTTCGGCGGCGATCTGCGCGGTTTTTCCCGCGATCCGGGCATTCTCGGCGCTGGTGTCACCGGTGGCACTGTCGGGTTCCCGGTCTGACGGGGACACGGACAAGAGCAACCCACTTTCGGCAGAAGGATCGGATGGCCGAGATATAACGAACGCGGTCGGCCGGGAATTCCCGCCCCGCGGGTCCAGGCGGGCGGTCACGCGCGAAAGAGGGAAAGCGGTGGGAAGAAACTCAGAACGGAAGGCCGAGTACCGGCAGTCCGATGGCGGAGTCGACGGCCAGCGCGCAGAACACGATCATCAGATACGTGTTCGAGCGGTGGAACAACGACATCGGCTTGGTTTCCTCACCCCGGCGCACGGCGGCGAAAAGCCGGTGGGCGAAGAACAGGAACCACGCGCCGGCCAGCGCCGCGAACGTCGTGTACAGCCAGCTCGTCGCGGGGGCGAGCAGCAGCGTCCAGCCCACCATCACCCACGAGTAGATGACGATCTGCTTGGCCACGTGCTGTGGCGTCGCCACGACGGGCAGCATGGGGACACCGGCGCGTTCGTAGTCCTCGCGGTACTTCATGGCCAGCGCCCAGGTGTGCGGCGGGGTCCAGAA
Organism: Prauserella marina; assembly: GCF_002240355.1. Lineage (GTDB taxonomy): Bacteria > Actinomycetota > Actinomycetes > Mycobacteriales > Pseudonocardiaceae > Prauserella_A > Prauserella_A marina. The sequence goes on from NZ_CP016353.1 coordinate 4,231,232, forward strand.
GAAGATGACGCCGAACATGACGAAGGCAGGCCACTGCACGGTGCCCTCGACGGCGGCCCAGCCGATGATGACGGGCATACAGCCGGCCGCGCCGCCCCACACCACGTTCTGCGGTGTCCTGCGCTTAAGCAGCAGCGTGTAGATGAAGATGTAGAACAAGATCGTGGCGATGGCCAGCAGCGCGGCCAGCAGGTTCACCGTCAGGTACAGCACGCCGAACGACGCGAGACCGAGCGCGAGGCCGAAGATCAGCGCGTTGCGCCTTGGCACCGAGTCGCGCACCAGCGGCCTGCGCTTGGTGCGGTTCATGACCTTGTCGATGTCCGCGTCGATCACGCAGTTGAGCGCGTTGGCGCTGCCAGCGGCCATCGTGCCGCCGAGCAGCGTCACCAGCACCAGCCACGGCGAGGGGATCTCCCTTCCGGCGAGGAACATCGCCGGAATGGTGGTAACGAGCAAGAGCTCGATGACCCTCGGCTTGGCGAGCGCGGCGTAAGCGCCGACGACAGCCCGGACACCTCGCCGCCCACCGGCTGGTTTTTCGCCGGTGGGGTGCACGGCGCTGGTGTTGTCACTGCGGTGGTGCGCAGCGTTCACCAACGACATCTCGCTCCCTGCGTTAGTTCGGGGTAGGCGGGAAGGCGATGCGAGTACGCGACGCGTGCTCCGGCATCCCGATGTCCCACTGCCTTGACAGATCGTAGTAGTTGCCCGGCCGTCCCACCTTCGCGGGTCCGCCGAGTCGGTCAGCCGTCCGGGTCAGCGCCTACCTACTAGGCTGGCCGATGTCGGTCCGCGACGCCGTCGTCACCGCGCGAGATCAGCCCGCCGGCTTGCGGGACGACTTGCCGGATGACGGCTACCGGATCGATTAAGGTAGGTGGCGGCCGGGCCACCGGGTAATCACGAACAGCAGACGCACGCTGTGCACACGCGAAGCACACGCGCAGACTCAGGAGCCGAGTTCAGTGTCGGAAAACGCCGCGAACACCGAGAACAACCCACTACTGCGCCGGAACTACCCCGCCGATTGGACGGATCTGGACACCCGCGCGGTGGACACGGTCAGGGTGTTGGCCGCCGACGCCGTCGAACACTGCGGCAGCGGGCACCCCGGCACCGCGATGAGCCTCGCGCCGGTCGCCTACTCGCTGTACCAGCGCGTCATGCGGCACGACCCGAGCGACCCCGAGTGGCCTGGCCGTGACCGGTTCATCCTCTCCGCGGGCCACAGCAGCCTCACCCTCTACATCCAGCTCTTCCTCGCCGGATACGGCCTCGAACTGAACGACCTCGAACAGCTCCGCAAGTGGGGTTCGAGGACGCCGGGGCACCCCGAATACCGGCACACGCCGGGAGTCGAGACCACGACCGGTCCGCTCGGCCAGGGCCTCGCGAACGCGGTCGGCATGTCGATGGCCTCGCGCAGGGAACGCGGGCTGCTCGACCCCGCCGCGCCGCAGGGCGAGAGCATCTTCGACCACCACATCTACGTGATCGCCTCCGACGGCGACATCGAGGAGGGCGTCACCTCGGAGGCATCCTCGCTGGCAGGCCGCCAGGAGCTGGGCAACCTCGTGGTGATCTACGACGACAACAAGATCTCCATCGAGGACGACACGAACATCGCGCTGTCCGAGGACACGGCGAAGCGCTACGAGTCCTACGGCTGGCACGTGCAGGTCGTCGACGGCGGCGAGGACGTCGTGGCGTTCGAGAACGCCATCGCGGCGGCGAAGGCGGAGACCACGCGCCCTTCCTTCATCCTGCTGCGCACCGTGATCGGCTACCCGGCTCCGAAGAAGATGGGCACCGGAAAGGCACACGGCGCGGCACTCGGCGGCGAGGAGGTCGCCGCCGTCAAGGAAATCCTCGGCTTCGACCCCGCCAAGAGCTTCCAGGTCGAGGACGAGGTGCTGGCGCACACCCGCAAGGCGCTCGACCGCGCCAAGAGGGAACACGCGGCGTGGACGGAGCGCTTCGACGAGTGGGCCGCCGCCAACCCCGAGCGCAAGCAGCTCGCCGACCGGCTGCGCACCAGGTCGCTGCCCGAGGGCTGGGCCGCGAACCTGCCGAGCTGGGAACCCGACGCCAAGGGCATCGCGACGAGGAAGGCATCGGGCGAGGTGCTTTCCGCCGTCGCCGGTGTGCTTCCCGAGCTGTGGGGCGGTTCGGCCGACCTCGCCGAGAGCAACAACACCACGATGAAGGGCGCCGACTCCTTCGGTCCCTCCTCGGCGGCCACCGACATGTGGAAGGCCAACCCCTACGGCCGCACGCTGCATTTCGGGGTCAGGGAACACGCGATGGGCTCGATCCTCAACGGCATCGCGCTGCACGGCGGCACCCGGCCCTACGGCGGCACCTTCCTCATCTTCAGCGACTACATGCGCCCCGCGGTGCGGCTGGCCGCGCTGATGAAGGCTCCCGTCACCTACGTGTGGACGCATGACTCGGTCGGTCTCGGCGAGGACGGGCCCACCCACCAGCCCATCGAGCAGCTCGCCTCGCTGCGCGCCATTCCCGGCCTCAACGTGGTGCGGCCCGCCGACGCCAACGAGACCGCCGCGGCGTGGAAGGCGGTGCTTGAGGACGTCCACGCGCCGTCGGGCCTCGCGCTGACCCGGCAGAACGTGCCCGTGCTCGAAGGCACCAACGCCGAGGGCGTCGCGAGGGGCGGCTACGTGCTGGCCGAAGCCTCGACCGGCTCGCCGGACGTGGTGCTCATCGCCACCGGCTCCGAGGTTCAGCTCGCCGTCGAGGCGAGGAAGACACTGGAGGCCGAGGGCGTTGCCACGAGTGTGGTGTCGATGCCGTGCGTCGAGTGGTTCGACGCGCAGGAACAGAGCTACCGCGACGCCGTCATCCCGCCCACCGTCAAGGCGAGGGTCGCCGTCGAGGCCGGGATCGCGCAGCCGTGGCACCGGTTCGTCGGCGACAACGGCGAGATCGTGTCGATCGAGCACTTCGGGGCGTCGGCGGACTTCGCGACGCTGTTCCGTGAGTTCGGCTTCACCGCGGAGGCCGTGGTCGCCGCGGCCCGCCGCTCGCTGGAGAAGAACTCCTGATCCGAGAACTCCGAGCAGCAAAGGGGAAAACGTCATGAGCGACAACGACCGGCTGGCCCAGCTTTCGCGGGCCGGTGTGTCGATCTGGCTCGACGACCTGTCGAGGGAACGGCTCACGTCGGGCAATCTGGCCGAACTCATCCGCGACAAGCACGTCGTGGGCGTGACCACCAACCCCACGATCTTCGCGGCGGCACTCTCCAACGGCGAGGCATACGACGAGCAGGTCAGGGAACTGGCCGCCCGCGGCGCCGACGTCAACGCGGCGGTGCGGGAACTCACCACCACCGACGTGCGCAACGCCGCCGACGTGTTCCGCGACGTCTACACCGCGACCGGCGGGGTCGACGGAAGGGTGTCGATCGAGGTCGATCCCGGGCTCGCCCGCGACACCGGCAAGACCGTCGCCGAGGCGGCCGACCTGTGGAAGACGGTCGACCGGCCCAACATCTTCGTGAAGATCCCCGCCACCGAGCAGGGACTTCCGGCGATCACCAAGACACTCGCGCAGGGCATCAGCGTCAACGTGACGCTGATCTTCTCCGTCGAGCGCTACCGGGCCGTCATCGACGCCTTCTTCGCCGGACTGGAGCAGGCGAGGGAAAACGGGCACGACCTGAGCGGCATCCAGTCCGTCGCCTCCTTCTTCGTGTCCCGTGTGGACAGTGAGGTCGACAAGCGGCTGGAGGCCATCGGCACCGGCGAGGCCATGGCACTGCGCGGTGAGGCGGCGATTGCCAACGCCCGCCTCGCCTACGCCGCCTACGAGGAACTGTTCGGCACCCAGCGCTGGAAGGACCTCGCCGAGGCGGGCGCGGCGCCGCAACGTCCACTGTGGGCATCGACCGGCGTGAAGAATCCAGACTACTCCGACACCAGGTACGTCGACGAGCTCGTCGTGTCCGGCACTGTCAACACGATGCCGGAGAAGACCCTCGACGCCGCGGCCGACCACGCCGAGTTCAAGGGCGACCGGGTGTCGGGCTCCGGAGCCGAGGCACAGCGGGTGTTCGACAAGCTCTCGGCAGCGGGCATCGACGTCGCCGACGTGTTCCGCACGCTGGAGGACGAGGGCGTCGAGAAGTTCGACAAGTCGTGGGCCGAACTGCTCGACACGGTCACCGGGCAGCTCGACAAAGCGAAGGGCTGACGCCGCATGGGCGCTGAGCACACCGGAGTCAGCATCGATTCCACTGTGGAATCGTCGGCCGCGCCGCTGCTGGACAAGCTCGTCTCCGACCGGATCGCGGGCAAGCTCGCGGCGCAGGACCCCACGCTGTGGGGCTCCGAAGCCGAGGCGGAAGCCGCGATCCGGCTGTCGTGGACAACGCTCTACCAGACCTCGCGTCCATTGATCGGCGAGATCGAGGCGCTGCGTACCGACCTGCGCTCGGAGGGCATCGACAGGATCGTGCTCGCCGGCATGGGTGGTTCCTCGCTGGCTCCGGAGGTGATCACCGGAACCGAGAACGTGGCGCTGACCGTGCTGGACACCACCGACGCTGGCCAGGTTGCCGACGCGCTCGCCGGTGATCTCGACCGGACCATGCTCGTGGTGTCCTCGAAGTCGGGGACGACGGTCGAGACCGACAGTCACCGGCGCATCTTCACGGAAGCCTTCACCGAGGCCGGGATCGACGCGGCGAGCCGCATCGTCGTCGTCACCGATCCCGGCTCGGCGCTGGCCGAACTCGGCGAGAACGAGGGCTATCGCAAGGTGTTCCTCGCCGACCCGAACGTCGGTGGCCGCTACTCCGCGCTGACCGCGTTCGGCCTCGTGCCTGCCGGTCTCGCGGGAGCCGACGTCGCCAGACTGCTCGATCAGGCCGCGGGCGTGGCCGACGCGCTCTCGGCCGACTCGGCCGACAACCCCGCGCTGCGGCTGGCCGCGGCGCTGGGCTCCGCGCACGCGGACGGCGCCGAGAAGGTCGTGCTCGCCGACACCGGTTCCGGCATCGCGGGTTTCGGTGACTGGGCCGAGCAGCTCATCGCGGAGTCGACCGGCAAGCAGGGCACCGGGCTGCTTCCCGTCGTGGTGGAGGACGCGGGCGCGCCCGGCTTCGCCGACGCGGGCCAGGACGCGACCCCGGTCGCCATCGGCGAACTGCTCGGCGAGGCGACGATCGCGGTCGCCGGACCGCTCGGCGCGCAGTTCCTGTTGTGGGAGACGGCGGTCGCGGTCGCGGGAAGGCTGCTCGGGATCGACCCGTTCGACCAGCCCGACGTCGAGGCCGCGAAGAAGGCGGCTCGTTCGCTGCTCGACGATCCCGGTTCGCTGAGCGAGACGGGAAGCCCTTCGGCCGTGTTCGGTTCCGTCGAGGTCTACGGCGACGTGTCCACAAGCGACGGTCTCGCCGGGGTGCTGCGCGAATTTCTCGCGACGGCGCCCGAACACGGTTACGTGTCGGTGCAGGCGTATCTCGACCGGCTCGACGACGCCTCCGCCGGGCTGCTGCGGGCCGAACTGGCCAAACGGTGCCGATTGCAGACCACGTTCGGCTGGGGGCCCCGGTTTCTGCACTCGACCGGCCAGTACCACAAGGGCGGTCACCCCAACGGTGTCTTCCTCCAGCTGACCGGCGCCGTCGAGACCGACATCGCCGTCCCCGACCGGCCCTACTCCCTCGGAACCCTGCAACGGGCGCAGGCCCTTGGCGACGGTCAGGTGCTCGCTGACAACGGGAGACCGGTGCTGCGGTTGCATCTCACCGACAGGGCGGCCGGCCTTGTCGACGTCATGCGTGCCGTACAGGAGCTCGCTTCATGAAACGAGGCTGGACGAACCCGCTGCGCGATCCCCGCGACAAGCGGCTGCCGAGGATCGCGGGCCCATCCGGCCTCGTGATCTTCGGCGTCACCGGCGACCTTTCCCGCAAGAAGCTGATGCCCGCGATCTACGATCTCGCCCACCGCGGCCTGCTTCCCGCCGGGTTCTCGCTCGTCGGGTTCGCGCGCCGCGACTGGGAGGATCAGGACTTCGGCGAGCTGGTGCACGATTCGGTCGCCGAGCACGCGAGGACCCCGTTCCGCGAATCGGTGTGGAACCGGCTCGCCGAGGGAATCCGGTTCGTGCAGGGAAGTTTCGACGACGACGACGCGTTCGACCGGCTCGCCGACACGGTGAGGGAACTGGACACCGAGCGCGGCACCGGAGGAAACACGGCGTTCTACCTCTCCATCCCGCCGAGCGCGTTTCCCGTCGTCACCAAGCAACTCGCGCGCAGCGGGCTCGCCGATTCCAGTGAGGACGTGTGGCGGCGCGTCGTCATCGAGAAGCCGTTCGGGCACGATCTTTCCAGCGCCAAGGAACTCAACGCGGTCGTCAACGACGTGTTTCCCGAGGACTCGGTGTTCCGCATCGACCACTACCTCGGCAAGGAAACCGTTCAGAACATCCTGGCGCTGCGGTTCGCGAACCAGATGTTCGAGCCGATCTGGAACGCCAACTACGTCGACCACGTGCAGATCACCATGGCCGAGGACATCGGTCTCGGTGGCAGGGCGGGCTATTACGACGGCATCGGCGCCGCCCGTGACGTCATCCAGAACCACCTGCTACAGCTGCTCGCGCTGACCGCCATGGAAGAACCGGTCTCCTTCGAGCCAACCACGTTGCGGGCGGAGAAGGTGAAGGTGCTCGGCGCGACGAAACCGGTCGGCCCCTTCGATCTCACGACCGCCCGAGGCCAGTACTCGGGTGGTTGGCAGGGCGGCACGAAGGTGCCGGGACTGTTGCAGGAAGCCGGTTTCTCCAAGGAGTCGACGACCGAGACCTACGCCGCGGTGACGCTGGAAGTGCAGAACCGGCGCTGGGCGGGCGTTCCCTTCTACCTGCGCACCGGCAAGCGTCTCGGCAGGAGGGTCACCGAGGTCGCCGTCGTGTTCAAGAGGGCACCCCACCTGCCGTTCGACTCGACCTCGACCGAAGAGCTCGGCGAGAACGCGCTGGTGATCAGGGTGCAGCCGGACGAGGGCATCACGTTGCGCTTCGGCTCGAAGGTGCCGGGGACCACGATGGAGGTCCGCGACGTCACGATGGACTTCGGCTACGGGCACGCGTTCACCGAAACCTCGCCGGAAGCCTACGAGCGGCTGATCCTCGACGTGCTGCTCGGCGAGCCGTCGCTGTTCCCCGTCAACGAAGAGGTCGAGCTGTCGTGGCGGATCCTCGACCCGGTTCTCGATCACTGGGCCAAGAAGGGCGCCCCCGAGCCGTATCAACCCGGTTCGTGGGGGCCGGAAGCCGCTGACGAGATGCTGGAACGCACGGGCAGGCACTGGAGGCGGCCGTGATCATCGATCTTCCCTCGACGACAACCTCTCAGCTCAACAAGAAGATGGTCGAGCTGCGGGAAAGAGGCGGCGCAGTCGCGCTGGGCAGGGTGCTGACCCTGGTGATCGTGGCCGAGGACGACGAGCAGCTCGAAGCGGCGATCGACGCGGCCAACGAGGCCAGCAGGGAGCATCCCTCACGGGTCATCGTCGTCGCCAAGGGCGCGCGGACGGCCGCTCCGAGGATCGACGGCCAGATCAGGGTCGGCGGTGACGCCGGCGCCAGTGAGGTCATCGTGTTGCGTCTCTACGGCGCGCTCGCCAATCAGGGGCAGAGCGCCGTGGTGCCGTTGTTGCTGCCGGACGCGCCGATCGTCACGTGGTGGCCCGGCACGGCACCGAAGTTCCCCGCGAAGGATCCGCTCGGGCAGTTGGCGCAGCGCAGGATCACCGATTCGGCGGCGGAGAAAAATCCCATCAGGGCGCTGTCGGCGCGGGCCAAGAGCTATGTCGACGGTGACACCGACCTCGCGTGGACCAGGCTCACCAACTGGCGGGCTCAGCTCGTGGCCGCGCTGGATCTGCCTCCGCACGAACGGATCACGGGTGCCTCGGTGACCGGCGAAGCCGATTCGCCATCGACGGAGCTGCTTGCCGGATGGCTCGCCGAGTATCTGAGGGTCCCGGTCAAGCGGGTGAAAACCACGAGCGCGCAGGGCATCGTCGCGGTGAAGCTGGATCGTCCTTCCGGCGCGATCGAGCTGGTCCGCCCCGACGGCAGGACCGGAACGCTGACCCAGCCCGGGCAGCCGAAGCGGCGGATCTCGTTGCGGCGCAGGGACACGCGCGACTGTCTCATCGAGGAACTGCGCAGGCTCGACCCCGACGAGATCTACGAGGCGGCATTGCACGGCCTGAGCAAGCTCTCCGCGGCACGCAAGAAAACGGCCGCCTCGAAGACCACAACCACGAAGGTGAACGCATGAGCCCTTCGCCGGAAGTCGTCGTCCACGCCGACGCCGAACTGCTCGCGGCGGCCACCGCCGCGCGGCTGCTGACGAAACTGGTCGACCTGCAAGCCGCCAACGGATCGGCTTCGGTGGTACTGACCGGTGGTGGCACCGGCATCGCCGTGCTGGAGCAGCTTCGCCACTCCCCCGCCAGGGACGCGATCGACTGGGCGCGACTTGACATCTACTGGGGTGACGAGAGGTTCGTCCCTTCGGCCGACGGCGAACGCAACGAGTTGCAGGCTCGGGAGGCGCTGCTCGATCACGTGCCGGTTGATCCGGCGAGGGTGCACGCGATGGCGCCCTCCGACGGGGTTTTGGGCGATGACGCCGACGCGGCGGCAGCGGCGTATGCCGAGGTGCTCGCCGCGAACGCGGGCCCGGGCGCCGCGGTACCCGCGTTCGACGTGCTCCTGCTCGGTCTCGGCGGGGAAGGGCACACCGCCTCGATCTTCCCCGAGTCGCCCGCGGCCTACGAGAACGAGCGCTCGGTAGTCGCGGTGCGCGACTGCCCCAAGCCGCCCCCCACCCGGATTTCGCTGACGTTTCCCGCGATCAGGCAAGCCGCCGAGGTGTGGTTGATCACCGCGGGTGAGGCGAAGGCCGACGCGGTGGCGCTTGCTCTTTCCGGCGCGGGTGAGGTGCA